>CALKCU010000015.1 GCA_938083005.1 uncultured Sulfolobales archaeon | reverse complement strand
TTCGCTGGCAGCCTATAGACCCTGAGCAGGTAGTCCGAGAAAACGTTCAGGAACCCGAAGAGTATGAGGTCCACGCCGAGGGTCGACATCATCAGGGTTACAGGACTCGCTTTAGCCTTGAGAAGTCTCCTGTTCACCGATAGGTAGGTAGCACCACCGATGAGCCCGCAGAAGAGAGCAGCGAAGGGCAGGTGGTGGTAGGGCGTGTACCCGACGAGGTGCGTGAGAGCGAAGACTATGTACATGCCCCAGGCGACCAGAGACGCGTGCGTGAAGTTGAAGGTCCTCGTAGCATTGTATATGAGCGTGATGGATGCCGCTCCTATCCCTATGCAGCTGGAGTACGCGATCGCCTTGACCAACAGGTCTATCAGGTGGAACACCCAGTACTGCGGGAAGCTCCGAGATTTAAGCTTTTTATTAGCTTAAAGTTTAAATACTCCTAGATGTGAAACGGTGGGTAGCCCTATGTCCGCACCAGCTAGGTTACCCTACATCCTAGCAGTGATTCTACTGGTACTGGGCGTGGTAGCTGGGTTTGCCGCAGGCTGGGCAGTAGCACCGAGGCCAGAGGCTGTTACGGTAACGGTGACCGCCCCGGTAGCACCGGTAGGACTCACTGGCGAGGTCAGGATCGGCGCCCTGATAACCCTCACTGGTGTGTTGTCGACCTTCGGAGCCCAGTACAAGGTCGTCCTCGAGCTGGCCGAGAGCGAGATAAACGGGTACCTAGCCTCGCTCGGAAGGCCGTGGAGAATAAAGTTCGTCATCGAGGACACGGCGACGGATCCCAAGGTCCATCTCGACAAGCTTATGGCCCTTCACGGAGCCGGCATTAAGATATTCATAGGTGGGACCTCTAGCGCTGAGCTGTCGGAGGCCCTCGGCTACTGCAACGCGAACAGGATACTGATAATCTCGCCATCATCGACCTCCCCGGCCTTAGCCCTGAAGGACATGGCCCTAAGGTTTACGCTGAACGATGTATACCAGGGCAAGGCCATAGCCAGGATCATGTGGCTGCGCGGGATGAGGTGGGTCATACCGATGTGGAGGGGGGATACCTGGGGTGACGGTCTCGCTATGTACACCCTGGACCACTTTAGGGAGATATGCAAAGCTAGCGGGGAGAGCTGCGGAGTCCTGGGGGACGACGCCATAAGGTACGATCCCGCGGCCAAGGAGTTCTCCGTCGAGGCCGCTAGGCTGGCCGATGCTGTTAGCAGGGCCGCTGCTGCTTACGGCAAGGACAAGGTCGGGATACTCCTGATAAGCTTCGAGGAGGCTGCCGCGGTGTTCGCGGCGGCCAAGGCCTACCCGATCCTGTGGGAGGTCAAGTGGCAGGGCTCTGACGGTACGGCCGGTATCACACCCCTCCTGGACCCCGCAGTAGCCGAGATGGTCATAGCGGTCGAGTTCTACAACACTATGACCTCGCCCGGGATCTCGCCGCACGGGGCTAAGATACGGGAGCTGATTCTGAGCAAGCTGGGCATGGAGCCTATGGGCTATGCGTATTTCGTGTACGACATAGCGTGGACTCTAGCTCTAGCCCTCGACGCGGTCAACGCATACGACCCGGAGGCCGTCCTGAGAGTAATACCCTTGGTGCTGGAGAGATACATAGGCGCTTCTGGTTACATAGAGCTCGACGAAAACGGAGACAGGAGCGTCGGCGATTACGACATCTGGGCCGTCGTTAAGATCGACGACAAGTACGAGTGGAGGGTCGCCGGAATCTACAGCGTCCTAACGGGAACCATAACGTGGTACAGCTCCTAGGACAACCCTCCAAAGCTTTTTTAGCTCTAACCCTCAATAATGTTACGAGAAGAGCGTCGTGAGGGTGGTACTCTGTCCTTCATACTCGAGACGTGCGACCTGGTGAAGAGATTCGGCGGTCTGGTCGCGGTCAATGGTGTGAACATCAAAGTGAAGCGCAACAGCATGACCTTGCTCATAGGACCCAACGGAGCCGGGAAGACCACCTTCGTAAACGTCTGCACGGGGGTCCTTAAGCCGGACGGCGGCCGGGTCTTCTTCGATCCGTTCAACGATGAGAAGAGGAGGCTGGACATCACCGGTTGGCCCCCCCATAGGGTCTATAAGTCGGGGTTCGTTAGGACCTTCCAGATACCTCAGCCGTTCCTAGCCCTAACGGTGTTGGAGAACGTGCTCGTGGCCCTGGGGGAGAGGGGCGAGAACCCCCTCGCCGCCCCCCTTAGGCGGTTCTGGGTCAAGGAGGAGGAAGAGAGAGTGAGGAGGGCCTTCGAGATCCTGGGAAAGGTGGGACTGAAGGACTACTGGGACTGGGAGGCGTACAGACTGGGCGCGGGTCAGCTGAAGATGCTCGAGGTGGCCAGGGCTCTGGCCACCGGTGCTAAGCTTATAGCCCTCGATGAACCGATAGGGGGCACGGACCCCGCATACTCTCACGAGATTTTCAGACACGTCCGGAGCCTGACCAAGTCGATGGACGTGACGTTCCTCGTGATCGAGCACAGGATAGACATAGCACTGCCCTTCGCGGACTACGTGTACGTTATGGACCGCGGGTCGGTGATTTCGGAGGGAACTCCCAGCGAGGTAGCCAACGATCCCAATGTCATCAAGGTCTACATAGGTGAATGATATGATCAGGGTGCGAGATCTAACCTCGGGCTATGGAAAGCTGAGAGTGCTCTTCGACGTGAACGTGGAGGCCGAGCCCGGTAAAATAACGGTTGTGGTCGGACCTAACGGGGCTGGGAAGACTACTCTGCTCAACAGCATCACCGGGCTCGCGACGATACACGACGGGAAAGTGTACTTCGAGGACCGCGACATAACAGGCCTGCCTCCCCACAAGATCTCGAGACTCGGGATATCCTACGTCCCGCAGATGGGCAACGTGTTCGCTAACCTCACCGTCGAGGAGAACCTGAGGGTAGCAGGGTACATGCTTGGCCAGAGCAAGCTAGCGGATAGGCTGGAGCTGGTCTTCGGGATGTTTCCGGTGCTGAAGAACTTCAGGAGCAGGAGGGCTGGAACTTTAAGCGGTGGCGAGAGGAGGATGCTAGCCATAGGCTTGGGGCTAATGAAGGAGCCGAAGGTAATGCTACTAGACGAGGTCACGACAGACCTTGCCCCGATATTCGTTAAGAAGGTGCACGAGAAGGTCGTCGAGCTCAGGGACGAGCTGAAGATATCGGTCATCCTGGTGGAGCAGCACGCTGCGAGGGCCCTCCAGATTGCTGACAGGGCCTATCTCCTGGTTAGCGGAACTATCCGCTACGAGGGGGACCCGCGGGAGCTGCTAAGTCACAGAGAGTTCGCGAAGCTGTACCTAGGCGTATCGTAGGTCGAGCAGTAACGCAAGCCGTCGGTTAGAGCCCGGAACCGGGGAACCCGCAGAGCGGTCGCGAGAGCGGATCATCGCGGACTCAACTTATTTTACGGAACAGCTAGAAGACACGGGTGCGGCTGGGTATGGCGTTCGGACCCCCGGCTTTGGGGTACGATAGGGCCATTACGGTGTTCTCGCCAGACGGAAAGCTCTACCAGGTAGAGTACGCGTCCGAGAACATAAGGAAGGGCTGGACCACTATCGCTACCAAGACCGACAAGGGCGGTGTCATGGTGGCTGAGAAGAGGAAGATAGCCCCGCTGATAGACGTGAGGTCCGTCGAGAAAGTCTACGTGATAGACACGCACATAGGAGCCTCGTTCGCGGGCTTGGCAGCCGATGGAAGGGTCCTCATAGATTACGCCAGGCAGGTAGCCATGAACTACAGGTTCGTCTACGACGAGCAGATAGACGTCGAGCTACTGACGAGGTACGTCTGCGATATAAAGCAGCTCTACACTCAGCACGCAGGCGTGAGGCCCTTCGGGGTCTCTCTGATATTCCTCGGAGTGGACAGGAGGGGGGTCAGGCTCTTCAGGACCGAGATAAACGGCTACTACTTCGGGTACAACGCCCTCGCTGTAGGGATGGGGGAGCAGGCCGCGACCCAGTACCTCGAGAAGAACTACGACGAGAGAATGGACGCTAAGGAGCAGATGCTGTTGGCTCTCAGGGCTCTGAGGACTAGTAGCGAGGGCCCCCTCGACCCGCAGTACGTCGAGGTGGGGTACATAGACGCGAAAGAGGCTATCTTCAGAAAGCTGGCGATAGAGGAGATAAGAAAGCTCATCGTGGAGGCCGGTGCAGATAGATGAGTAGTAGAGGCAGAGAGTACGTAATCGCGAGGTACGAGGTCAAGGGCCACAGGTTCGAGATCCTTGTAGACCCTGAGAAGGCCCTCGAGTACAGGGAGGGTAAGAAGCTGGACCTCGACGAGGTCCTGAAGGGGGACTACGTATACAAAGACGTGCGGAAGGGGGACAAGGCGTCTCCGGAGGAGCTGGTCAGGGTCTTCGGCACTGACGATATCAGGGTCGTAGCCGACGCGATAATAAAGAAGGGAGAGCTCCAGCTCACCACCGAGCAGAGGAGGAGGATGCTGGAGAGCAGGAGGAGGCAGATAGTGAACTACATAGCCAGATCAGCTGTAGACCCGAAGACTAAGACGCCCATACCCCCCCAAAGGATCGAGAAGGCTATGGAGGAGGCCAGGGTCGTCATAGACCTCTACAAGAGCGTCGAGGAGCAGGCCGCGGCTATAGTCAAAACCATTTCGAGGATACTGCCGATCAGAATAGCTAGGGCTAGGTTCAGAATCAGGGTCCCTCCCGAGGTAGCCGCTAGGGCGGTGCAGGAATTGAGAAAGCTAGGAGAGGTGAAGGCGGAGCAGTGGAGCAGGGACGGTAGCTACGAGATAGAGTTTGAAGTGCCCGCGGGCCTGCAGCAAGAGGTCATAGACAAGGTAAACAGGGTCACCAGGGGGCAGTCGGAGGTCAAGATAGAGGTGTTCTGATGGAGTCGCAGGAAGCGCGTAGGGTCCTCGTAGTTCCCGGTGAGGCCTTCGCCGAGGGGGACTACAAGGTCTTGACTCCCAGCTACGTGGTTAAGGTCAACAAGAAGTACGTGGCAGCGGTCGTCGGCCTAGCGCAGATCAACAACGAGACTAAGGAGATAGCCGTGATACCTCTCGAGGGCTGCTACGTTCCGCAACCGGAGGACCTGGTCGTAGGTTACGTAGTCGACCTAGGTCTCACGTCGTGGGAGCTAGACATAAGAGCCCCCTTCACGGCCACACTCTACGCTGTGGACTTTCTAGGGAGACCGGTGAACCCGGCCAAGGAGGACCTCAGCAGGTACTTGGCGGTAGGGGATACCGTGCTGGCCAAGGTAGAGGTGTTCGACAGAAACAGAGGGCCCGTAGTGACCACGAAGGGTAAGGGCCTGGGAAAGGTGACCCGGGGAACGATAGTCGAGATAAGCCCGGTGAAGGTCGCGAGAGTAATAGGACGCAAGGGCTCCATGCACCAGCTCCTGGAGGGCGAGACCGGGTGTGAGGTGTTGGTAGCGAGGAATGGTAGGATACTCATCAACTGCCCGAACAAGGAGCTGGAGGACGTCTTGGTGATGGCGATACTCAAGATAGAGAGGGAGGCTCATATACCGGGCCTGACGGATAGGGTCAAGGAGTTTATTATCCGGGAGAAAGTTAAGAGGGGTCTGATAGGTGGAGAGGCCAAGGCTGATTAGGGAGGACGGTCTGAGGCACGACGGGAGGAAGTACGACGAGCTGAGACCCGTTAGGATAACGGTCGGAGCTCTGAACAAGGCGTCCGGCTCAGCCCTGGTTGAGTACGGTGGGACCAAAGTTTTGGCCGCGGTCTACGGACCGAGGGAGATACCTCAAAAGCACCTACTGCTCCCGGACAGAGCGATAATCAGGTGCCGCTACCACATGCTCTCATTCTCGACTCACGAAAGGAAGTCGCCAGCGCTCACCAGGAGGGAGGTAGAGCTATCCAAGGTGATAAGGGAGGCGCTAGAGCCGGTAGTCATGTCCGAGACCTTCCCCAGGACGGCGATAGACATCTTCATCGAGGTGATAAACGCGGACGGGGGTACTAGAACAGCTGCCGTAACTGCGGCCTCGCTCGCCCTCGCCGACGCTGGTGTACCCATGAGGGATCTCGTGGTCGGGGTTGCTGTGGGCAAGATCGATGGAGTGTTACTGCTAGACGTAGATGAGCTCGAGGACATGTTCGGGGAGGCTGATATGCCGGTAGCCGTAGCCCCATCTTTAGGCCTCATCACTCTCCTACAGCTGAACGGAGTGCTCACCAGGGAGGAGTTTGACGCAGCCCTAAAGCTGGCCCTCAAGGGAGCCGCTCAAATCTACGAGAAGTCTAGGGAGGCCCTCAGGGACAAGTACATGAAGGTTAGGGTGGAGGAGTAGTGTCGCACACTCCGTCCCTAGAGCTTGTAATACCTAGGCTCAAGGCCAGCACCATCGTGAGCATACTGAAGAAGGGTATGAGGAGCTCCGGACGGGGTCTGATGGAGTATAGACCCATAGAGATAGTGCCGGGTTACGTGCGAAACGCGGACGGGTCAGCCCTCGTTAGGCTCGGCAACACCGTAGTCGTGGCCGGGGTTAAGCTCGAGGTCGGGAGCCCCTACCCAGACGCTCCCAACGAGGGGGCGCTAGTCGTAAACGCGGAGTTCGTCCCCACAGCGCTGTCAACTTTCGAGCCGGGGCCGCCAGACGAGAACGCTATAGAGCTGGCCAGGGTGATAGATAGGTCGCTAAGAGAGCTAAAGGCTATAGACATGAGCAAGCTGGTCATAGTACCCGGGAGGAGAGTCTGGGTGGTCTACATAGATATATACGCGCTGGACCACGACGGGAACCTCGTGGACGCGTCGTCGATCGCGACCCTCGCAGCGCTAATGAACACCTCCCTACCCAAGGTCGAAGTCGACGAATCGGGGAACGTGAGGGTGGACAGGGGTACCAGGGCATCGCCCCTCCCCCTGAGGAACAGAGTGATTACGGTAACCATAGCCAAGGCTGAGAACGTCATGTTCGTCGATCCTGATCTAGAGGAGGAGAGCGTAGCCGAGACGAGGCTAGTGGTGGCAGTATCGGAGGACGGAAGGATCGCCGGCCTCCAGAAGTCTGGGGCTGGAGGCTTTACGGAGGCCGAGGTGTTAACAGCTCTGGACATCGCGTTGAAGGCTGGAGAAGAACTCATCAAGAAGCTCGTGATCTCGAACCTCGGGGGCTTGAAAGCGGGTTCCGCAACACCAACTGGAAGCTCTGCCCCATAGTTACCGGTCAGACCAGGAGATCTCCCAAGCGCGGCCAGGGGGGTCCTGCGCGCCCTCGAAGAGGCTTTAGTCATAGCGCCTACAGACTCTCGCGCGCACCCACATACTTAAACTCTCACACGCCCTACTTCTGGACGTAGGCCGGGGTGGCCGAGCGGCCTAAGGCGGTGGGCTCGAGTTCCGGCACTACGTGAGACCCACTGGGGCACCGTCCCCGCGCGGGTTCGAATCCCGCCCCCGGCGCCTCAACAGGGTCATGCTCTGGACGTTCGAACTCGGCTCCCGCCCTCTGATGCTAACCCAATCCCCGGACCACCTTCCTACAGCATACCTTGGAGAGGCTCGCAAGCCTCGGTCCGCTCCGGCCCCGAGCAGGGGTCGGCCTTCACGAAGACTCAGGAAGAGGAAACCGTGCTCTGAGGCGCTTAGAGAGCATTCTAGACGGAGATCCCTGTCCGTCGGCTTGGCGGCTGCTTCATGAACCCGCGGAGACCTCGCAGCCCCCGCGGACGAGAGCCCCCAGATAAACGAGTATCCAGGGACGAGCGACTTAGCCGCCTTAGGATAGCGCGTCACTTTTAAGGCACGTCCGGGAAACTGAATTAAGGTGGGGTATGTGGTAAGAGAGGGACAAGTAGTAGTCGTCGAGTACTCCCTATACGTAAAAGACACCGGCGAGCTCGTCGATACTACATCGGAAGCCGAGGCGAAACTCCACAGGAAGTACGTTGAGGGAGCCCCCTACGAGCCCGAGGTTATGGTCGTCGGTGAGGGGAGGTTTTTTCAAGGGTTCGAGGAGGCGCTAAGGAGCTGTGAGATCGGTGTAGAGAAGGAGTTCGAAATACCTCCGGAGAGGGCTTTCGGACCTCGGGACCCGGCTAAGGTCAAGATATTCCCCAGGAGGGTGTTCGAGAGGCGGAATGTCAGGCCCGAGGTGGGTAAGGAGGTTAGGATAAACGACGAGGTCGGGAGGATCCTAGCTGTCGAGGGCGGGAGGGTTATCGTGGACTTCAACCACGCTCTCGCTGGGAAGACTCTGAGGCTTAAGATGCGGGTAGTCAAGGCCATCGACGACCCTGTTGAGGCTGCGAAGCACCTGATAAAGAGGAGGATCAGAGGGGTAAAGCTGGAAGATATCAGGGTCGGCCTGGAGGCTGACCAGGGCAGGATCGTCGCGGAGCTGCCAAGGGAGCTCAGAATGGGGAGGGAGGTGCAGTACGCGAAGGCCCTGGCCGCGTACGATATACTCAAGTACGTTAAGGGAGTGAGGGAGGTGGCGTTCGTCGAGAGATTTACCATCGAGGAGTTGCGGGGCTAGTCCATGGAGCAGGAACTCAGGCAACCAGAGATAAACATCGGCGTAGTAGGCCACGTAGATCACGGCAAGACCACTCTCGTGCAAGCCATAACCGGTATCTGGACGTCGAGGCACTCGGAGGAGCTCCTGAGGTCCATGACTATAAAGCTAGGGTACGCTGACGCCGACGTCTACGAGTGTCCGGGGAGATCCGCTCACGAGAGGTACGTCACGGACCCCCTCGAGTGCCCCGACCCGGTCTACAGGAGGAGCGTGTCCTTCGTTGACTCCCCAGGCCACGAGGTCCTGATGGCAAACATGCTCTCGGGTGCCGCCATAATGGACAGCGCGCTCCTAGTCGTGGCAGCTAACGAGCCATGCCCGCAGCCCCAGACGAGGGAGCACTTCAAGGCGTTGGAGATAGTGGGAGTAAAGGACGTAATAGTCGTGCAGAACAAGGTCGACGTAGTAAGCAGGGAGCGGGCTAAGAGGAACTATGAGGAGATCAAGGCCTTTCTGAGCGGCACGTTCGCTGAGGGGGCTTCGATAATTCCTGTGAGCGCTCTTCATAAAGTAAACATAGACGTATTGCTGTCAGCGATCGAAGGCTTCTTCAAGACCCCCGAGAGGGATCTAGCCGCCAAGCCCCTGATGTTCGTTGCGAGGTCCTTCGACGTGAACAAGCCCGGAACCCCTCCCGAGAATCTCGTTGGTGGAGTAGTGGGGGGGTCGGTAACTAGGGGAGTGTTTAGAGTGGGGGACGAGATAGAGATAAGCCCCGGGGTGAGAACGGTCGAGGGTGGCAGGACCGTCTACAAAAAGCTGTATACAAGGGTGGAGAGCATCAGATTCGGCGAGAGATCCTACAAGGAGGCGAGGCCGGGCGGGTTAGTAGCTATAGGGACGAGCCTAGACCCTTCGCTAACCAAGGCCGATAAGCTAGTAGGATCTGTCGTGGGGCTCGCCGACCAACTACCCCAGCCAAGGACTCACCTCCTCGCCGACTACTTCCTCTTCGAGAGGGTTGTGGGAACTAAGGAGTTGCAGAAGGTCCCGCCCCTGAGGACTGGCGAGAGGATAATAGTGACAGCCGGGACCGCTATATCCATGGCCGTGGTTAAGAGGCTGACCAGCGATTGGTTCGAGGTAGAGCTCGTGGACAAACCGGTCATCGCGTGGAAGGGCATGAAGATAGCTATAAGCAGGAACATTATGAACAGGTGGAGGCTCGTCGGTTGGGGCGTTGTCAGGGACTAGCCAGGAGTACCGCACGTGCGAGCTGATACCGGACACTAGTGCCCTCCTGCTGGTTGCGGAGGCCGTAGACCCGCTGAGAGAAGCCGTGGAGATTCTTAGGGGCTATTGCCCAGTAGTCCGAGTCTCACTACTCGTGCCCGTCCTACGGGAGTTGGAGAGATTGGCCACCGGTAGAGGGCGCAGGGCTGCTGCCGCCCGACTAGCGCTGGCCGAGCTGAACAAGCAGAGCGCTGCCCTGGGGTTCGTTGAGTTCGCGGACTGCTCCAGGACGGACGAGTGTATCCTCAAGTACTCCCTGGGGAGAGCTGAGGCGTTCGTGCTGACGGCCGACAAAGGACTGGCCAGGACCCTAAAGGAGAGCGGAGTTAGATACGTGACCTGGTGGAAGAGTAAGAAGAAGTTCGTCCTAGAGTTTCCTAGATGACAGCCGCTACCGAGGGGTCCCGCTTGGGGACTGATGGGACCTCAAGGCCTCGGGGTCTGAAGCTGGTAGCGCTTTTACCACGTACTCTTCACCGAACCCGGTGACGACTCTGTAGTAACCGGAGAACTCCCTGTCCACGTCTGGGTCGCCCGTGTCCACGAGGACGTGCCTTAACCGCCTTAGCTTGCCCCTCGAGCTGACCACCATTATTCTATCCTTGCCGATCATCTTTAGGATCTCGGGCGTCAGCTGCTGGTTCCCCCTACCTATGAGGTAGCCCTGCCCGCCCACTATTGAGAGGACCACACAGACCTCCTTAAACGTCGCAATGAGCCTCTTTATGTCCTCCGCCGAGAGGTCCTTGCCAACGAGCCTCCCATCGAGGACCGCGTCGAATCCTAGGAGGGTCTTGCTGACCCCGAGCCCGGTGGCTATAGCCCTCGTGGTGGAGCCGGGTCCGAGTATGTAGAGAACGCCCGGTCTATACACTTCGGACACGAAGTACTCCACCAGCCCCTCGACGTCCTCCGCCGCTCCGAATTCCTTAGTGCCGACCCTCAAGTTTCCCGAGGACAGCGTGGATACCCTACCGTAGGGCTTTATCTCCAGGGCGTCGTTCTGCAGAGCCTCTTCGTTGACGTCCACGACTTCACCGACATCGAGGGCCCCCTCTCCCCGACAGTAGTCCGAGAGTATGTCAGCAGCTGCCTCGGGAGAGACGGCGAAGACGGAGGAGTATACCTTGACGCCTGAGGGGACACCGAGAACGGGCACGAGCCCCTCGCTGGCCTCCAGGACGTCCCGGGCGGTGCCGTCTCCTCCGACGAAGACTATAGCGTCCACTCCTAGACGGAGGAACTCTCTCACTACTCTCACGGTGTCTTCTCTAGTCGTTTCGCTCGAGCCCGGTACGTCCAGGCAGACGTAGCTCTCCAGGCAAGCCTCGGAGGCGTAGCGGCAACCCATAACGCTCCCGGCCACTAACAGCTCTATACGGCAGGAGCAGACCTCCGAGAGCCTCGAGAGGAACCTCAAGGCCCTAGCCGGGGCAACAGGCTTAGCCCCCCTCTTCAGCGCCTCGACGTAAAGCCTTCCATCAGTGCCCTTGAGCCCTACGGCTCCACCCATGCCGGCTATCGGGTTAACCAGGAATCCTACCCTGCAGCTAGTCGGACCGCGGCTCACTGGCGGGCCCTGAGCTAGGAGCCCGGTCCAGCGGTATAAACCTCACCCACCGAGGCTTCGGGGAATCCACGAGCACGAGAAAGCCGGCTACTCCTATCACCAGCGCGCCTCCGCAGTAGTCTAGGCCGGGTCTAGCGCTGTGGCCTACGAAAACGAGCGAGGGCTTCACGACCTCGAGCAACATGCGCAGGGATCTAAGCCCCGTGGGTATGTAGAGGGGGGGCTGCCTGTCCAGACATCCGTGGGGTGGGAGGTGCGTCAGCAGCACGTCGATTCTCTCTACGCGAGACGTGAGGGAGGAGATGTCGAGAGAGGTGTTGATGGCTCCTACGCCACCGACTCTAACGCCGGCTACCTCTGTAGTCCCCCCGTCTATCAGTACGTTGTACTTCCTCGCTAGCTTGATAACGTATATATCGTCATCGTCTCCGGACACCATTAGAATGCTGAGGCTAAGGCTGGAGAGCTCTCTCATAAACTTCTCGTTGATACCGACGTCGCCGCAGAGCAGTACTACGTCGGCCTCGGAGTGCTTGACGACTTTAACTACGTAGTCCAGGTGGTAGGGATTAGCTATCCTCGAGGCGGCCAACATCACGCTACTCTCCCCACTCTCTTTTGAGGAGGACCAGGGCTAGCGCTGATCCGACTATGTCCGAGACGGAGCCTAGGTTCACGCCGATCTCACCGACCAGGATGCTGCGCGCGTCCCCCTCGCTTACCGCCGTGCTGGAGGCTATCTCCTGTACCAGTCTAGAGAGCATGACACCTCCCGACTTGAACGCTATGCCGTCGGGGTACCTGCTCGCGGCGTACCTGTACAGCCTACCGGCGGTCCCGACGAGCTCATCCACAGACACCGACTTCGCGAGGTCGTAAAGCCCTAGAGTCGCGGAGAACCTGCTGACTATGTTGTAGGCCACCAGGTCCCAAGGAGCCGATTCCAGCAGCAGGTCGAATATGCTGCCCGGGATCCTTGGAGAGTAGTACCTTCCGTGGTAGCTCGGACCGGCGATCTCTATCGACCTGAGCAACTCGTCGGGACCCTCCTTCCTAGCACACTCCTCAAATCTCCCGTACCCGGCTAGTACGCACTCCCCCGGCTCATCGCAGGTTCCATCCCTGAGGGAGTAGAGTATGGATGATGCCAGAGAGATAGCGGTCAGCCCGTAGCCCAGGCAGGTGTTGGTCCCGATAACCGGGTCCCCCAGAGCGGAGCTCACGAGGTTCAGCAGGGTCCTCCCGAGAGGCGCGCAGCCCTCGTAGGCGGAGAGCTCCATTATGGTGTCGTATACGTAAAACGATGTGTGGATGAAGCGTGGAGAGCTCATCCCCTTCAGAGACTCCGATGCCGTGACTCCACTGATCTTCGGCGAGACTACCTCTATAGTGAGAGCGGACGCGAAAGACCGCGCGACCGAACGCCAGGAGCCCCTCGGTCCCACTCGTCCCTACCCCTCGACCTCTAGTATCGTGACTATCACATCCAGGTGGTCCTTTAGAGTCTCCTGCCAGCTCCTTCCGATGGCGATCGGAGAGAACACTCCGACCAGCTCAGCCCCGACGCCCCTTATCAGCTTTATCAGAGCCGACGTGGTTCTCCCGGTCCTAATGATATCGTCTACTATTAGAGTCCTCTCGCCCTTCCTCAGCCCTGAGGATGGCAGGTGCAGCCTCACTATAGACGGAGGGTCCCTCGAGACGTACTCGACTTCGTAAACGGCCTCGGACGTGAAGGGGACCCCCTTGCGGGCTACAGCAAGCTTGGACTTGAAGAGGTCTGCGACGAGGGTCGCTACGGGCACCCCATCCAGCTCTACCGTGAGGACCGTGTCTACGTCGCTGAAGCTGTAGAAGGCCACGTAAGCTAGTATCTTGAGCAGCATGACGTTGCTTAGAATCCCGCTAGTGTCGACAGCGCCGTCCTTGAACCTCAGGTATCTCCCGATAACCCTGGAGACCACGCCCTTGGAGGTTAGCGCCCTAACTATCTCCTCAGCTCTCTCGGGACTCGGAACCACTCTGAGGGAGATGTAGCGCCAGATAGCTGGAGGGGGGATCCCGACGATCTCCGAGATCTCCCTATACTTCATCAACCCTTTGTAGAGTCTGAGGAGTTCGACCGAGTGGTACCTGAGGTCCTTGCTTGTGGTTGGGGACCCCGGATTCGCTATAGCTCCCTCCTACTTAACACACTTAGATTAACAGCATTTAAGCTCGCTGCTCCCGGTACCGTTTGTCTTTAGATACCTGCCGAGCCGAGGGACTTTCACCTCGCTCGCGGGGTCGTGGGCGACCGTGAAGCCCAACGAGGTGGGAGCCCCGTTTAACGCGGCGGAGTCATCCTCGGAGGGCTCGGAGCACTGCTTCAGCCATTGTTCCGAGCCCCCGTGGAGACCGTCCCGGTGGGAATGAGGTGGGCTGAGGCTTGCGAGCCCTTCCAGGTTAGAGTCCTCGGAGGCGGGTGTGCGGTTTCCGTGCCCCTCTCGACGCGAGGGCTTTCGCCGCAAACTTATTTAACTTAATCGTCTTGACACTACCGGGAAGCCTTAGTGAGCGAGGCGAGCTCGTACAAGATAAGCGTCGGGAAGAGGGCGATCAGCGATTACATGGCGTCTATAGCCATAATTTTCAACCAGGGCGCTAAGTCGGTGGTCATCAGGGGCTATGGGGACAATATCTATAGGGCCGTGACCCTGTACAACGCTCTCAAGTCTAGGCTCGGAGATAGCATCAAGCTGGCGAACGTCAGGATCGGGAGTGAGAAGAGGGGGTTTAAATACGTTCCATATATAGAGATAGAGGTGGAGAGAGTCTAGAAGGGCACTAGATCGGGCGGAGCCAGCTCGGAGAGAGACCTGAACGCTCTCAGCTTGTCCCTCTGGTTCAGCTCGGCAGCCCTCACTATCTCGTACAGGTCTCTCACGACCTTCTCGGCAACGTCCCTCCTGACCGGATAGGGGACCCCATCCTTGCCTCCCATAGCGTACGCGTACTTGAACGGGCTGTAGACTTCTACGTCCCCCAGGGGAGGAGGCTCCCTGTAGATCAGCTCAGAGATGAGCGATAGGGCCCTCAGAGTCTCCGGACCCACCCTCGTCCTGAGCAGAAGCTCTGGAAAGCTCGACGGGTGAACATCGTACGCCTCATTCAGCACCTCGAGGAGACGTCGAGTAAGCTTGACCGGCCTGTAGTACGGGATGCCCGGAGCTATGGGTCTGGGAGGCTCCCCGAAGAGGGGTCTGTAGCCCTTGACGATGGCGTTGACTACGCGCAGGTGCCTGGCCACCCTCGATGCCCCCTCTCGCACCAGGTCCAGCACGACTTTGCGGCTCCCGAGGGAGTCTCTGGCGCTGAGGTTTAGCGGTATAGTGCTCCTCTCGCACAGGACCCCGCTATGAGGCTCCACGGTGATGTCGCTGGGATCCGCTCTCTCCCACGTGAGGTGGTACCTCCTGGCCAATCTCTCGGCGGCGTTCATACCCTGCTGTATGACCACCCAGTCGCCCCCCTCGTCGAACAGTACCACGTGGTGGTAGAGGGAGAAACCGTCCTGGAGGAGTGCCGAGTCCGTCTTGGCTGTGAGCCTCGAGATCCGCGTCAATCGGTCGGCCAGACTGGAGCTTATGAGGCCCGAGCCCGCCAGCATGTTAAGGTCCCTGGGAACCTCCAGCGACTTGCTCCCCTTCCCACCAACGGCCCAGACCCCCAAGTTCTCCCGCTCCAGTACCTCGCGCAGGACTGCCGTAGTAATAGTCGTCGACCCGCTACTGTCCCAGTCCATCCCTATGACATTGTTAAACGCCTGGAACCACAGCGGGTTAGCAAGTCTCGACAGCAAACGCGAAGGTCCATACTCGAAGACGACGAGCTTCACTACGGCCCCAGCCACTCTCTTCATAACGTCGAAGAGCCAGGGTGGAACGTGGCCATCGTGGAGCGGTAAGTCAGCTACCCCTAGCATGCTTCTTCACTATCAGCAGGCTCCCCCTCCTGCCTACTACCACTACCGGAGAGTTTGGCTCTATGTCTTCATCGGAGCACGCCTTCCAGTACTCCCCCTCGACGATCACGAAGCCCTCGCCGCCTGCTGGTATGCGGTCCACGGTCCTCCCTATCTTCCCCTCGAGTTCGAACAGCGTCACCCTCCGCCTCTTGGCTTGCACGACCTTGTACAGAATAAAGGCCATCAGAGACCCGAGACCCACCCCTATCCCCAGGGCTACGTACCTCGATATCGCGAGAAACGCGGCTTCGGGAGCTACGAATGTGGGCCCCCCGGTGGGCATAAGGGCAAAGCCCGTGCTTAGCATCACTATGCCGCTTATCCCGAGTATTCCGAAGCCCGGGGTCACGAACAGCTCTATAGACAGGAGTGCGGCTCCCAGCAGTATGAGGAAGATGGAGATTAGGTTGGGGTTGAACCCCGAGCCCACTAGGCCGAGGAACAAGAACACCAGGGCCAGGGGGAGGGCTTCGAGCCTTCCCGAGGCTATGGAGAATATGGTAGCCAATATGCCGATGGTCGTCAAAACGCTCGAGAGGAGAGTGTTGGAGAGTATGGATAGGAACCTGGACCTGATGCCGCACGAGTACTCCTCTACTCTGAGAGGCTTGGACATCACGTAGGTAGCGTCGCCCGCGGTCACTCTCCTCCCGCTCAAGTACTCGAGGAGCTCGCCGAAGTCTCTCGCAACGTAGTCGGCCACACCGTACTTCACGGCCTCGTAGGCGCTCAGAACCAGGTTCTTCGTCACGAACAGCCTCGCGGTGGTCGCATTCCTGCCCCGGAGCTCCGCGTAGTACACGGCCTTCTCTATTATAGGGTTGATTATCTTGGTGTCGTTTATCGGTTCGTACCGGCCAGTCACGGGGTTCAGGGCTACGGGCTGCATGGCTCCTATGGTGGCTATCGGCGAGAGCACGAGTACGTGTGCAGGAAGGGATATCAACGTGCCAGCGCTGAAGGCCTTTCCCCCGGAGACGTAGGCGATTACGGGTACTCTGGACGTAGCTAGCCTATCTCCTATCGTGAACGCGGAGTCCAGGTACCCACCGTAAGTCTCCAGCTCTATCAGCACGCTCACCCCTCTCGACTCGGCGTAATCGATCGCTCCCACGACGCACTCCGCGATGCCCGGATCGATAATGTCCCAGGGCGGAACCACTCTAACGAGGACTAGGGAGCCAACGTTTACTGTGTCAGCTATCGCGATAGCTGTTATCTGGGGGAGGAGTGCCGAAAGCAGGAGTAGAGCGAGGTACGAGTGCGCGGTTCTAAGGATCATCACTTACCGACCTGAGACGCTTGGCGCGCCGCAGCCGTTGCCGCAGCTAGCGAAGTCCCGACCACGGACGAGCTCTCCGTGACTATTATCAGGTTCTTCTCCCTTGCTATCTCAACCAAGGTCTGCAGCTCCCTGAGCCTCAAGGCCTTCGGGTTATCCTCGTAGGTCTGAGCGGCCTCGGCTAGTATCCTGGCGGCCTGCCTCTCGGCCTCTGCCTGGATTATCCTGGCTCTCCTCAGCCTCTCGGCCTCTGCCTGGGTGGCCATGGCTCTCACCATGCTCTCAGGCAGCTCTACGGACTTCAGGGTGACGGCCACCACCTTGACCCCCCACGGGGCGGTTAGCTCGTCTATGATACCCTGGATCCTCTTGTTTATATCCTCCCTCTTGGTCAAAAGGTCGTCCAGCTCTGCCTGCCCCACCACGTCTCTGAGGACGGTCTGGGCCAGCAGAGACACAGCGTACATATAGTTAGAGACCCTCACGACAGCTCTTACCGGGTCGTCGACCCGGAAGTATATTACGGCGTCGACTTTGACGCTGACGTTGTCCCTGGTGATTATCTCTTGCTTGGGGACGTCGATGGTCATTATCCTGAGGTCCACCTTGGCCAGGGAGTCCACGAAGGGTATTATGATGAAGATCCCCGGACCTCTAGTGCCCACGAGCCTACCGAGCCTGAAGAGCACTCCCCTCTCGTACTCCTTCAGAACCCTTATGCTCGAGGACAGGAGGGGCAAGCCTATGAAGAGGACGACCAGGATCAGCGCGAGGGTCATTATGTCCACGATCCTAAGCACCCCAAGCCTATACGGCTAGGAGGTTTAAAAAGCTACCTCCGCAAAGGCGTCCTAACGTTAGTTACGTCGACCGCAAACCTACATGCGGGAGGCGAGAGCGATGGTCCGCTCGGGCACGCGCGGGGCTACCTCCTCATAACTGGGGGGTTGGTGCGCGCCCCCCGTCTCTCGGACATTGACGAGAGACCGGTGGATAGCTGGCATGTACGAACGCGTGGTGGGCCCGCGGGGATTCGAACCCCGGACCTCCCGGTTATCAGCCGGGCGCTCTAACCAGGCTAAGCTACGGGCCCCCAGGGTTTTTCCTTCGCGCCAGCACTTAAAACTCTTAATGCCACTGGCCTGAGACCTCCAAAGGCTTTTATTCTTGAGGGAAGATGCGAGTGCGGTGCTGAGTCATGGATCCCTCCATACTGTTTCCCGGACTGGCCCTGGGCGATCCCCAGGAGCTCGCCATACGTGCTATATTCATAGTCTGGGGGTCCGTCCTAGTGTTGCTGGCTGTGAAGAAGGGCGTCGAGCCTCTTCTACTGATACCCATAGGCCTCGGGATGATCCTGGCTAACGCGCCGGGCCTCCATCTAGCTAGGTACGTGTGCCAGAATCTGAGCGGTCGGCTCCCGGCAGAGCTCGAAGGGATCAAGGGGTTAGTGAACGTGATAGAATTCGAGGGCTTCACGAAGGTGTGCTCGCCGGAGGCTACATCGCTCCTCGGATGGGTATACCACCTCGTGGTCAGAAGCGAGGTGGGCCCGATACTCATATTCGCTGGCATAGGCGCGCTCTCGGACTTCCGGCCGCTGATATCGTTCCCCGCGGGCGCTCTGATAGGCTCCGCCGCTCAGCTCGGGATAACCGTGGTAACGCTCACCGCTCTAACCCTCGGATTCCGGCTGAACGAGGCTATGGCCATAGGGGTCGTCGGCGGGGCTGACGGACCGACAACGATATACACCGCAGTGAACATAGCGCCCCACCTAGTGGGACCCCTTACGATCGCGGTTTACAGCTACATCGCCTTGGTACCGGTGATTCAGCCGCCCATAATTAGGGCCCTCGTGCCGAGGAAGTACAGAGCCGTGGAGATGCCGAGCCCCAGGGAGGTGACCCCGGGGCACGTACTCGTGTTCTGGCTAGTGTGCCTCCTCGTGGTGGGCGCCCTGGTCCCGGCAGCGTTTCCGCTCGTAGCAGCGCTAGCCCTGGGCAACATCGTCAAGGAGGCCTCCGCCAAGATAGCCGAGCTCGAGAGGTACTTCAAGACCATGGCCGACCCCCTCCTCGACATAGCGACCATACTCACGATGCTGGGAGTGGGCGCGACCCTCTCCTACGATTTCCTGCTGCAGTACGTGCCGGAGGCCTCCCCCATAGCCATCCTCGACTTCGTCATCAGGGCCTTCGTGATACTGGCCCTGGGCTTGATAGCGTTCGCCGTCTCCACATCTGGGGGGCTGTTGTTCGCCTGGTCGCTCTACTTTGCTACGAGGGGTAAGGTCAACCCGGTGATAGGGTGCGCCGGCGTCTCGGCGGTCCCCATATCCGCTAGGGTAGCGCAGAGGGAGGCACAGCTCGCTAAACCCGGTCTCTACGTGCTCTACCACGCGCTGGGACCCAACGTAGCTGGAGTGATAGGTACCGCCATAGTCGCGGGGTTCTATATATCGTATATAAGGCACTTCTGGATCCCCTGAGACCCCGAGGAAGTAGCGCGCTCGAGGCTATGCCAGCTCGATTGCCAGCAGAAGGCGGTCCCGGGGCAGCGAGTCCCAACCTCTCCTCCGCAGGGGGCTGAGCGCGGGAGCGGCTTCGAGCCGACAAATAAATGTTGTCGGGAAAGACTGTCGGAGACCCTATGGAGGTGTACAGCAGGGCTAAGGGCTTCGCGTCCACACTAGCAGTGCTGTTGCTAACCGTCTCCGCCGTGGCCTTGCTCGTGGGCTTGAGCGGCTACGTCCTCGCACTAGAGCCCTCCGAGAGGGAGGCTAGCCTGAAGATCGTCGAGCTAGCTCTAGCCTTCGGCGCGGTGTCGCTGTCAGTCCTAGTCCCCCTGAGGAGGTACTTCATAGTCGATATAGTCGACGCCCTCTTAGTGGTCTCCGTCTTCTGGCTTCTCGCACCGCTGTTCTCAGCTGCCCTGTACTCCTATACGATTGGCATGCCTCTGCTCGACGCCCTCTTCGAGTCCATGAGCGGGTTTACCGGTACAGGGCTCACAGTCGTAGACAGACCCGAGGCCCTGCCCCGAGTGGTCCTATTCTGGAGGGCCTTGACCCAGTGGATCGGGGAGCTAGGAGTCGTAGTCTTCTCTGGAGTCTTCCTACCCTTCCTCCACAGGACCATCAGGAGCGTCTACGCCGTCGAGAGGGGAGCGAGGCTAGCCCCGACGGTGATCTCCACAACAAGAAGGCTCTTCACCATATACGTAGCGTATACCATCCTCGGCGCTCTCCTGTTCACTCTATCGGGCATGGAACCGCTAGACTCGCTCATGCACTCGATGACGGCCATAGCCACCGGAGGCATGTCCTCTAGGTCAGAGAGCCTAGGCTACTGGTTCTGGACCGGGAGAGGCTTCGTAGCTTTCTCAGCGGTAGTAGTTATGGTCATCGGCTCTCTCAACTTCATGGACCTCTACAACCTGACCCTCGGCCGCCTTCGGGAATTCGCGAGGTCCGTAGAGGTCAGGGGGTTCGCCGCCCTCCTAGCAGTCTTCCTCGCTCTGCTAGGGGTCTCAGCGATCGCGACCAACTCCCAGCAGTCCTTCTGGACCTGGAGCTTCCACCTAGTCTCGGGCTTCACCACGACGGGCTTCTCTCTCACGCCGGTGAGGGAGCACCCGGACGCCGTGAAGGTGGTGATAACCCTGTCAATGGTTGTCGGAGGGGCCACGTTCTCGACTTCCGGGGGCATTAAGATCAAGCGCGCAGCGATCATGGTGAGATCGGTGCTGTGGGAGATGGGCAGGGTGCTCATTCCGAAGCCCGCGGTGGTAGTTAGGAGGGTGGGCGGGGAGGTGATCAGAGACGAGGAGCTCGTGGCCGTGCTCTCCTACGTCTCCCTCTACGCGCTCACGCTGGTATCGGTCTCGGTGCTCCTCCACCTGTCGCTAATCTCCTCGGGTCTCGCGGGCTACAGCTACGTGGACTCTCTCTTTGAAGCCGCCTCGGCTCTCTCCTGCGTAGGGCTCTCCACCGGCATAACGAGCTCGGCAACCCCAGCGGTAGCTAAAGCGCTGCTTATGGCGTCCATGTACTTGGGTAGGATAGAGTTCCTGCCGCTCTACGTGCTCGTTGGGGAGTACTATAAGAGGAAGGTGACGCTGTAAGACCCGGCGCGGCTTCTGGAGAGCGTGAGCGAGAGCACTCTCTGGGAATCGGAGAGTCGTGAAGTCTAGGTGGTTATAAGCGAGCATAAACACAGCACTCGGGGGCGTGCGGGTAGGGCTGGGAGTTCGCCACCTCCCGTACCCGAAGGCGTAAGGCGGGGCCAGTAACCTAGCCCGCCCGGCGGCTCCCGCTCGGAGGCCCCCGCGTCAGCGGTGAAGTCCGCCCCGCGGGGCCGGTGGTGGCGGAGGCCCTCCCGGAGGGGAGGGTCTACCGCCTTCGCGGGGGGAACCCGGCCAGGCCCGGAAGGGAGCAACCTAACCCCCGGCACCGGCGTTCGCGGGTCACCGGATGGAGGACGGCGTGGGGAGTCCTCGAGCAGGTGAGCTGCTGGGCGAAGGCGGGGGCCGCACGCCCCCCGCGCCCAAGCTCACCGGGATTTAGAGCTGATTCTCGAAAGAGATGCGCGACCTAGTACGTGGCACGCGAACGGGAACCGATAAGGCGAGGGCAGGGGGAGCTCAGCGCTCGGCCTCCTGCGGAGGCTTAGTGTACTTTAGTAGAGTCTCCCTCAGGCCGAGAGATACCTCGAGCTGCTCTAGGCTTAAGCCCTCTGCGAGAGCCTCCTTCTTGACCTTGTAGCCGGTCTCCGTCGGCTCCAGGTTCTCTATCGGGACGAAGACCCACCCCCTCTCCGAGATCCTGACGGCGATGAAAGCCTTGCCCCCCGCTCTCTTGGCGAACTCGGCGAGCTTCGTCACCTGCTCTCTCTCGATGTACACCGTCTCCTCCTTGGACCTGGACTTGACCTCAAACACAGCTACCCGCCCGCTCTTGATAGCGACTACGTCGGGGTATGCGGCCCTCCTTATCCTAGATCCGCTCGCCGGAGCCCTCACGACGGCGAAACCCCTCCTCCACAGCTGGATCACTAACTCTCTCTCCGCCCTGTACCCCCTGGCCCTACCACCTCCCGGCACTCAAACCACCTACCCCTCGGAGACGTCCGCTACTACCGGTCGCAGGACCCTAACAAGGTCTCTCACGGAGACGTAGACCAGGGAGTGCGGGTCGCCGCCCCCGCACCACACCCAGTCCTTCTCGACGACCCTAGGGTCTACGACTGTCCGCAAGGACTTTACGCAGTCGGACAGGGGGGACACTCCGCCCACGTCGAAGCCCGTCGCGTCCCTGACCTCACTCGGCCTAGCCAGCCTAGCGCTCTCGGATCCGAGAACCCTGGCCACCTTCTGGAGCGATAGCTTTCTGTCCCCGGGGATGATTACGGCCGCGTACCCGCCGTCTACTTTGACCACCAGAGTCTTGACTATGCTGGACGGTGGGCTACCGGTGGCCCTGACCGCGCTATCGACGGTCGTAACGGCGATGTGGAACCTCTTCAGGTAGCCGGAGATTCCGTGCCTCTCGATGAAAGCGGAGACGCTGTCTCGACAGCTCATCGAGTGCCCGAGCTAGACTCCTCCCGGATAATTTATCCGCGTAACTCCCCGCGGTGTCGCCTCCGCTAAGCGGGTCGGCAGCTACCGGTACGCCGTTCGCCTAGCACTTATATTATGGGCAAAGTTACTACTATCGAGGGAGGGCCTACATGAAAATAGCGTTAATGGAGACCGTGATAGGGGCACTGGCTATGAGAGAGGACGGCTCGGTGGAGTACAGCGTAGTGCCGAGGGACCTCGGGTACATTATCGAGAGAGCTCTCAGGATAGAGGATGGGGAGGTGAGCCAGGAGTTCGTGGAGCTAGTCGGTAGGATCGCCAGCCCTGACGTGGTCTTTGTCGTTCCCTCGGACCTCGAGGCCTCATTCCTAGCTCGGAGGAACCTGAGCCACGTGGTGGATCCTAGGGAGGAGATGCTCGCCAGGCTGAGGGAGATGCTCCCAGGTATAGCTGTCAAGGAGGGTCTGGTCAAGAGCGAGGAGGAGTTCGTGGAGCTAGTCCACGAGATAGCCATGGGAGCCACGAGATCCAAGCTGAGGCGCGAGGCTTTAAAGAGGGACCTCGTAGCCATACAGGCTATCAGAGCCATAGACGACGTAGATAAGACGATAAACCTCTTCGCGTCGAGGCTAAGGGAGTGGTACAGCATACACTTCCCGGAGCTGGACGACCTGGTGAAGGAGCACGAGGAGTACGCGAGGCTGGTATCGGCCCTGGGGCTTAGGCAGCAGTTCGCTACAGCGAGACTGGTTAAGCACGGAATCAAGGAGGCCAGAGCGGAGAGGATAGCAAAGGCTGCTAGGGAGAGCATAGGCGCCGATCTGCCCGAGCTAGACATGGACAAGGTGAAATCGTTTGCCGAGCTGATCCTGAGGCTCTACGAGATAAGGGGGGACCTCACGGACTACCTAGAGCAGGTGATGAAGGAGGTAGCCCCCAACGTAACCGAGCTGGTGGGCCCGCTACTTGGAGCCCGCCTCTTGAGTCTCGCTGGGAGCCTCGAGGACCTGGCGAAGCTGCCGGCCAGCACGATACAGGTGCTCGGAGCCGAGAAGGCCCTCTTCAGGGCCCTCAGGACCGGGGGCAGGCCGCCCAAGCACGGCGTCATCTTCCAGTACCCGGAGATACACAAGTCGCCCAGGTGGCAGAGGGGTAAGATAGCCAGGGCGCTGGCCACGAAGCTCGCGATAGCCGCTAGGGCGGACTTCTACACGGGTCGCATCATCGCTGAGAGGCTCAGGAAGCTGCTCGAGGACAGGATAGAGGAGGTCAAGGCCCTCTACGCAAAGCCTCCCAAGGCTCCAGCGCAGAGGCCTCCTAAACCCACGAGGAAGCGCTCGAAGAAGTGAGTGAACGAGAACAGATTATAAGCTTTCCAAGCCAACCCAAAGAGGTGGGTCCGTGGTAGAGGTAGTGTCGGTAAAGGAGCACTCGAGTTACAGGGGAGTGTACATAGTGGAGCTGGAGGACGGGTCCGTCAGGCTGGCTACCAAGAACCTGACTCCGGGTCGGAGGGTTTACGGCGAGTGGCTCTTCAACTACGGGAATGTCGAGTACAGGGAGTGGAACCATATAAGGAGCAAGCTGGCAGCAGCTCTCTACAAGGGGATAAAGGAGCTAGCGATATCTACGGGAAGCAAGGTGCTCTACCTGGGCGCTGGCAGCGGGACTACCGCGAGCCACATATCCGACATAGTTGAGCACAGGGGGAGAATCTACGCAGTCGAGTTCGCGCCCAGGGTCATGAGAGAGCTCGTCACGGTGGCCGACTACAGGAAGAACATAGTGCCCATACTGGCTGACGCTAGGTTCCCCGAGAGGTACTCCCTGATAGTACCGCGAGTCGACGTCCTCTACGCCGACATAGCCCAGCCGGAACAGGCTAGCATCGTCGCGGCCAACGCCAGGCTCTTCCTCAAGAGTGGGGGCCACCTCTACCTAGCTATCAAGGCCAGGAGCATCGATGTCACCAAGGAGCCTGACGAGATATACGTAAGGGAGATAGGGACTCTCGAGGCGAACAACTTTAAGATCTTGGACGTAGTCCACCTGGATCCCTACGACAAGGACCACGCCATGGTCTTCGCAGCTTACATGTGAGGAACCCTATTAACCTTCAGGCTAATACGTTTCCAAAGATGAGCCTCAGTTTGGGTGGAAGCCAGATGCTAGCGTCTCCCGAGGCTTACATGGCTCTCACCAGGGTTCGTAGGCTTCTGAGTAGCGTAAGGACCATAGCCCTCCGAGACCTTGGCGTCGTGATGGTTGGAAGAGAGGCTATCAACGTTAGGAAGGGTGACGAGGTCAGCCTACCGCTGTGGCTGGCTCTGGAGTTGCGTAGGGGCGGCTACGTAGAGCTCCGCGACGTAACCCTGAGGGACGTCGACCTGTTTAGGTACTATCACATGGAGAGGACGTCCAAGGGAGGAAAGCTGGTAGATGTGAGAGAGGACCTATACCTCTCCGCCGGGATGACGATACGTAAGCTCGGCGAGGAGAAGACCCCGGATAGCCTCTCTGCCGCGGAGAGGCTTAAGAGGGTATTGAGCAACATGCTTGACCTGAGGCTGGGTAAGCTGATGAGCGCGGCGCTGTACCTGGAGGCTAGACACGTAAGCGAGGTAAGCAACGTACTGGAGGAGATGGTGCTGTACACTCTGCTGAGAAGGGTTATCAGATCGTGGAGGGACTCGGTGTTGAGGTATGCCGAATAGCCAGCCCCTGGACAGCGCCGGGATGGAGGTAGACTACGTAACAGAGTTCCAGGACTTTCTCCAGAACTACGTCGACGAGTACGGAGAGAGGAAGTACGTTAAGCGGATCAAGGAAATGGTTCACTACGAGAGGAAGTCTATACCGGTGGACTACGAGGACCTAGTCAGGTACGACGAGAGGCTTGTCCTAGCCCTGGACAGAGAACCTCAGGTCGCCCTGGAGGCTCTATCCAGAGCGATCAAGGCCGTCGTGGAGGGCATGAACCGGGAGTACGCTGAGAAGGTGCGGAGATTCTACAGCAGGCTGACGGGTTGGGTCAAGCCGACGCCGATGAGGGAGATACGGAGCGACCTACTGAACAGACTGGTCATGCTCGAGGGAGTCGTGGTGAGGTCTACGCCGCCGAGGGAGAAGATCGTAAGAGCGACATACGTCCACGTGCTACCCGACGGTGCTCAGCACGAGTTCAGCTGGCCTCCAGACGATAGAGAACTCGAGGAGGTGGAGAGGCCAGCGTACTGCCCCAAGTGCTTAGCTGAGAGCGAGACTCCCGAGGAGAGCAGTGAGAAGAGCGGCTTCCCCCGGAGGGGCTCCTTCAGGCTGGTCCTGGAGAAGTCGAGCTTCGTCGACTGGCAGCTACTGACCCTGCAGGAGAGGCCCGAGGACATACCCCCCGGACAGCTCCCCAGGTCTATAGACGTGGTGCTGACGGAGGACATAGTGGACACCGCGAGGCCCGGTGACAGGGTCACTCTAATAGGGATAGTGAGACTGAAGGGCAGGAAGCTGTCCCCGGTGTACGACTTCTGCGTCGAAGCGAACAACGTGATACCCGCTCAGAGGCTCCTCGAGGAGGTGAGCGTAAGCCCGGAGGACGAGGCCAAGATCAGGGAGCTCTCGCGAGACCCCATGGTAAGGAGGAAGATCATAGCCAGCATAGCCCCGGCCATCTACGGATACTGGGACCTCAAAGAGGCCATTGCTCTCCTCCTCTTCGGGGGCGTTCCCAAGACCCTACCCGACGGGACGAGGATAAGGGGAGAGATCCACGTCCTCATAATAGGAGATCCGGGCACCGCCAAGAGCCAGCTCCTTCAGTACGCATCTAGGATAGCGCCCAGGGGCCTCTACACCACGGGCAAGGGCTCCTCCGCCGCCGGTCTAACGGCAGCCGTCATCAGGGATAAGCAGACCGGAGAGTTCTTCCTGGAGGCCGGAGCCATGGTGTTGGCAGACGGGGGCATCGTGTCCATAGATGAGATTGATAAGATGAGGGAGGATGATAGAGTCGCTATCCACGAGGCCATGGAGCAGGGGACGGTGACCATATCCAAAGCGGGCATTCACGCGAGGCTTAGCGCCAGAGCTTCAGTCCTCGCCGCCGGGAACCCTAAGCGGGGGAGGTACGTTGATAGCCTCGGACTCTCGGGGAACATAAACCTCCCGGTAACCATACTATCCAGGTTCGACCTCATATTTGTGATCAAGGACGTGGCCGATGTAGAGAGGGATAGACACATAGTCAGGCACGTGCTAGAGGTTCACGGCATAGAGGGGGCGAGAGCGGAGATACCCCCGGACCTCTTGAGGAAGTATGTAGCCTACGCGAGGAAGTACGTGAAGCCTAAGCTGACCGAGGAAGCTAGAAGGATCATCGAGAGCTACTACATCGAGCTCAGGAGGAGGAGCGCTTCGGACCCCAACGCACCCCTAGCGATAACGACCAGGCAGCTTGAAGCCCTAATAAGACTTTCGGAGGCCCACGCGAGGATGGCGCTGAAGAACGAGGTCGAGCCCGAGGACGCTCTAGAGGCCGTGAGGCTGATGAACGCGGTGCTAGAGAAGGTCGGGATGGACGTGGAGACCGGGATGATGGACATAGACATACTGATGTCCGGAAAGCCGAAGAGCTTCAGGGACAAGGAGATAGCGATACTCGAGCACATAAGGGAGAGCACCAGGAGGGGGGAGTGCGCAAAGCATAGGGATCTCGAGAGGGTAGCGGAATCCCTCGACATAGACCGTAGGACGCTGGAGAGAATACTGGAGGATCTGAAGAGGTCTGGAGATATCTACGAGCGTAGAGCTGGCTGCTACATGTCGCTCCACGAGTAGTCTCTCACCATGTCGCCCTGGACGGAATCCGTAGGCCAGGAGACGCCCCTCTCGTTGGGCGAGGCTGCGGAGTGGCGAGACCCCCTCCGTTAGCAGCCCGCTCTAGTGGAGCCGGGGGCGGGATTCGAACCCGCGAGAGAGCGGGTTTCCACCCCACTGCAGCCCGCCGCCTTAGACCGCTCGGCCACCCCGGCTCCGCAACAGGAAGCGCTTCGAGGCTTAAAACTCTGTCTCCGGGAGGCTTTAGCGCCCCAGCCGAACTCCGCCGCAAGGCTCATAGCGAGGTCGGCCGTGGGAGTGGGGATCGTAGGGCTATCTCCTCCCAGCGTAGAGCTTGACGACCTCCCGCGAGCGATCGCCGGGGCCGGTGTGCTCGGTACGTAGGGCGAGAAGCCCGAGCGAGAGCGCGCAGCAGGAGGTGGGCGGGGGTTCTCGCTCACACTCCAAAAGCTCCCGGCGGGACGGGAGGAGGATCCAGCGTCACGCGTAGACAGGCTAGAACGGTCACCGAGCCTTGGTTATCCGGGTCCTCTCGAGATCTGCGACCACTCTCTCCAAGGCCCTGTGCGGAGATAGTCTGATCACTCGCACTCCAGACCCCTCCAGTAGTCTTACATTCTTGATCTCCCTGCTCACCATGTTGAAGCGGAGGACCTTGTACACGGCGTCGTCCACTCTGCTCGCCGTGCTGAAGAAGGTCACCAACGGGGCGACCACTATGAACTCGACTCCGCTCTCCCGCGCTCTCCTGGCCAGGTCCGATATCTCGAGCGCCCTCCGCTCGTCCAGGACTGGGGAGAAGAGCACGACCGCTGAGAAGTCCGCGAGAGACTCACCGAGAGCTCTCAGGCTCCCGCTCCACGGAGGGGTTTTCGCTCTCAGGACCGGGGGGCGCGCCGGCCACTCGACGCTGGAGAGCACGTCGAGTACCTCTACAAGCCCCCTATGGCCCCTGACCTCACTGGTATGCCTTACACCGTCCTCCGTGATGACCGAGAGCACCAACCTGTCCCCGCGCTTGAGGAGGTAGCTGGCTAGCGCTGCTACTAGGTCGGCGCAGTACTCGAAGAGAGACCTGGGGCTACCGATGAACATGTGACTCTGAGCGTCGAGCGCGAGGAGCACTCTCAGGGGGGTCTCCATCTCGAATACCTTTACGTGGAGTTTCCCGAGCCTAGCCGTAGCTTTCCAGTCGATGTGGCGGAGCTCGTCCTCCGGGCGGTACTCTCTCGTGCTGTGGTACTCCACGCCAAGCCCCGGACTGAGAGTCCTGGCACCGGAGGACGAGCGCACGATGCCGTACCACCTAGCTAGTGGGGCCAAACCGGCTTTCGGCGGTATCTTGACTACTACAGGGCTCAGCTCGCAGACGGGCACCTCAAAAATCCCGAGCGGATCCGCCAGCGCTAGGATTAGGGGACCTATAACGTGGAGCCCGGTACGCCTGGGCAGCCGGGTCTCGACCCTAGCTCGACCAGCCCCCGGCTCGAGCTTCAAGACCGTCGCGGCGCGTACACCGACGCGCGAGAGTTGGGGAGGCATTTCGATGTACAGCCTCGGGCTGGCGAACCTCGCTCCGGGTGTGATGGCCAGTTGCGCGCGGAGAACGGCGTCGGCTTCCCGCGGTTCAAGCTCCACCCTCTCTGCTCGGCACGCAATGCCCCTGCTCGCACACCGCAGGTAGGAGTAGCTGACCGCGGAGTATACCAGAAAGTAGGCGGCGATGAGCAGGGATACCGGTGTGGCGTCCAGGAGGGCTAGCGCCACGGATACCGCGATCACAGCAGCGGTGAGAGCGGGGTACCTACGCGTCCCGGAGGCTCGACCGTACCTACGCACTCTCCTCCCCTAGGAGCTTGGCCTCGGAGAGCTCGAGCATCTCCTCCGCGTACCTCAGCGCTCTGCGGATCATGAGGCGCCATATAGGCATGTACGAAAGAGTCTTGCGGCCGAGAGCGAACGTCGAGAACCTCACGAACCTCGAGAGCTTAGCTGAGAACTCGCGGCTATAGCCCGCTCTCTCCAGGCACCTGACCAGCTCGTCGCTCGGGACGGTCTCGCACCCGATCAGGGACAGTAGCTCGGTCAAGGCTTCAAACACCTTGCTGAAGTCCTCCCTACCTCTCCACGTGAGGCTCTTGAGAGGCTCGGCTGGAGCTCTCTCCCCGCTCAACCTCGCGGAGGCGGTCACCACGATCACCAAGACGAGTAGCGCCACCGCCTCGCCCCTGACTCCCTCCAAAGGATCGGTGGCGAGGGCGCTCTCCAACGACTTTAGGTAGTAGGACACGCCGTTCAGGAGCTCTAGGAACGACGCGCGCTCCCCGTGGATGCTAGAGAAGAAGCTCTCACCGGACGCGTACTTCCCCGCCTCCATGAAGACCCTGCACTCCCTCCCGCACTTCTCCCTTATCGCGAGCGCCACAAACTTCGCTAGCTCCCTGTAGGCCCCGCCCAGCTGCTGCGCCTGGTTCGTCAGCGGCGATCCGTCACCGAGCACCAGGACCGTCACGCTGTCCAGGCTCTCAACGCAGCCGACGGGCTTTAACTCAGGCTCGGTAGACGGGTACTCGTAGGACTCGGCGAACCCGATGACGGTCTCGCAGTTGCCGACCTCCGACGCCTTGTCTAGCCTCAGGACGATCTCCAGAGCTCCGAGGTGGAAGGTGGACCTCGGGTAGAGGTCGTAGCGCTCGTCCAAGAGCCTGTTACCTAGGACTCTCGCTCGAGCTCCGAGGAGCTCGAGCACAGCGTTCGACGCGGTGGTCTCGTCCGCTACCACGAGGACCCCGCCGGAGCTCGTCAGTAGCCTCGCTATGATGCTGGCTTCGCCGTGGTCGTAGCCGAGCTCGGGCGAGACTATTAGAACAGCGACCCTCTCCCCCTCGGTGCGCACGTAGCTCCAGTCCGATACGTAGCCCACTCGGAGTCCGTAACCCTCGAGCATCTCCACCAGCATGGACGTCCCGAAGTGCCCCGGGTTTATGGGCGATGAGCCTGTCGGGTACGGTGTCGGCAGGTCGGCGTATTCCAGCACCGCTACCGCGGCTATGGTAAGCAGCAGGGCGGCGAGCGCTGAGGCTTTAAGCAGCAGGAGCAGGGCTAGGCCGACTTTCCGCACTTCTCCTCCCCAGTGAGGAGGCCCGCCAGCCGCACGCCGGCCGAGAGCAGGGCCAGCCCGGAGGTCAGGGCTACGATGGAGGCTGCGACCAGAGCGCGCAGCATCAGAACCACCGAGAGGGCTAGGAGGAATATCGATGAAGAGATCACGACTACGGTCAGGGTCCTAACGGTGCTCAACGCTACGCCACGCCCAGCTCTCTTGCTAGCATCTCGATGTCCGAGATAAGCTTAGCCAGCTCGGCGAAGGACTCCGCTAGCCTATCGGCCGAGCTCAGCGCCGCCGAGGCTACTAGAACCGCGCTAGAGTAGCCAGCGATCCTCACGAGCCTGCCTCCTCTCCCCCCCGTGAGTAGCGCGATCGGCGCGGAGGCGGCGAGGGACAGTAGAGCGGGAGCAAGGCGGTTCCCGGGGGCTCCGAGCAGGCACCGGAAGACCGGGTAGAAGGCCACCGCCATGGAGAGCGAGAGGAGGACCGAGTCGAGCTCCTCCAGGAGGCCCGGCTCCCCGCTCGCGTGAGTGGGCGATATGTAGCCCTTGACGATGTGATAAGCGTAGCAGGCCGCTGCCAGTCCCAGAACTACGTTACCCAGGGTAGTCTCTAGCAGGAACCTGAAGAGAGGGCTCCCCGCAGCGGCACCGAGGTAGCAATAGCTGAAGAGGAACAGCAGCGTAGCCGCCGGAAGGACGGCGGCGAGCAACCTCCCGCCGAGCGCTCGGCCCTGGCTCACTCCTCATCCGAGACGCTACCGGTTATCGGCTTTTTATCTAGTCCGCGCACCGGAGGCCCAGACCCCAACGTCGAGGCCCCGGGTCTCAACACGGCTTCCGTAGGAGACCAGGCCTCGCCCCTCCACCGAGGGTCCGCGCTCGCACTCTCGCGGTCGGCCCCTCTGAGCGAGGGTTAGTTTCGGCGCTCTCCCCCCGGGTAACGCTGTTACCAGAAGGATCATCTATCCCGCTGGGGACCATCCCTCGGTGCGGTCCGTGCGAGTGGTGACCTTCAAGCTCGATGAAGAGACCGTGGAGAAGCTGAACAGGGTCGCGGAGATGTTGGGGATATCGAGGTCCGAGCTCATCCGGGCAGCCATTCTAAACTATATAAGAGAGAAAGCCGTCGGCGGAACGAGGGTTAAGAGGGTATTACTCTAGCAACGGAGACAGGCGCGGGAGCGGTATTACCACGTTCTCCGCTCGCGGCTGGTATTTAGTAAACCGCTGCTTAACTATGTATTACAAAGAGTATTACCTCGGGGGTGAGGCTTTTTGCCAGTTATTTACCGGTGCGGCTCCTGCAATCACGTCCTCTACGAGTTCCTTAGGGTCGGGCAGGACTCTTACGGGTTGCCCACGCCCTCGGAGCTCATCGCGAAGCTGGGCTCGAACTGCCCCCACTGCGGTAAGAAGCTGAAGACCCCGGCGCTCGAAAGCATCAAGATAAGCCCTCATAGACCGAGGAGGACCTCCCCGTCCGAAGCCTCCCGACGCCGATCGGGCGAGGGAGCTGTTTAGTCAGCGCAGGACCCTTCTCTCTGCTCCAGCCCCTCCGGGTTCGCTGAACAGGAGTTCCACCGGCGTGGCGTGGGCGGATGTTCCTCACTTTTAAGACTCCTGGGTACAGGTTGTGAGGGTTGAGAGTTGGGCAGACCCGACATAAGCAAGGACCAGATAAACGAGATGAAACTGAACCAGGTCGTTACGATGCTCAACAGGATCATCGTGGACTCGGGGATCCCCAGGAACATAAGGAGGGCCGCTTTCGAAGCTCTGAAGATGCTCAACGATAGGTCGTTGTCGCCCGGTGTGAGAGCTGCCAACGCGGCGAGCGTGCTAGACGAGATAAGTCAGGACCCGAACATGCCCTCCTACGCTAGAACGATGATATGGAACATAATCGCGATACTATCGAGCATCAGGGACTGAGGAGGGTAGAGGCTTTGAGCGTCAAGGTGAGAGTGCGCGGTATCTACTCCACCGCTATCTCCAAGATCCTCCACGAGGAGGGGTACACTCTCGTCGACCTCAGCGATGCCCTCGCCGAGAGGCTGCGCCTGTCGACAAACAGGGGGCTCCCAGCGGACGTAACGGTCAAGACGGACAACGACGACACCTCGAAGATACTCGTAATAGGGCACTCGGATCACGCCGAGGCCGTGGCCAAGACCCTCATCGAGCACATCCCCGAGGCCGTTACCTACGTTCCCTCAGTGGGGCTGTACGCCACGCTAATGGTCCTCGTCGAGGGTATGAGGGACGGTAGGTGTATCGTGAAAACGCCCTACGGACCCGCCGAGATGGTCGAGTACCGGGAGTGCAGGGAGGGCGCGATCATACTCGCATCGGTAATCAGGGTGCCCGTACAGCCGAGTGAGAGGATGGTCGTGGTGCCCGGGATGAGAGTGGTAGGAGACTTCGCAGTAGTATGGAGGGGTTCCCGCGTTCTCTTCAGCCCCCATCTGAAGAACAAGGCGAGGATATCCGAGCTGCTCAGCATCTCGTCTCAATACGTTAGGAGGGGGGTGAGCATCAAGTGGAGGAGCAACGCGGACGAGGCCGATCTAGAGGCTATCACCGCCGAACTCCCGCGTTTGGTCGAGCAGCTCAGCGTTCTCGAGGGGAGCGTGAGTGACGTAAGAGAGGTTTCCGCGATCACCAAGGGCGAAAAGATAATAGTCGCGCACCTGACCTACGACGCCAAGCTGAGGCTCGACGAAGTGAGGAGGACCGTCGCGCCGACCGCCGACTATCATCACATGATAAGGTCCTCCAGGAGTCTCTACCGCGACTTGGCTGAGCTGCTAGACGAGGTCTCGGCGTACGTAGAGAGGGAGACCCTGAGGAGGATCGTGAGGAGGTTCGCGGCCAAGATCATCAAGGAGGTCGGGGAGCTCGTGATAAGCCACAAGACCCTCAACGGCGAGAGCATAAAGCTCGGCGCGGCCACCGTCGTCGAGGTCAACCACGGCGACGGGTTCAGGCTGGTCCTTGAGAGGAGGACCAGGAGCAGCGGTGTGTACGACGGCCTCGGGGTTAGAAAGGAGGTCGGCGACGTCATTAAGACCACCGTGGTTGAGGGGGTCCCCTACGTAGTCCACCAGTACTTCAGCAGCAGCGGGGAGCTCAAGGGGATATACGCGAACATCAACACCAAGCCCGAGCTCCTCATCCCCAACACCGTGGAGTACGTAGACCTAGCTATAGACCTCGTCAGAGCCCGGGGAGGGCCCTGCGAGCTGGTGGACCAGGGGGAGTTCAGGTCCTACGCTATGAACAGGTCGATCATCATGGGCCAGGGCATATACGAGTACGTGGTCAGGGCCCTGGACTCCCTGCTCAACGAGTACTGCTCCTGAGCGCTCTCGCCGCCTCGAGCTCTCTCCACTCTTTTCACTACAGCCCGCGCTAGAGGGCTCCCACGCCGCGAGCAGGGTGCGGGAGCGGGGCTGGAGCCCGGCACGCGGTCACGCCTAGCGACCCGCGGTCACCAGCTGGATCAGCTCTCCCACCAGGCCGGCTCGCTCAGAGGACCGCGCCCGAGCCTGGGGAGGGCTTCAAGGTACATCACCGAGCGATCCACGCCTCGAGAATCAGTGGAGCCCGCCGGACCCGGCACTCCATAGGCATACCCGCGAGCGGGACCATAAACCCCAGCCCGCCCGCGGGTCTCCCGAGCAGGGCGGAGAGCGGAAAAGCCTATCGTTACCAGGTCATTTCCACTTGAAGAAGAGCTCGTAGGTCATCGGGTCGTCGTCCTTGTACCACCACCGGTAGGTCCTCCAGGCCGGGTTCTCGACCCTCACGTACGGGGTCGTATAGTACCCGTCGTCCCTGCCCGCTCCGTAGAAGCTTATCGCGAGGGAGAACGATACCCACTTCCACTCGACGGTTACCGTGAAGGCCACTCCGATGTCCGCGAGTATGTTGTCCGTCAGCCTCGGCGGTGCGAAGGGTATCTTTTTCACGTAGTCTGCGGCCTCTCTGACGTAGGACGGCACCACGGGCGGGTGCGGGTCGTAGCTCGCCAGCTCCAGCATGTACCACGGCAGGGTCCCGTCCGCGACCAGCTGCTCGCTCCTCCTGACACTAGAGACGTCCGTGGGGTGTATACTCCACCAGCAGAAGCCTCCCGTAAACGGGTCGGAATAGCAGCCCTGCGTGTAAACGAACGTTACTCCGAGGTACACTCTGTCCCGCATGTTACCTGAGAGTGGGTAGGCCTCCGAGTCGGCCAAGGCGACCACCTCCTTCTTCCCCGCACTCTTCCACTCCGGCTCTCTTCTACAGAGGTCCGGGGCTAGTGCCGGCACGATGTCGTAGTAGGCCTCCAGGTACACCACTGAGGGGCGCGGATCGGCCTGCCCGTATATCGCGAAGGAGGTCGTGAGGCCCTCCAGAGAGCGGAGGACCGGGCCCTTAACGTAAGTGAAGCACTCCCTCCTCACGTGCTCGCCTGAGCATATGCTCGGGACGCTCCCCAGGTCGCAGCTGACGGGGGCGGTGATAGACGTAACGCCGTCAGCGGAGCTGACCAGCGCTACGTGGCCCGCGGACGGGCTCTCCGCTTTCCTCCCCGATTTCTCTTCGACGAGCTCTACCTCCACTCTGTGGGTCCACACTAGGCTCCTCGGGAACACTTGGTGGACCCTCCCGTACTTGTACTCGGTCCCGCCTCCCCCCACGCATAGGACCATGGCGAGGTACTCGACCGGCTCGTAGTACTCGACCCCGTACTCCCCGGTCCTGGGGTCGTAGCTCTCCTCGGCTACTATCGCGCGGTGGAGCTCCCTCACTACGACGGTCTCGCCGGGTCCGTGCCTGCCCGAGTGGACCATCTCGAGCTCGTTAGCCTTCGTAGGCCTCAGGCGGCCCGGGAACCTCATGACGGCCACGTAGCAGAAGTCCGCGCCGACTCCGGGTACGGGTATCTCGAGCTTGACCATCATCTTGGGCTTGCCATCCGCCCAGCTGGAGAAGACTACGCTCAGGTCGTCCTGAAACAGGACTACGCCGACGCTAGCCACGGTCGCCAAGAAGGCCAGCACGAGGGCTAGCGCCGTGTTCTGCAGCCCCCGGACAATGGCCAGCACCCGGTCTAGGGCGGCACTAGTTACAAATTACAACTGCGGCAGCCCGATCCTACGTCCGCGGGCTGACCCCTCCGAGCGGCTGGCACGAAGCCCCAGCTCGGCCCCATAAACTGAGCCGCCCGCGCGGAGTGGAGCGCGGGAGGGGAGCGGATCGATGCCGGTCAGCGGAATCCGGCAAGAGGTTTTATTAGGGGAAGGTGCGCTGGTGTCAATGACGGTGGAGCGGTTGCGCATCCTTCGCAGTAGCCTAAAAGGAGTGCCCGTCCTAGCCCTCCTGCTGGCCGGCTCCCTGTCGGTGGCCCTCTACGCTATCTACGCTGCCGTGTACGGTGTCCCGAGCGCGACCAACGCCGCCGCAGGTCCCGGGATACTCCTCGAGCTGAGGCTCTACGAGGTCGATCCCATAAGAGGGAGGCTCGTGGACGTGACCCACCTCCTCGACCGCCCGGACACTCTCATCTACCTCGAGATCAACGCTATGGCTCCCCCGGACCCGAGGTGGAGGGAGGATGTCGTGACGCTGGTCAAGATCACGGCTAAGCCCAGGAGGGCGATGTTCTTCGAGTCGGAGGAGCTCCTCGAGATCTCCAGGGGGTGGGTCTCAGTCTACGAGTCGAGGGGAGGGGACCCCGAGGGAACCTACTCGGGGTTGATAGTCAGGCTATTCATATACAACGGAAGCTCCGGTGAGATAATGTTCGAGGCCTACGACTCTCTGTCCTACAAGCCCGTCGAGATAGCGAGGGGGAGGTCCCTGAGGGTCTCGGCGGGCCTGGTGAGAGGTTCGCAGACGTTCGCGCACCTCGACGTGAGGTACGGTCACGTCTCGAGACTCGAGGCGGAGGCCTTCACGGTTACATCTACAGGGAACTGATAGCGGAGATCAGGCCCGAGGACCTCCTCTCGAGGCTGCCGGTAGACTACTTCAGGTACCAAAACGGAAAGTACTACATGAAGACGCCGGTGCTGATAGCCGAGAACGCTTACTGGTATAGCGGCTCAGTCACTGTGTCTATAAACATAGGCATGAGAGGGGAGAAGGTCGGGATCTACCCCACCTTGACTACCGGGAAGATACTCGACAAGATCTCGAAAGGCGTGTGGCCCGACGTGACTTTGTGGAAAGGCGGCGGCTTCACGTGGGGCGGAGCCACTTACTACTTCCATTGGAGCGATATACTATCACCGCTCAAAGCGGTGTGGGCGTGGATATGGGCGAGATCTATCTACCGTGTGTGGAAAGTCTACTACTGTTATTGCTACGCTTCTTCCTGCGAGTACATCGGGGACGACGTTGAGAGCTTCACCGGAGACGTCCTAACCAGCGGTTATATAATCTCGGATCTCGGGAGGAGCGGATAGAGGGCTACCGCATAGCGACCTGCTGCAGATGTTCTTTAGCGGCACTACTTGGCAGAGGCTCAGTATCCCGGAGACGTCCCTAGCTGATGGGCGCCTCGACCCCGGCGAGAGCATAGCACTAGAGCAGATCTTCAAGCACTTCGATAAGTGCGGGGCCGACTTCGAGGTGTCCATCCCGGCCGAGTCGATCGCCGCGCTCGGCATTTGCGCGGCGCTCGGTTTCGGGATCGGGTCCGCGCCATGCACTGCCGCCGCAGGCTTCGCCTCGGCATTCATGGTAAGCTTGTCGGCCAAGGGATCATCGATATATCTCCGGTGGCATGGTAAATCACGGAGACTATGAGGACATCCAAAACGACTACAACATCAGCGAGTTCGTATATGTGGCCGTGAGCGAGTACCAGTACATGGTCGACCCGTCCCGGTGGTGTCCCTGGTGCGGTCCGTGCTACTACCGAGTACCCGCCGGGATATACTTCAGGTTCGTCTAGAGGCGGTTCCACCCGTTTTGATCCCCCAGTCTCGCCCCGGTCGGCCCGGCTTCCGCGAGCTTGGGTTCCCGAGGCCGGGCAGATCCCCGCGTCATCGGGGTTTCACGCGGCCTCCTCTACGACCGCGGGGTCCTCTCGACCCCACGAGGCTTACTCCCGCGAGCACTCCCTGAGGTCGAGCCCGAGCCTCTCCTCGATCGCGTCGACCACCTTCTCCATCACTTTGGAAAGCTCGACCCTCGCGTCGACCAGCACGAGCTTGCCCTCGGACGCCAGGCCTAGGTATATCTCCCGGGCCCTCCTGATCCTCTCCACGTCCTCCTCGAAGTAGGCGAGGGACCTCGGCCCGCTCGCGGCCTTCCTCCTCAGCCCCTCCTCAGGGTCTACGTCGAGGTATATCGCGAGGTCAGGATCCGGGAGGTACCTCTGGATCTCCAGGAGCCACTCGATCGGGAGGCCCGCCGCTCCCTGGTAGGCTATCGTGGAGTACTTGTACCTGTCCAGGACCACCACGCTCCCCCTCTCTACCTCCCTCCTGATCACGGACTCGTAGTGGGAGTACCTGTCGGCGACCAGCAGCAGGGCCTCGACGGCTGGCGTCAGCTCCATGGACCTCGACTCGAATATGGACCTCACCGCGTCGTAGTAGGGCTCGTACGTGTAGACCGCCCTGAAGCCGCACCTCTCGAGGATGTCGCGCAGCCTCTTCGAGACCGTGGTCTTGCCGGCGCCGTCTACTCCCTCTACTGCTATCAGGAGCCCGCGGGGTCTAAGCCTCCCGGACTCCGCGCAGACGAAGCGTAGACCCTCACCGTAAAGCCTCTCGACCTCGGACAGGCTGTCGACTCTGTAGAGAGGGATCCCGGCTACCACCGCCGAGGCGACGGCGTTGGCGTCGAGCTGCTCGACGACGAGGGCTCTGGGCGCCAGCCCCCTCTTCTTCAGCGAGTAGACGACGTAGGGCCCAACGGTGCTGCCGGTGAAGCCCTTGACGGCTACCACCTTGCCTCCTAGAGCGCCACCGCCCCTCAGGCGGCCGGTCTCCGGGTCTACGTCCCCGAGGGGCGACACGAAGCCTCCGTACACCAGAAGCTCTCCGCAGACCCTCTCTTTGGGGGCCCTGCCGATCGGGTATAGGGGGACCTCAGTCAAGGTCGGACACCATCCTCAGCAGGTCTCTCCTCTTTACGAGGAACGCCCTGACGTTGGCGAGCTTGGGTAGGTAGGCGAGAGCCTTGGCGGAGTCCGTTATCACGCAGTCGACCCCCAAGAGGTCTAACCTCGTAGCCACAGCGCAGGCCCCGGTCAGTATCTTCACTCTCTCCGCGCGCCGCACGCCCACGAGGTAGCGAGCGTAGTGCTCGCCGACGGTCAGCCAGAGCTCCCCCCTCTCGACCCCCTCCACCCTAAGCAGCACTTCCTCGAGCTCCTCGAGGGATAGGTGAGGGCATCCGACCAAGTAGAGGGGCGAGCTGCAACTCCTCGCCTCCGAGTAGAGCCTGGATATGTCGGATCTCCCGAGGGATACCCTCTCGGCGCTCGCCGCGCCGACGCTGCGGTAGCCCGGGGTTACGCCCTCTAGGACCGCCAGGTGCGACGGAGAGCTCGTGGCCAAGGCTGCTAGGAACTCCTTGAGGAAGCTATCCGGAAGTCCCTCCAGACCCCGGACCAGCGGTGTGGAGCTCCCCAGGAGCTCGCCGGCGAGCAGTCCGTAAGCTCCGGCCTCGGAGGGATCGCTCGGCCTCTCGATGTCCACTACGTACTCCACCTCTCCAGGAAGCCCCTCGTGGGCCTTCCCCAGGTAGGTCCGGCCAGCGATCCCGGCCATCAGGGCTACGATACCGGGCTCTCTGTTGGTCATGGCCCCGAGCACGCTGTTCGCGTAAAGCACGGCGCTGCTCTCCGCCCAGGCCAGGTGCTCCCCCACCGAGGGAGTCCTCACGTAGTACGGAGCGCAGGTGAAGCTTCTCGCTCCCATCCTCTTCAGCGCCTCGACAATCCTCATCTGCTTGGCAACGAGCTCCTCGTTGAAGCCTTTGGAGCCGTAAACCGCCAGTGCGGCGTAGGGGTTTGCCGTTGTGAAGGTGGCGAACCTAGCTCCCCCCCTCGATAGGTCCTCAATGAACTCCAGGCCGGGGTCTCCTACGTTGAAGTACGAGACCCCGGATACGTGCGCGTGCGCAACCTCGATGAGCCTCTCAGCACCGAGGGCTTCTCCCACGCTCACGAGCACTTCGATAGCCTTGGCCACGGGCTCTCCGAGCTCTCCGGACAGCATCCTCTCCTCCTCCCTAGTCAGATGCACGCGCTCACCCGCGTCAGACTCTGAGCCTCGTGAAGAGCTCGCGGCGGTTCAGGGGAGCGGTAGCGTCCACACCCACCTTGTCCGTGAGCCCGTCTTCGGAGCTCGGATCCAGCGTCGACCCCCTGGCGCCCCTCACCACCACCAGCCCCCTACTCGCTTGAAACCTCGTGGCTATGGCCCACTCCACCTCCTCGGGGTTGTCGGGATCTATGTCCTCATCAACTACGACTACGTGCTTGAGGCTTGGGTGGGCCGCGAAGGCGGCCATTATGGCCGACTTGCCGTCTCCTTCACTCTCCTTAGAGATAGATATCACCGCGTGGAGCCACATGCACCCGCCCCTGGTTAGCCTGACTTTCACTACCCTGGGCACGACCTTCCTGACAGCCTCCCACACAGCCGTTTCCCTGGGGAAGCCCATCAGCAAGAAGTGCTCCACCCCTCCGGGGAGTATGACGTGAAAGTACTCCGGGTCCTTGGACACGTACACCCGGTCTACCGCTAGGACGGGCTGGTCGCGAACCCTATCCGGGAGCCCGAGTATGTCCACGAAGGGACCCTCCTTCACCAAATCTCCCGTGATCCTGCCCTCGAATACTACAGCAGCGTGCGCGGGAACCGGGAGGCCATACGCGGGGGTGTACGCTACCTCGAGGGGACCTCCGCCCAGCTTCTCCACGAGCTCGAGCTCGAAGACTCCGTAGGGCGGAGACATTGACGAGGCGAGCTCTACGAGTGGGTGGGCCCCGATCACGACGGCAACCCTAGTCTCGGCGCCCGATCGCCTGTTCAGCTCGTATATCCTGTAGAGGTGGCGGGGGACCAGCCTTATGGCGACGGCGCGCTCGCTCAACAGCATGAGCCTATGTATGGAGGCGTTGTACGAATCGAGATCCGGGGTTTTAGCTATCACTATCGCTGACGTCACGTACCTCCCGCCGTCAATGCTGTAGAACCTCACTGCCGGGAGGGAGGTCAGGGACCCCTCGAAAGGCCTGAAGAGCTCGCTGAACCCCAGCACTCTGAAGCCGTCCTGGGCCCTACCGCTGAGGGCTGCTGAGAGCTTACTGTAAGCCTCCTCGTCTCCCCCCGCTCCGAGCAGCTCGTAGAGCTTCTCCCTCGTGTTGATGACTCCGCCAACGCACTCCAGCCCCGAGCCTCTTACCCGGAACAGGATCGTGGACCCGGTCCTATCGGCTTCCGCGAGGTGCTTGGTTGGCTCTATGTCGGGCTCGAGCTCTCCGGCTATCCTCTTGACGTACCCCCTGCTGGCCTGGGCCTCCACTACTCTAGCTAGAGAGTACATCTCGTCACCCTACCGACCTCTTCGAAGTTCTCGTTGAGCCTTATCTTGCCAATGATCAGGCCCCTTATCCCCCCCTCCCACGGGGTTAGGATAGTGAGCTCTCGCGATTCGAACTCCGCTCCCCATATTATGCCGACGCCAACCTCGCGCATTCCGTCCCCCAGCAACCCAACTAGCGCTCCCTTAATCTCTTCGGGACTCATAACTACAACCCTCCTGGAGTCCGAGAAGCTCGCGCTACTGCCCGCGAACTCCCTGGCGACTACGTAAAGAGTGTCCCCCACCCTGGACGAGTAGAGCACCGCCCCCAGCTCACTACTGGGAACCCCGAGAGCTCTTGCTAGCTCATCCCTCGAGAGGGGACGCCCCGCGAGAGCACACGCACTGAACAAAGCGACCCCCTCCAGCCTCACTCTCCTCACCCTCCCCCTGCTAAAGTACCTCCTGTACGCCTGGGTCCTCAGTTCGCGCCTCTCCTCCCTACTCCTCTCCCGCACGATAGCCGGCCTCCGAACCTGTAACACCTCGGTCGATCCGCTGAGGCACCTGGATATAACGTCGTGCACGTCCGCGCTCGTCGCTATCACCAGGTCCGGCCTTACCCACCTAATGATGGTCAGCTTGTGCTCTATCCCTAAAGCAGTGCCGACCCAGCCGTCGGTGTTTACGAGCACGGCGTTGAAGCCTATCCTGGCAGCCTCGTCCACGAGCTCCCTTATGGCCATGACGCTCTCGGAGTAGCAGTACTGAGGGGAGGTGCAGCCCACGAACCTGAACGACGACGGTTCGAGCTCCCTCAGCCACAGGACGGGCTTCGAGACCTCCGCTAGGGCTATCGTGGTCGGGACTAGGACGTCCTCCTGTCCCACATCGCCCTCTATAACCCCCACCCTAAACCCGGCCTCCCTCAGGCGGTTGGCCAGGAACGCCGTTAGGGTGGTTTTCCCCGATTCCGGCGGGCCGACCACCAGGACCCTGCACCGCCCCCTCTCTAAGCACCTCCTCACTACGTACTCGGAGGCGCTGAGCCAGTCGTCGACCACCTCCTCACTCTCTCCGCACTCCTCGACCCTCGAGCCCTCGCCAAGAGTGAGCCGCAGCCTAGCCGGCGAGAGTGCCTTGATTCCGTAAGACCTGAGCCTGTGGACTACGAACGACGAACCCGCCGGATATCTCGAGCCAACCACCAAGACTACGCCAGAGAGCACCTCGACCCTTACCGGGCCGACGACTCTGAGCACCCGACCTCCGTCCAGGGATACCTCGATCGCCGAGCTCAACCAGCTGGCCCTTGTAGAGTACCCGTCGGGCTCTTTAGCTTAAACTGAGTGACGCTAGTCGGGGGTTTCACGAACTCCTCGAAGGAGTGCCTGGAGCTGAGGAGAGTGCGGGAGCTCATCAGGGAGTTCAGACCACTCAAGAGGCTGGGCCAGCACTTCATGGTGGACTGCCGCCTGGCTCTGGAGGTGCTGGAGAGGCTCGAGGAGTTGTGTCCAGGGGGAGAGTGCTACGTGTACGAGCTCGGCCCGGGCCTCGGCTCTCTCACCCTGTTCCTGGGGAGCCGCTTCAGATACGTACTCTGCGCGGAGATAGACGTTAGGTTCGTCGACTACCTAAAGAGGAGGTTCTCGAGGGACCTGGTAGACGTGGTGGCGTCCGACGGTATACCCCTGATCCGCTCTCTAAGGGAGGGCTGCGTCCTCGTTTCTAACACTCCCTACGTAGTATCGTCCCGGGTCGTGACGACCCTGGTTAAGTCATCACTCAGGAGCGCCGTCCTGGTGCTGCAGGACGATGTAGCTAGGAAGCTCGCCGCCGCACCGGGGACCCGGGAGTACGGGAGGATATCGGCCTTCACCCAGACCTTCATGAACGTCGAGGTCTACGGGAGGTACCCTCCGGACTCCTTCAGGCCTAGACCCAAGGTGTGGTCCGCGGTGGTGGTCCTCAAGAGAAGGAGGGAGTGGAGTGAGGAGCTGAGGGGCTACGAGGAGTTCCTTAGGTGTCTCTTCAATCAGCGGAAGCGCTTCTTGTCCAAGAGGCTCAAGGAGTGTACGGGGAGGGTCCCGGAGAGCGACCTGTCGGGTATGAGAGTGTTTAACGCAGGACCCGACTACCTCTTCCAGCTGTACTCGACCACGCTAGGGAGGTGGTCTCGGGAGTCAGCTTAGAAACCGCTCACGTGCTCCGGCTCGGACGTTAAAGATACTTCTCTACTTCAGAAGCGTACTGGAAAGCTATGGGGGTTCCACCCGTGTGTATGAACACTACGGCGCTCCCCCTCTCTATCGCGCCCCTCCGGGCTAGGTCGATGAGCCCGTACATGGCCTTCGCGGTGTAGACGGGGTCCAAGACTATCCCCTCCGTCCTCGCCACGTACTTCATCACATCCACAACCTCCGAGGTTATGACCCCGTATCCGCCGAAGGTGTACTCGTCGTATACCTCAAAGTCCTCCTCCGAAGCCCTGAGGTCCACTCCGAGCATCCTCGCCGTCGAGTTGAAGAGATCGACCAGCCTCCCGACGACCTCCGGGGACCTCCTGCCGTTCGATATCCCCAGGACTTTTACGTCAGCCGCCCCGAGTAGCTTGAGCCCGAGCGCTAGCCCGGCCTGGGTCGCACCGGTTCCCGTGGCGTGGACTATGTACTTGGGCCTGAGCCCGAGGGACAGGGACTGCTGCAGTATCTCGAGGGCTGCTAGCGCGTAGCCCAGCACTCCCAGCTCGGAGGCTCCCCCCACCGGGATCACGTACGGACGCCTCCCCTCGGATCTGAGCCTCTCGGCGAGCTTTAGCATGGTCTCATCGGCCTCCTCGGCTCTGTCGACCGGGACTATGTTCGCTCCGAGGAGTCTATCCAGGAGCACGTTGCCCTGAGTCGCTAGGCTGCCGGGCGGCGTGATCACCGCGTACACGTCTAGGCCGGCCCTCCTGGCGGCGGCCGCCGTGAGCCTCACGTGGTTCGAGTGAGCGGCCCCCCGGGTTATCAGCACATCGCACCCCTTGCTCAGCGCGTCGGCCAGTATGAACTCGAGCTTCCGGACCTTGTTGCCACCCATGCACAGCTCCATTACGTCGTCCCTCTTCACGATCAGCTCGATCCCGAGCTCCTTGCTCAGCCTAGCGGCCCTCTCCATGGGTGTAGGCAAGGAGGTCAGCTTGTACCTGGGGTACGAGAGGACCCTCCAGATCATCCTGCGCTCGCCGCTCAGGAGCACGCAGTTGAGCAAAAATACCGAAGGCTTCCTCAGGGCGCTGGAGGAGACGAGAAATAGGAGCACTCCTCCCTGAGGGGGCATTCCGGGCAGCGCGGCCTCCTGGGTCCGCAGACTCCCGAGCCCAGATCGATCAGGGCTACGTTGACGGGGGGGAGGTCTCCGCCGGCAAACGCCTCCTCTAAGATCCCGGCGGCCTCCGAAGCCTTCAGCGGCACGCCCGCGAACCTCGAGAGGACGCGGATGACGTTCGAGTCTACGAACGAATAGTGCTTCCCGCAGACCCTGGACAGCAGGACCCTCGCTATGTAGTCGCCCACTCCCGACAGCCTCCTCAGCTCTCTGTAATCGCAGGGGATCTCCCCACCGCACTCCTCCAGGACGGCGCAGACCGCCTGGATCAGCCTCTTGGCCCTAGAGGGGAGTCCTAGCTTGCTGAAGTAGTCGAGAACCCTCTCGGGATCGGACGAGCAGAGCAGTTCCGGCTCCGGGTACTCCCGTATGAACTCGAGAAAGACCCTCTCGGCAACTTCGGACCTGGTCCTAATGAGCATGAACTCCGCGACGAGGATACCGTACCAGCCGACCTCCCCCCTCCACGGGAACCTCCTGCCGTGTCTACTGAACCACCTCAGGATCTCGCCGCGCAGCCTTCTGAGGCCCTCGACAGCGCTCGCAGGACCGGGAGATGTCAGAGCTCGTCACCGGAGAGCTTCAGCGCATCACATCTAATTTGCCCCCGCCAGCGAGGCCGGTCTCGCCCGCCGGGTCGCTGGCTGAGAGCGGGACCTCGCCTGCGCCTGCCCATCGCTGCGCATAGCACGGACTGGACCCGTGCTCCACGACGGTAGCTCGAACGTGATCTTCTTTCATTAATCGTGCGATTGACTCGAAGTTCTAGGGCCTGAAGGCGGGATGGGGAGAGAGCTTGTGAGCGTCGAGCGACGGCCCGGAGGCTCTCGCGAGTTCAGAAATAGCTCCGTACGAAAGATCCGCGGACGGGCGAGCGGACGCGGGGGGATCGGATGAGGGTCTTCGCGTCGTTATTAGTTCTGAAGGACAAGCTAGACTAAGGTGGAGAATAGTGGTCGAGAAGGCTAAGGTTAGATCGCCCATAGTGACCGTGCTGGGACACGTAGACCACGGGAAGACTACGCTCTTGGACAAGATACGGGGGACCGCTGTCATAAAGAAGGAGCCGGGCGAGATGACTCAGCACGTGGGCGCGTCGTTCGTACCGCTCTCAGTCATAGAAGATATAATCGCTCCCCTTAAGAGGATGTTCCAGATAAAGCTCACGATACCGGGCCTGCTCTTCATAGATACGCCGGGGCACGAGATATTCGCAAACCTGAGAAAGAGAGGGGGTGCCGTAGCGGACTTCGCCGTAGTGGTCATCGACGTGATCGAGGGGGTCATGCCCCAGACCGTTGAGAGCATGGAGATATTGATGAGTAGGAAGGTGCCTTTCCTCGTCGCTGCTAACAAGATAGACAGGGTAAGCGGGTGGAGGAGCACGGACACGCTGTCCTTCCTAGAGTCGCTCCGCAGCCAGAGCTCGAGAGTTGCCGAGGAGCTGGACAGGCTCGTCTACAGGCTCTCGGGACAGCTCCTCTCGCTGAACATACCCGCGGAGAGGTTCGACCGCATAAAGGACTTCACTAAGAGCATCGCAATAGTGCCTGTGTCGGCTAAGACCGGCGAGGGGCTCGCTGAGCTACTGGCAGTCCTCGCGGGGCTCGTCCAGAGGTACCTGGTGAAGAGGATAGCCTTCGCCGAGGGACCGGCCAGGGGCGTCGTCCTCGAGGTGAAGGAGCTAACCGGGATCGGGACGTGCGTGGACGCGGTCATATACGATGGCGTTATCAGGAGGGGGGACGCGATCGTCGTCGGGGGGATACCGGACCCCGTAGTAACCCGGGTCAGAGCTCTCCTCATGCCGAAGCCCCTGGAGGAGATAAGGGTAGCCGGGGCCGAGCTGGCCGCGGTCGACGAGGTCGCCGCAGCCGCCGGCGTGCGGATAGTCGCTCCAAACCTCGAGAACGCGGTAGCCGGAGCGCCGGTCTACGTGGCGGAGTCCGAGGAGCATATCCCGCAACTGGTGAACAAGGTGAAAGAGGAGGTCGGCACTGTCAGGTTCTCGAAGAACATAAACGGTGTCGTAGCCAAGGCCGACACCCTCGGGACTCTCGAGGCCCTCGTATCGGCTCTAGAGCGTCGGGGAGTGCCCGTTAGGATAGCCGACATAGGTCCGCTGACGAAGAGAGAGGTGCTGGAGGCCGCTCTCGTCGCCGGGGAGAACAGATACCTCGGCGTAGCCCTGCTCTTCAACGTCGGCGTCTTGCCGGAAGCTGAGGAGGTGGCGAGCGCCGAGGGCGTCAGGATCTTCAGGGACAGGATAATGTACAAGCTTATCGAGGCCTACGAGCAGTGGGTCAAGGAGGAGAAGACCAGGGAGGCGGAGAGGGAGTTCTCCGCGCTGACCCTCCCGGCGAAGATCAGGGTCCTCCCGGGCTACGTCTTCAGGAGGAGCGACCCGGCCATCGTCGGCATCGAGGTGCTGTCGGGAGTTCTAAGGCCTAGGAGCAGGTTGATGAGAGCCGACGGCAAAACCCTCGGTGAGGTGATGCAGATCCAGAGCATGGGCAAGCCCGTCGCGGAGGCCAGGAAGGGCGATAGAGTAGCAATATCGATCAGGGGGAACGTCCTGGTTGGTAGACACTTCGACGAGGGAGACGTGCTCTACACGGAGCCCAGCGAGCACGATCTGACCGTCCTCACCGAGAAGTTTTCCAACAAGCTGACGGAAGACTTAGTGGAGGCTGCGAGGGAGATAGCGGAGATCTTGGCGAAGGGGGGAAGCCTATCCGCCCGCAAGTTGCTGAGCGCGCTCTCGGGTGCCAAGAAGTGAGGGTCGTTCTGCTCGGCTACGGCGGGTGGGTCTCGGACCCTCTCTACGGTCACACCTCTATCCTCGTTTCGAGAGGCCCCGGTGAGGGGCTCGCCCTCTTGGACTCGGGCGAGGGAGTCCTCAGGAGCATGTTCGAGTGCGGGTACACCGATGTCCGAGAGCTCAGGGCAGTCGTGCTCACGCATAACCACGGCGATCACGTCCTCGGGCTGCCGACTATAATCCAGTTCGCTAAGGTCGTCGGGGGGAAGCTCAAGGTAGTAGGGCCCCGGGAGACTCTACACTCCATAAAGATGTTGCTGGAGGCGGTGTCGGTATCCAGCTTCGAGTGTTGCGTCGAGTTCGTAGAGGTGAAGCCGGGCGACTCGATCAGGATCGCAGGACTGAAGATCGAGTTCGCTGAAGCCTCCCACACGGTCCCCAGCCTGGCGATCAGGGTCGAGGACGAGGGAACCGGAGGGTGCTTCGTTTACAGCGGGGACACGGCGTACAGTGAGCAGCTGGCGCGCCTGGCCGAGGGTTGCGACCTCCTGATGCACGAGGTCTCGTTCCCGGACTCGGAAGGCTCCCTGGCTAGATCGCTCGGCCACTCCACGGTCTCCGATTGCTTGCGCGTGGCCCTGGAGGCCGGGGTCAGGCTTGTGATGCCGCTTCACTTCGGGTTAGCTGATTTCAAGTTGAACCCCACCGAACTCCCCGCGGGGCTCACGGTTCTGCACCCAACCAAGTGTCTGACCGTAGAACTCTAACCTCGGAGCGGCTTGTCCCCAGACACTCGTCGACGCTCTCCCGAACCCGGAGACCTCCACCTCACCCGAGAGACCCCATCGCTTTCGTGGGGTCCCAGGTCGCTACCGGGCTCGGTAGGGCGAGGTCTCCATCTAGGCGGGGAAGACGTCCCCGGGAGGGAGGCGCGGCTCAGATACGCGATGCCTCGTTACGGCGTCCTCCGAGTGCTTTGAGCACGTAAAGACCCCTCTGGACCACGGTCGCGCCCAGCGCCGCGAGTAGTACCGCTAGAGCGTAGTCCGCTACGCGGGCTCCGAACATGTGGTGGAGGAGGTAGATGGAGAGCAGGAACAGGCACCTGAACTCTCTCGTCATGATCCCCACTTCGGCTAGCCCCCCGACTCCCAGAGACTCGGCCCTGGCCCTAATGTAGCTGATAACCATCGACAGAACGGCCACCGCGTAGACCAGTAGGTAGCTGCAGCCCAGGAGGTATAGGGCCAGCACTATGGACGCGTCGCTTAACCTGTCCGCTAGAGAATCGATGAAAGCTCCGCGCTTGGATGCTGACCCGCGCAGCCTCGCGACGGCACCGTCGAGCGCGTCCATTAGCATAGACAGCGACGCGGTAGCGGCCGCGTAGAGGGAGCTCTTAGTGAGGTAGGCCACGGGCGGCGTCAGGAGGGCGAAGAGGAGCCCCAGAGCTGTTAGGAAGTTCGGGTGTAGGCGCGCAGCGCGCCTAGCCACGAATAGAGGCGCTCTCCGAAGCCTCTCCCTCACGGAGCCCATGAGCTTCAACCACGCTCAGTACCTCCTACGCGCTTGAACGCCCACGCCTGTGTAGACACGCCCGCCCGACACTCGAGCACTGAGGCTCGCGGAGGCGCTTCAGCTAAGTTAAGCCACATCACGCGTTCGGCGTCAGATCCCGGATTCCTCAACATCTGCCTACATGAATGCGCTAGCCCCTTTATATAGCTGAACTGCGACATCGCGCTGTAGCTGTCCACCTCTCTTGCGGCGCGCCTCAGGAGAAACCCTCGCCTCTCCTCGTAGCTGGCTTCCGCGGAAGCTCCGGGTCTGGCCCTAGAGACTCTTAAGCTCCTTCTCAGTCTCGAGGAGAGCTTCCCTGGAGAGGTCGGCGAGCTCCGACAAGACCTCGTCAACAACTCCACCCACGTTTTTCATGACTACGAAGAACCTCTTATCGACGACCACGTCGCCCCTCCACTCGATGTCGTAGCTGACGATGTATATGTCCACGTCTCCGTACTGCTCTGCGAGCTCTGGCTTGATGTCCGACAGTCTCTCTCTCGTAACGACCAGGTCCGACGCTTTGGGGTCCCAGAACCCCAAGACTTCGAAAAGCAGGCTCCTCACAGCCTCCTCGACCGAGGTTTCGACTATCCTACGCTCCCTCACTTCTCCGAGCTCCACGCGTGCGACCACCGTACTCAAGGCTGACACCTGTAGTCCTTAACGGACCCGCCTAATCTTATCGCCTCCCCGGAGATTCTCTCGCATATCTCTTTGACTAGAGCTCTAGCCCCCTCCTCCGCTGAGGCGATCGCCGATACGTAGATCTCGAGCACGGGGTTCGAAAGCTCGTAGCCGCGAGGGTGGGACTTAACGTAGCTGGAGCCGTAGGTCTCGGATAGGCTTCTCAGTACCGGTGCCATCGCGGCCTCGGGGACCCCTACGATCACCAGAGAGCCCTCGGCTACGGAGACGCCCGCGAGATCCTTGATCAGGTTCTCTACGTACTTCAACCACATTTCCTCCATCTCTCTCGGGACCCCGGGGAGGCAGATGATTGTAGTATCCCCGTGCCTTAGCATAGCCCCCGGAGCCGTCCCGACCGGGTTTGGAACGGGTACGGCGCCCTCGGGCATGTAGGCCATCTTGACCCTCTCCCTAGTCAGCTCGTACCCCCTGGGAACCAGCTTCTCTCTGAGCATCTCTAGGGCTCTCGGGTCGAGGACCAGGGGCCTGCCAAGAGCCTCGGCGACGGCCTCCAGAGTTATATCGTCGTGCGTAGGGCCTAGCCCCCCGGTCGTGACTATGAGGCTGGGGTTGCGCTCCCTCATCACGTAGCTGAGGAAGCTCGCTATCAGCTCCCTGTCGTCGACCAGCGTTATCGCTCCCTCAACGACAAACCCCAGCTGCGAGAGCCTCCTGCCGAGGAAGGCGGCGTTGGTATTGACCACGAGCCCCCGCGCTACCTCGGTTCCGAGCGTGAGTATCCACGCCGCGCGCTTACTCACGAAGCTCTCCGGGGAGGACTCGGCCGCAGCGGTTTAAAGGCTGTTGTCGGAGCTGGCTTAACGTACGGTCCACGGTCCGGCTCGGCCGCAGCGAGCTTTGGAGCGGGACTTTAGGCCTCCGCCGCAAGGTTATTATCCGCGAAAGGATCCCTGCAGCGAGCCATGATCAGGAGGAGGGACGTGGTATCTCTTCTGAGGCAGGTAGACGAGGTTAGGATAGCCGGGAATCTGGTCAGCCAAGCGAGGTACCAGGTCCAACTCCTCGGCGCCCGGAGGCTCCTCGGGGGCTGCTGGTTTGTGAGCGCGTGCCTGAACTGTTCAGACGTAGCCAAGCTCGAGGCGGAGGTGGAGTCGATGGTCAGAGTCGCGGACCTGGAGAGGTGCGACGTCCCGGAGAGTTTCGAGGTAGAGTTCTACTCCGGAAAGCTGACCCTGGGCTCCCAGGAGGAGGCTTCCAGTTCCATCGACGATATCCTCAACCTCCTCAGGGACTACAGGCTACCCGGCTACGAGCAGGTTGTAACGCTGAGAAGGCTCAGGATGCGCAGAAGCATTAAGGCTGACGATCTCACCGAGGCCCTGGAGGAGAGGAACCTAGTCGAGGTCCGAGTCGACCTTAAGCGCGCGGAGGGGGTATCTAGGGACATCACGTTGAGCAGGGTAGCGCCTCAAGGGTTCGACGAGAGCGCCGAGGGCATGGTTGAGAAGCTTCTCAGGCTAGCCAGGGAGAGGGCCAAGGCCTCGAGCGCGGCTAAGAGGCCCAGCCTGACCGAGATGGGGAGAGCGGAGGTGATCCTTCTTCACGAAGCCTCCACATCCCTCTTTCACGAGCTATCGCACCTGCTGACCGGGTTCCGCAGCCGCGTCGTGCTGGGCAGGAGGCTGTTCGAGGGTCATGACGTAAAGATATACGACTCTCCAGGGGACCTGCGCAAGCCCACCGCGAGATTCTTCGATGACGAGGGAGTTATCGCGAGGAGGAGATGGCTCGTCGAGGGCGGTACTATAATCGACGCTCACCACAGCATTAAAACAGCCTACTGGGCCGGCTCCTACCCGGGCTCGGTCTACGGCCTTCTGGGCGAGGCGAGGCTAATCCACACTTCCTTAGTGTTCGAGAGCGGCGACTGGAAGGACGAAGAGCTCTTGGAGGAGACTAAGCGTGGATTTGCTATCGACGGAGCGGCCTCGTCCTCTCTAGAGGAGGGGTACGTGAGGATAGTCCCCCAGTCTGCGTTTAGAGTGGAGCGGGGGGACCTGAGAGAATCCGTGTACATCAGGGCTGTCAAGATACCCCTAACCAAGCCCATCAGAGTGATCGGAGTGGGGAGGACGAGCTATACGGCATTCTCGAAGGAGTCGGATGAACTAGTGTCGGAGACCTCCCCGCCGATCAAGGTTGAGGCGTTCGTTGAAATAGTCTAGGCTTCGGGCAGAATCCGCAGTAACGCTTCCTTCTATCCCTGAAAGAGGTCTACAAGCTAGATCGTGGATCCGAGCCGGATCAGAGCTCCGCGGCCGTCCAGACACGGCGGTGACACCATCGCCGCGGCGAGACGGGCTCCGAATACGAAAGAAAGCCGGTGAACGCGCGGAGGCGGGCAGCTCGGGGATCAGGCTGGGCCCGCTCCCCTACCCAGCTCCTAGCTAGACTGAGAAAATCTTGGGTAACCTGTTGAGGACTTCGGCCCCGCCCTTCTTGACCAACACCATGTTCTCTATCCTCACACCGTAAGCTCCGGGAACGTAGACCCCCGGCTCGATGGTCACCACCATGCCCTCCTTCAAGACCTCCTTAGACCCCTGGGCGAGGCGGGGCTTCTCGTGCACTTCGATTCCGACCCCGTGTCCCAGGGAGTGCACGAAGTACTTCCCCAGGCCCGCCCGTCTCACTACCTCCCTAGCCGCGGTGTCCACGTCCTCGGCGGCAACACCGTCCCGGACCCGGTCCACGGCCGCGTCCACGGCTTCGGAGACCACTTCCACGGCCCTCTTGACCTCGCTGCTCACCCCTCCCACTAGGACCGTCCTTGTGAGATCCGACGAGTAGCTCTCGACCTGGGCCCCTACGTCAATTACAACGGGATCGCCCTCCCTCAGGGTCCTGTCGGTCACCGTAGCGTGCGGGTAGGCAGCGTTGGCCCCGAAGGCCACTATACTCTCGAAGGCCAGCCCGTCGGCCCCGCCGAGCCTCATGTAATACTCGAGTGCGGCTGCTATAGTCCTCTCCGAGACGCCGGGTCTGAGCTCTCCCAGGACCTTCTCCACGGCCCCCTCCGCGATCGAGAGGGCTCTCCTCATGAGGTCTAGCTCCTCCTGCTGCTTGACGGCCCTGAGGTCCGATATCTGCTCCGAGAAGTCGACGACTCTCACTCCCGGAATCCTCTCGATCTCGAACCCCACCCTCCCGTACGGATTGTCGACGGCTACTCTCGGGCCCCTCTCCTTCACGATCTTCGCAACGTACACGTGCGGGGGCTCGACGAGCTGAAGGTCTATGTCCGGCAGCTTATACATCGCGTAAGGCTTTACAGCCAGCCCGCTTGCCCTGGCCGAGTGTATCGCTCTCCAGTAGTCCAGAGCCGGTACGAGCGCTACGAGGGGTCCATCTCGTTCAATAACTAGTGCTATTCCCGAGGACCTGGGAATCCCGGTGAAGTAGGTGACGTTGGGGGGCTGGGTAACGACCAGCATATCGACGTTGAGCTGCTCCATGAGGTTCAGAACGGCATTGAGTCTACGCTCCACGCGACTACACCCCACAGGCTTGGGCGGGCGCCAAAATATCTCCTCGATGGGGGGCTCAGGCTGGCGCGTCCGAAGGACGGAGGGTCTCCTGGCGGGAGACCCGGAGTTGATGCGAGGCTCGACCCGCCGCCCCGGCTCGCGGGGACGCTGTCAGAGTAAGGCGCCGCGATGTCGTAGGTGGGCCCGCGGGGATTTGAACCCCGGACCACGGGGACTTCCGCCGCGCGAGGTGTGGACCCGAACCCCGCATTCTGCCAAGCTAAACTACGGGCCCCCAGTAATCCTGTTAGCCAGCCTGGCTTTTAAGCCTCTCACAAGCTCCGCGAAGGCCTCGGGTCTCTTCAGCAGCTCCTCTCCACCGACCCTGCCCAGCTCCTCCCGGATCGCGCTGTGCAGCAGCTCTAGTAGCGCTTCCTCCAGCAGGTACCTCCTCCGCTCGATCCTCTTCCTCTCCCTCGCACCCTCCAGACTCCTCCGCTCTAGCACGCTCCTCACAGCGCTCAGCAGCTCCTCCATGTTCTCTCCGTAGAGAGCTGAGACCTTTACCACGGGCCTCCCCCTCGCGAAGGGCTTGACGTAGCTGTACATGAGGTCGGCCTCCGGCAGGTCGGCCTTGTTTACTACGTAGACGTCCCCTATCTCCATCAGCCCCGCCTTTATCACCTGGACCTCGTCTCCGAGGAGGGGCATCAGAACGACCACGACCAGGTCGCTGATCCTCAGGACGCTCGTGTTTACCTGGCCGGCGCCCGGGGTCTCCACGATCACGTAGTCGTAGCCGGCCGCCTCCAGCAGCTCGAGCGATATCAGGGCCCTGAGCGGGACGGCCCTCTCGTCCTCGGCCCACACGCTCCTGACGAAGGCTCCGTCCGGGAGGTCTCTGATCCTCAGCCTGTTGCCGAGGACAGCGCCCCCGGTGAGGGGGGAGGACGGGTCTACCAGCAGCGCGGCCACCGTGCGCCCCTCGCTGCTCAGCTCCCCGACCAAGCGCGAGATCAGGGTGGACTTGCCCGTTCCCTGCGGACCCGTGATTCCCACGACAGCCGACCTTGGCTCCCTGACCAAGCACTCCGAGAGCTTGAGCAGGGCTTCCAGAGGCCTGGCCTCCGCTACGGACAGCATCTTCGATAGCGCTGCCCGGTTCGCCAGCTCGGCGCACGCGCTATCCAACGACCCCACCGATAGCTCATCCAACCGAGTAGTGGGACCGGAAGATTAAAAGCGGCGGGCGGCGCTCGAGAACTGTGCTACCCCGCCGTGGTTAGCGGGGCGGCGCTGCTCCGAAGAGGTACCTGTCGAGGAGCTCGCTGGGAGCGGGCACGTACTTGAGCCCCGAACCGGTCAGCGGGACGACCACGCGACCCCCGACGTCCCTGGCTACGTGCTTGGCCGCAGCGTAGACGGCCGCGCTGGTCGGCTCGACCGGTAGCCCGATCGAGTAGAGCTCCCTGAGGGCCTCGCCGATGCTCTCGTCCCCTACCACGATTACGTACGGTGAGACCCTCCCGGCTCTCTCCGCGATCTGGCGCAGCCTGGGCACCGCGGTCAGCCTAAGCGCGTCCGCCAGGAGGCTCCTGGCCCCCTCCTCGCAGGCGAGAAAAACAGTTTTCAGGTACCTCGTGAGCTTAGCGAACCCGCAGGCCTCTACGGGTACCATGGTGGGCACGCCATCGACTAGGCCCAGCCTAGCGAGCTCCTCGAACCCCTTGTAGAGCCCCAGGAACAGTGAGCCGGAGGCCACGGGCACCGCTATCGCGTCGAACCTCTCCCCGGACCTGACGAGCTCCAGGGCCAGGTCCTTCACGCCCTCGATGAAGAACGGCTCAACGACGTGCCCCACGTAGACCCCGCTTCTGTCCTCCAGGGCCGCTCTACGGGCTTCGTCCCTGGTCCTGGCGGTCATGAGCTCGGCTCCGAAGGCTCTTATGAGCCTGAGCTTGCCCTGCGGCGCGTCGGCCGGTGCGTAGATCCTCGCCCTGATGCCCGCTCTGGCCGCGTACGCGGCCACGGCTATGCCAGCGTTACCGGAGGAGTCCTCGACCACCGTCCTCCAGCCGGCCGCCAGGGCTCTCGATATCGTGAGAGCCGCTCCCCTGTCCTTGAAAGAGCCCGTCGGGTTGAGGAACTCGAGCTTGAGCAGAAGCCTCCCGTGCTGGATGAGCGGGGTCCCGCCCTCACCGAGGGTTACCCTCTTTAGGTCCCCCGGGACCAGGCTCCTCGCTCCCTCCCTGACGATATCCTCCGGGTCGACCTCCAGGAACAGGGGCTCTCCGCACCTGGGGCAGGTGTTGCTTGGAGACAGTGGCGGGACCTCTAGCCCGCACTCGGGGCACCTAAGCACGCGCACGCTCTTCCCCAAAGGGGATAGCAAAGCTTTTAAAGTACTAGCCTAAGAGTTCGGGGGTAAAGAGGGCATGGAGTACATATACGCCTCGCTGCTCCTCCACTCTGCCGGGAAGGAGATAAGCGAGGAGTCCCTGAGGAGGGTGCTGGAGGCAGCCGGGATAGCGGTCGACGAGGTCAGAGTGAAGATGATGGTGGCAGCTCTAAAAGAGATAAACATAAGCGACGTGATCCGCCAGGCAACAGTGTTCGCTCCAGCCGTGACGGTCCAGCCGACCGCCGCGGCGGCTCCCGCCCAGCCTACGGGAGCCGAGGCCTCTAAGCCTTCCAAGGAAGAGAAGAAGGAGGAGGTAACCGAAGAGACCATAGCTGAGGGGATAGCAGCTCTCTTCGGTTAGCAGACCGAGTACCGGTCTTGCTCCACTGAGGCTGGGGCCTTCTAGGACGTTCTAGAACATGTCACAGAGGTGCTGCGGGAGTAGTAGCCCGGGTTAACGGTGGTATGTCCCTGGCATTTTTACGTGAGTCCCGCTAACTGCTGGGGCTACGGGCTTGGAGCTCGACAACGTGAGGGTGGTCAAGCTAGGGGGCTCCGCCATTACGTTCAAGGACCAGCCCAGGGCTCTCAGGTGGAACGCTATCCGAAGCCTCCTCCGAGACCTCGGCAGGTACTACAGCGAGCGTGGAGGAGAGGCCAGGGTAGTGCTCATACACGGCGGGGGGAGCTACGGGCACCCCGTCGTCAAGAGCTGCGTTTCGAGGCTCGGTAGGATAGACGAGAGCTGCTTCGTCGAGACCGCTGACTCTATGGACACTCTCGACTACGTTCTGAGGAAGTACGCCATAGCGGCCGGGCTACCCGCGGTGTCCCTGCCTCCCAGAAGCTTTTGCGCTATCGCCTCCGGAAACCCGGTGTGTTACACCGAGGCCCTCACCGCTCTCCTCCGCAGAGGGCTGGTGCCGCTCACTTACGGAGACGTCGTCGCATCGGACGGAGGCTTCGGGGTCCTCTCGGGCGATACTCTGGCCTGGTATATCGCTAGAGAGCTGGGAGCGAGCGAGATCGTCTTCGTGACCGACGTCGACGGACTCTACGACCGCGACCCGAAGGTCCACTCCGGGGCTAGGAGGATCACGCAGGCCTCGATCGACGAGGTCCTCGGCTTCCTCTCCGAGAGCTCCTCCGGGGTGGACGTAACCGGGGGTATGCTAAGGAAGCTCTACGAGGGGAAGAGGCTGGGCCTGCGCAACGTCAAGGTGAAGATCGTTAGCGGCCTCGTTGAGGGCGGGCTCTACAACGCTCTCGCGTCAGACAGCTTCGCGGGTTCGATAGTATGGTACTAGAGAGCGGCTGGAGCACGGTTAGGAGGAAGCTCGAGCACATAGAGATAGTCCTTAGCAAGCCGGTCGAGGGGCCCGGAACGGCCTGGTTCGAGTACGTATTCCTGCCTCAGAGGGCTCTGCCGGCGGTGGAGCCGGATAGGGTATCGACGAGGGTCGGCTTCCTCGGGAAAGAGATAGCCGCCCCGGTTATGATAACCGGCATGACCGGTGGAGCTCCCGGAACCGAGGCCATAAATAGATCCCTGGCCGAGGCCGCGTGCCGGTTCAGGATAGCTCTCGGCCTCGGTAGCCAGAGGGCTGCTCTGGAGTCCGAGCAGCTAGCACACACCTACAGAGTGGCTAGGGACGTCTGCCCCGAGATGCCCATAGTGGGCAACATAGGGATTAGCGAACTGGTTAGGTACGGACCCGGTGTTGTGAACTCTCTCGCGTCGATGATAGAAGCCGACGCTATAGCAGTCCACCTCAACTACTTCCAGGAGGTAGTCCAGCCCGAGGGAGCCGCCGGCATGTCGAAGGGTCTGGACGCTCTCTTTAGAGCAGCTGAGGTGAGCTCCGTACCCCTAATAGTGAAGGAGGTAGGGTTCGGGATCAGCAAGGAGTTCGCTGCCGAGCTCTACTCGGGGGGCGTGAGGTGCATCGACGTAGCCGGGGCTGGCGGCACCAACTGGGCCCTCGTGGAGCTGCACAGAGCTCTAGCCTCGGGCGACTTGGTCAAGCAGTACGCCGCCGAGGGGATTAAGGAGGTGGGGATCCCCACGGCCGCTTCGATAATCGAGGTCAGGAACGTTTCCGGGGAGATCCTGATCATCGGGAGCGGGGGTGTGAGGTCTCCCTACGATGCCGTGAAAGCGCTGAGGTTGGGAGCCGATGTGGTGGGTCTAGCGAGACCGGTGCTCGTCGCCTACTCGAAGAGGAATCTCAACGAATTCCTGGAGGGCTTCCTACTGGGGATGAGGGCCATACTAGCCTCTCTAGGGGTAAGCACCTTGAGCGAGGTGAGGAAGGCCCCTGTTGTGGTCACGGGCCTGCTCAAGGACTGGATCCACTCGAGAGGGCTGTTTCTCTGGTAACCCTCCCGGTTTCCGAGCCTGGGAGAGATCTATGGGTGGGGACTCGCTCTCGCGGACGGGAGTCCCCGGATAGCGAATGCCCGGCTACTGCCCCGGAGGCCGCAACCCCTCTTTCTAAGTAGTCCTCGGTTCTCCTCGATCCTCTCGGAGCAAGCTCGCGGAAAGTAGATTAACGCCGAAACTCCGAGTAACGTAGAACGGCTATGAGCGAGATATACAGTATGCTATCGCGCAGGTACGCGGAGTCCCTGCTCTACGTGGACCTTGTCGATGCACTCTCGGCGTACAGGAAGTTCTTCAGGCTCTCCTCCCTGAGCCGGATCCTCGGTGTGCCGGACGCCCACCTGAGCAAGTACGCGAACGGGAGGCTTAGACCGCGGGTCGGCAGATGCCTACGCCTGGTTAAGCTTCTGACCGACATGAACCTCGTTAGAAGGGCTGTAGTGGAGTACCTGAAGAGCGAGAGCTTGGTAGACCTGCTAATGGACGTAGCATTCACGAAGCTCGTGGCCCTCTCCATACTCGAGAGGCTCGTGGAGGTGTTCCACGGGAGTCGCGTCGAGACCGTGATAACATCGAGCGAGACTATGCTCATAGCCTCGCACATCTCCCACAGGCTAAAGTCCTCGCTACTCAACATACACGTCATGAGGGGCGGCTCTAGGACTAGAAACCTGGGGAACTCTGCCGTGGTACTCGTGATGGTCGACGAGGATGCGATCGAAACGCTCGCGAGGGCCAAAGCCGAGAGTAGGAACGCGAACGTCAGGTACGCGTTCTCCGTGCTCTACTCGGACGAGGTGAGGCGGCTGAGGTCGCTGTTCCCCGGTGCGGTTATAGACTGTCTGGTCGAAGCCGTCACGTAGGGTAAAGCGACGCGCACGCCCTCTCAGAGGAGCCGGTTCATTTCCCCTCCGGGCCTGAGGTTGTGGTAGCCGCACCGCCGTGCGCGTGCCGGGGTGCTGAAGCGCTATCATGCAGAGGGAGGGGGTCCGCACGCACCTCGGGAGTTGGGCCCCAAGTCTTTTAAGGCAACCCTCCTCAGTAGAGTTTCCGGGTAATTCATGGCGGTAGACGTGGTCGTGGGGGTGGTCAACGACGAGGTATCGGAAGACCTCGTTAGGATAGCGTGGGAGGCTGCCCAGAAGATCTTCAGGAAGTACGGGCTCGAGGTTTACGTGATACCCGTCGCGGTAAACTCGGCGCTCCCTTACATATCGATCAACGGAGTGAGGGTGGTCGTAAAGAGCCCTCCGAGCACTGCCGAGCTCGAAGACCTCATACTCTCGATAGCCATGTACTCGGATGGCGGTGACGACGGAGATCCCGACCTCCTGGCCTCTCTAGAGGATCCCCTCGTAGCCGACGCTGCCTTCGCCTACTACTGACATATATCGCAGAGAGAAGCTTCCGACCAGGTCCCGTATTTCCCAGCCAGGACAACACCGCGGCTCTGGAGGGTCTTGCGTATCTCCTCGACATCCCCCCTCATTATGAAGTACTTGATGAAGAAGGACCTAGCGAGCTTTACGGGACCCTCGACGAGCTTAAGCCTCTTGAGCTCCGCTACTGTCCTGCTCTCGATCTCAGCTCTAAGGGACTTCTCGACGAGGGGTACGATGGCGTAAACAAGCTTGCCAGCAGCATAGCCGCCGTAGCTCACGACGTAGCCCACGGAGTAGCCCCTGTGTCCCACGAACACCTTGGTGTAGTCCTTCAGAGGGGTCCCGGACACTAGAGTAAGCGCGTACGCGGGTACGTAGTCTAGGTGCTCGCTCAGCCCGCTCAGCCGGCTCTTGGTCAGAAAGTAGTGGAGGGGCAGCGTGTTCACGAGCTCCTCGTACTCCACGTCGCAGTGGTAGGTCCTCACGATCCTAGCCTCAAGATCTATTCCAGTGATGGGGGAAAAGATCTTAGCCGCTCTAGACCTCCTGAGCAGCTCTCTGTAGTACGCGCAGGCGGGGCGCTCCGGGACGAATAGCCTCCCGCTATAGCCTACGACGGAGGTACTCACGTCGCCAAGCTTCCTGGCGACACCGGACTCCGGGCCCTCTACCGCGACCTCCACGTCGACCTCCCTCAGCGAGCCGGAAAAGAGCGGGCAACAGTCCCCTCGCAGGAATATCGGGACTCTATCCACACACTCGGAGCCCAAGCTCCACCCGTAGAGGTCGCTCCCGCCCTCCCAGAAGTCTATTATCACGTCACCCTCTCTTGCCAGAACGTTTGCTGTCAACGAATTTCCTAAGAGCGCCCTCCTCGCTCTCCTCACCGGTCCCCCGTGCAGTGGGGACGTTTATCTTCTTATACCTTTTGGCATGCCAATGGGTCCTTAGGTGGTTTATCAGGTCCTCCGGAGACGCGAAGAGGGGCGCGTCCGCCACCGGGATACCGCCCTCGCGGTTCTCGGGGCAAAGCTCATCGACTGCTATAGTGCTACAGATCGGGCAGATGATCAGCGACGTGGTGGTGTCGTAGCACGTGATTATGGAGATTCCGTGAGACTTTATCTCCCTCCTCACCCACCTGGGCTCCCAGTAGCTCACTCGCCTAGCCCTCTCGGGCTCTTAAGCCTGCTCAGGATCTCGTCTAGCTTCCTGGGCTCCACGTCGTAGCCCAAGCTCTTCAGCTTGAGCGCTACCGCCAGCCTCAGCGCCTCGCTGCGGCAGCTAACGATGCCCGCCTTCACGAGGTGATCTATAAGCTCTACAACGCTCCTGGGAAGTCTGACGGACACTAAAACGTCTGTCTCCACGTCAGCCCCCGAGCCCTGTGTGCTGGGGTTTTTATTTCTTATTTTCCCTACTTTTGTAGACGTCCGCGCGGAACGCCCCCGTTCTCGAGCGCGGGTCTCGCGCTAGCCCCCCGTCTCCCCCAAGGACATGATTGCGTTGAGGTCAGAATACACGAGACTCACGATCTCGGTCAGGTCTATAGACATCTTGCTACCTATAGTCACTCTGGCGCTCTTTATCTCATCCCCGCTCTTGTGTACGTATATTCTGACGGAGTACTTGTTTAGTATCGAAGCGAGTAGATCCCTGTTGCCACGCTCGTAAAGTATCCTTACGAGGGATAGCAGGCTGCGCGCTAGATCACGCTCGCAACTCCTCATCTCACCGGCTTTCTCCAGCACGGCTAGTGTTAGCGCTATGGCGACGAAGTCCTTCGACTCCTCGGCTAGGTAGACCGCGTCCTCGAGGTTTGAGCATCCCACGTCTCCGGAGAGTATCCTACCCACGGTGCTATCCTGGAGGACCCTGTCCCCAGCGCCATGGTAGCCGGGGTGGGTCTCCTGGGTTCGGAGGGCCTCCACGAGCCTCACTACGCTGACGCCGTATTCCGCAGGGAGGGAGTCGGCCACGCTAACGGCTATCCTGGTATTCTCCTCCGGGTTCTTCTCTATGAAGTCCAGGAGGATCTTGAACACCCTCACGACGCACTCCTCCCGCTTCTTACACGAGCCCAGGACCCTCCTGATTCTCTCTAGCAGGACCCTCCTCCTCGCCGAGATGCTAAGCGCTGCACCGAGGAAGTCTAGGAACGCCATGACCCTCCCTACGGCTCGCTCCTCTTAACGACGACCCGCACGCACTCGGCAATGATCCTGTTAACGAGGTCCTTATGCTCTAGCCTGATGTGCCTCTCAGGGTTCATAGCGACGGGCTTCTCGCACGCGGTGCAGTAGTAGCCCCCGGGGACCTTGACCACCACCGGGGTCAGGCTGCTGAGGTAGGCGTAGGAAGTCTTAACGATGTACTGGGCTACCCTATAATTGCCCGCCTTCTCGAGTACTCTCTGTATGTATCCCCTCAGCTTGAACTTGCCCACCTTGTACTTGTAGCTCAGGGCGGAGGGAGACTCCCCGTCGATCAGATACTCCTTGAGAGAGTGGAGTGTAACGAAGTCCCCGGCCAGCACCTTGATGACCAAGTACCTCAGCGTCTCCGAGATGTTCTCGGCCATCTCTACACCTCCACCTCTCTTCAAGGGCAGCTTATTTTAAAGCGGCAAACCTAATCGGGCAGCCCGACCGGTTCCCGGCGAGGTGTTACCCGGATAGGCAGGGGTCCAGAAAGAGGACCGAGTACAGCAGGTACTTCTCCATGGCGCGAGAGTCGAGGGTTATGGCGTGACCGATGTCTGGTATAACGTGGAGCTCGAACGGCTTTCCGAGCTCCATCAGCCTGTACGCGAACCTCATTACGGGCCTCAGAGGGCACCTGGAGTCGTTCTGGGGGTGAATAATGCACAGAGGCGACCTCATGTTCTCTATATAGGTTATCGGGGATCTCTCCTTGAAGAGCTCTCTCCTGCCGGCGAAGAGTATCTCGTCGTACCTCTTGAAGTACGCGTCGGCCAGCTCGTAATCCTCCTCCCAGTCGGTCACGCCAGCACCAGCCACCCCGCACTTCCAAAGCTCCGCGTACTTCACCATGGCCATGAAGCTCAAGTACCCTCCATAGCTGTAGCCGAATATGGCCAGCTTCCTATCGTCGGCTATGCCGCTCTTCGCAGACCACTTGGCCGCGCTCACCACGTCGGCGAGGTCCCCGCCACCCGGGTCGCCGAGGTCGAGCTTTCGGAACTTCTCACCGTAACCGGTCGAGCCCCTGAAGTTCGGCGCCACCACGTGGTAGCCCAGCGCTACCAGCAGTGAGAGCAGGGGAGACCAGGAGTTCGACACCTCAGCCCAGGGACCACCGTGCGGGTAGACGACGGTCGGTCCGGGCCTAGGGCTCCTAGAGCTCACTAAGACGAAGGTCGGGACCCTTACGCCGCCCTCCGACTCGACCTCTACGAATACCACCTCACTCAGCGCCTCCGAGAGCTCACGGGGGAGCTCCGCTCCGACGACCACCTGGTGCTCCGATGTGGCGAGGTCTATCCTGAGTATCCTGGCCGGCTCCCTAAACGATGTGTGAGTCACGTAGACGCTATCGCCGCCCACCTCGGCGTTCAAGATCATGCCCTCGGGAGTCCTAACCTCGCAACCATCCACGAACAGCCTAGAGTTCCCGCGCCTCTTCCCTATCGCCCAGACCCTCCCGTCGGAGGTCCAGCCGAAGTCCACGAACTCCACCGGGTCGAACTCGTCCACGTGCTCGCAACTAGTCCTCGGTCTCCGAAGCTCGTGCGTCTCCAAGTCGTAGACGTAGAGCTTGAACGTGTCTAGGTCCTCGTAGTTGCTCTCAAACAGCACCTTAGACCCGAGGAGCTTAGGTTCGCGGTTGACGCTGCCCTCCCTGGGCGTGAACACGCTCACCTGGCGAGAGTCCATGTCTAGGACGAACAGCTCCGCACTGAAGGGATCGTCCCTGAGGTGTCCCCACCCGACCACGTACTTTTCGTTAACGTCTGAAACGTATTCCCTCCCCTTGACCTCGGCTACGAGCTCCGCCAGCCCGGCTTTAGAGACCTCGGACACGTACACGAACGCCCTCGGCCCGAGGGAGCCGGACCACGCGACCCTCGCACCGTCGTAAGCCAGGCCCGTTATCCTGTGCGGCTCAACGTTCTCCGACAGGCTGAGCCTCTCTCCGGTCTTGGCGTCTATGCCGTAGACCGCGACTCTCTCGTATCCCCCGCTCTTATCGACGGTATACACGACGATGTCGGTACTTCTGGAAGTTCTCACTATCGGATAGACGGGTTCGTCGAGCAGCCTACGCAGCTCTCGCGTCTCCGGCTCGACGATGTAGAGCTTGTAGACCCCCTCCGCAGTGGAACCGAGCACCACGTGCCCGCTCCTCGTCAGCCCCACCAGGTGGTACCTGGGGACCGAGACCACCTCATTTATCAGCTTGGCTATCTCGTCTATCCTCAAGCGGACACCGCTCATGTAGTATGGGGCGTGAATAAATACGAGCAGCTCTGAGAGCGTAGCTCGGTGGTACCGCTTGGTTAAAACAAATATCGGGGTTCTGGTCAACGGGTACGGCGTTATAGGTAAGAGGGTAGCCGACGCCGTCCTCCGGCAGCCCGACATGAGGTTAGTGGGGGTAGCCGACGTGGTCGCCGACTGGAGGGTAAAGCTAGCGGCAGTCAGGGGGTTCCCGGTATACGCCTCGGTCCCCGAGAGGGCCGCCGAGATGGCGAAGAGGGGGCTGAGGGTGGAGGGCACGCTGGAAGAGCTCCTGAGGAGTGGTGATGTGGACGTTGTGGTGGACTGCGCTCCGGCCGGAGTGGGTGCTAAGAACAGGGGGCTATACGAGAGGTACGGTGTCAAGGCCGTTTTCCAGGGGGGCGAGAAGCACGAAGTCGCGGGCGTATCGTTCGTCGCTCAGAGGAACTATGGCGAGGCCCTGGGGAAGCAGTTCGTTAGAGTGGTGAGCTGCAACACTACCGCCATATGCAGAGTCGTAGGGGCGATACACGAGAAGATCGGTGTGAGGAGAGCGAGAGTAGTCATATTCAGGAGAGCCGTCGACGTGTGGGAGTCTAGCAGGACGGGTATCATGAACACGGTAGTTCCGGAGCTCAGAGTGCCGTCGCACCACGGGCCCGACGCGCAGACCGTGATAAAGGATCTAGACATAGTGACCATGGCAGCTAAGGGCAGCCACAACCTCTACCACCTGCACATGGCCATGATCGAGACGAGAAGCAGGGTCACGCTCGAGGACGTGGTGAGAGTCGTCGAGGAGGAGCCCAGGGTCATTTTCGTAAGCGGTGAGGACGGCATTGACGGGCTCAACGCCATCTTCGAGCTGTCGAGGGACCTCGGGAGGCCGCGCGGAGATCTCTACGAGGTACCGGTGTGGAGGGAGAGCATCTCGGTCTCGCGAGATGGGGGAGAGGTGTATCTGATATGGGCCACTCCCAACGAGTCGAACGTGATCCCCGAGAACGTAGACGCTATAAGAGCGCTGACGGAGCTCGAGAAGGAGGCCAGGGCGTCGATATCGAAGACCGACGGGTACTTGGGGGTCGTAAAAAGCGTCTACTGAACGGCGGGAGCATCGCCGGAGAGGCGTTGACGCTCCTAGGAAGGCTTTTGTCTCCCGACCTCTGGACGACCCGGCGTTATCTCTCCCACGGCTCTACTGCGATCCGGGAGCTGAGGACCTCCATCCCGGTGTCCAGGTCGATTATGGACGCCCTGAGCGTCTCGCAGTCTACGAGGGCGAACGTAGCTCTCTCCGCTAGGTAGCCCGAGAGAGTCCCCGGGTTGAGCAGATAGCTCGAGCACAGCTTCTCCAGCCTGAACCTGTGCGTATGCCCGTACATGACGACGTCGTAGCGACCTCCACACGCTATCCCGCTGACGACCCTCTCGGTGAGCTCGGGAGACTTAAACCCGTGGAACGCTATCGCTCTCATCCCGCAGAGCTCTAGCTCCTCGGGCTGGTCCGCCACCTCCGCGATCCTGCTCAGGAGGACCTTGTCACCATCGTTATTCCCGAGGACGACCTTGAGGGTCACGCTTTTGGGGAGAGACTCGACTATGTACCTCAGAGTGAATGGAGACACTACATCGCCGAGGTGAACGAGGTACACCGGCCCGATCGCGGACCTTAGGATATCGAGGAACCTCCTGAGGGTGTCCAATCTGTCGTGAGTGTCCGATACCACGAACGCCTTCAACGCTTTCTACCCAAGATGAGCTGTGGAGCCCAAAAAGATGCGCACTGAGGCCTCGTAGTAGCGTTAGCCTCGGTCACCAGAAGTAGCTGTACGCTCTGTTGCCTTTGAACTCGCCAACTATATTGAGCCTGTACCCGCACTCGGGGCAGGTGTTTCCGGGCTTTAGGTTCCACTCGGTTATGTAGAACCCATACCTCCTCACGGCTAAGTGTCCGCACTTAGGGCAGTAGGTGTGCTCGAGCCTATGCCCCGGGACGTTGCCTATGTACACATGCTTCAGGCCCTCCTCCACCGCTACTCGAGCGAGCTTCTCGAGGGTGGCTACGTCCGTAGGGGGTAGGTAGCTGAGCTTGTAGTGCGGGTAGAATCTCAGAAGGTGGAACGGCGTCTCGCTTCCCAGGTTATCGACTATCCACCTGGTTATCCTCCTGACGTCAGCCTGATCCTCCCCGTACTTCGGTACGACCAGATTCGTTACCTCGACGAAGATTTTCTTTACGACCATCTCGGCTATGGTGTTAAATATGGGCTCGGGGTCGTGGACCCCCATGAACTTGACGTAGAAGGCCTTGTTACCCCCTCCCTTGAAGTCGACAGTGGCAGCGTCCATGTACATAGACAACTCGTCGAGCGCCTCTTCGGTCATGTAGCCGTTGGTGACCATGGTGTTAAAGAGCCCCTCCCGCTTTGCTATCTTCGCCACGTCGTACATGTACTCGTAAAATATCGTCGGTTCGTTGTACGTGTAGCTTATCCCATCGCTACCGGTCTTCTTGGCCAGCCTCACTAGCTCCTCCGGGTCGAAGTACTCTCCAAATATCTCGTCCCTCCTAGACTGGGAGAGGGTCCAGTTCTGGCAGAAGGCGCACATGAAGTTGCAGCCCGCGGTGGATATAGAGAAGACGGCGGACCCGGGATGGAAGTGCATCAGCGGCTTCTTCTCTATGGGGTCGACGTTAGCTGCCGTTAGCAGCCCGTAAACGAGCGTGTAGAGGGTCCCCTTCTCATTGTACCTGACCCCGCAGGCTCCGAAGCCTCCGTCAGCTATCGGACAGCGCTTGTGGCACAGGTCGCACCTGACCTTGCTCTCGTCCAGCCTCCTCCAGAAGCGGGCCTCCCGAACCCAGGGTCTGTCAAGCCTCGGACGCATGACTGCTTACTACCGCCTCGCTGTAGTTTTCGAACTAGAGTCTTTAAGGGCTTTCAAGATAGTTCTCTTGGTGATCACTCCGGCCAGCTCCCCACCGCTACCGACGACCGGCACCAAGTCGATGTTGCTCCGCACGATCATCTGGGCTGCCGTAGCCAGGTCCTCGTCTAGCCCCACGGTCACTATATCGGTGTCCATGATTTCCGAAACCATGACCGCCGGGTAGACCTTTATGGAAGTCTCGAACCCGCGTGGTGAGACCCCCCTAACTCTCAGAGGCTTCCTCGTAGCCGCCGCGGTTATGCTGAGGAACGCTATCTCCCTCGCCGTAACCACCCCGACGACCTTATTCCCGTCGACGACGAGCACCGGCTGACCTAAGGCTACTCTTTCTATCGCGTAGAAGATAGAGTGCTCCGGGCTGCACGCCTGTATCTCTCTCTCGGCATACTCTCTTACCCTGAACAGCCCCCCGTAGTTCTCGGCGTAAGCTCGAACCAGATCGGACCTCGTCACTATTCCTGCTATCCTCATGGACGTAGTGTCCGTTACTACGACGAGCGAGCCGATCCCCCTCTCGAGCATCCTCCTCGCAGCGTACGCGGCGCTTCTAGTGGGTAGCGTGGCGTAGACGGGCCTGGACATGATGTCCTGGGCCTTGAGCTCGGTTAGCGGTTTAGTGAGCCACTTCCTGTTGTGCATGAGCTTGGCGAAGTCGCTCCTGCTGATCATCCCGTACGGCCTCTCGTCTACGGACACCACTATGTGTCCGACCTTGTATCTCAGCATGAGGTTCCTTATCCTCGCTAGGCTATCGGAGGGGTGCGCTGTGACCACGGGGCGGCTCATGTAGTGCCTGATTTCTATCTTCACGGGACCCACCCCTAGGACCCTACTACTGCGAACATCACGTCTCTCTCCGTTAGGATCCCCTGGAGGACTTCTCCCTCAGCTACTAGAGCATAGTCGAGGTCCCTCTCAAACATCTCGCTCAGCAAGCGCTCGAGGGGGGTCGACGGGTCGACTACTAAGACGTCTCTATCGGCCAGCTTCAGCGCCTCGGTGTTGAGGGCGTCGCTGATGTCGCCGCTCTCGGAGACCCTGAATATCTCGTGAGACCCTACGAACTCCAGCACGCCCCTCCACGTGACAACCCCTCTCAGCCTCCCGTCGGCGGTAGTCAGGGGAATACGCCTGACCCCTGCGGAGACCATCAGTCTGAGGACGTCCCGCAGAGAGCTTCCCTCCCCTGCCGTGATGACGTTCTTCGTCATGAACTCGCTAGCAGGCCTCCTGCCGACCCTAGCGGAGTAGAATCTCACTATGCTCCCCTCGGTCACGGCGCCCACTAGCCGCCCCTCTGGTCCTAGGACGGGGATTACGCCGTAACCGGAGACCACCATAAGCTCCAGGACCCTCTCCAAAGTGTCGGTGATCTCCACATAGGTGACGTTCCTACTCGCGAGCTCCTGCACAGGTATCGAGAGAGCCTTGTACACGCTCCCCCCGTACCTCTCGGTGACGATCTTGTACTTGCCGCCCCCGCCCAGGTAGTCCGCGATGTCTTGGAACGCTAGGATCCCGGAGAGCTCTCCCGCCTTGACCATCACTGCCGCCCTGAACTTCATCCTACGCATCTCCTCGACGCACTTGAGGAGCGGGGTCTGCGGCGATACCACCGGGAGCTCTGATATCAGCAAAGACCTTATCTCAGGCTCTCTCTCGCGGATAGACGTCCTGAAGCTAGGCCTTCCGTCGCTTCTTAGCCACCTAGCCCTCTCGTACATCCTCCTAGGGTTCGGAAGCTTCACGCTCTCACCCGCCTCGACTTCAGGTACGCTCTACACACGTCACTCCTGTCTACTATGCCGATTAGATAGCCCCTAGCGTCAACCACCGGCAACCTGCCGATGTTCTTTCGCACCATGATTTCGGCCGCCAGGTAGACGTCAGCGTCCTCAGCAATCGTTATGGCGGGAGAGGTCATGGCCTCCCTGATCTTGGTGGAAGACCTGGGCCCGGACTCCGATTCCAGCTCTATCCTCGTATAACCCTTCTTCAGCAGGTCGTGCTGCGTTATGATCCCGACGACTCTGAGGTCCTTATCACCGCGCACCACTGGAAACCCCGCATACCTGGTCCTGAGCATCTTCCTCCACAGCTTGGCTACGGTGTCCTCCGGTGTGACGTACTCTACGTTCGTCGACATGTAGTCCCCCAGCGGGCCTAGGCTCCTGCTCTCGGAGAACTCGACCAGCGCGCACTTCATGAACCCCTCTATCTCTAGCACTCCCTCGTACTTGTTGTTAGGCGAAGCCACCGGTACGTACCACTCGTCCAGCTCCAGCATGACCCTCAGGGCCGTCCACAGGTCTTCCTCGGGGCCGAAGACGACCCTGGGAGACTCCATGACGTCTCTCACTAAAACGTTAGACTTCGTCGAGGTGATGACCAGGGCGCTCTCCCTGGTCACGATCCCGACCACCCTCCCACCATCCAGAACCGGGAGCATCCTGAGACCCAGGTCCCGCATCAGGGACCTGGCGTGCGTCAAGAGGTCCTCCTTATCGAGAGTAGGGTACCTACTGTTCAGAATGCTCTTAACGCGCATACTCGTACCAGTGTGTCTCGGGGCTCGAGGTTAATATTTTAT
>CALKCU010000014.1 GCA_938083005.1 uncultured Sulfolobales archaeon | reverse complement strand
GCCCTACAGGTGGAGGGTCAGGGCGCCAACCTACCAGAACATACCGGCCCTCAGGGCCATGCTCAGGGGAGCCCCCCTGGCGGACGCACCCCTGACGATAGCCAGCATAGACCCCTGCTTCTCGTGTACGGACAGAGTCCTCTACTACGATATACACAGCGACACCCTCAGGAAGCTAGACCTCCGGAGCCCGGTGGGAGGTGGGCGGGCGTGAGCTACCTAAGGCTGCTCGGAGTAGCCCTGAAGACCGGCAGGGTGACCCGGAGGTACCCGGCGGAGGAACCCCTAGTAGCGGAGGGCTTCCGGGGCCCCATAGAGATAGACCCCGAGAGGTGCTGGGGCTGTGGAGCGTGCGCTCTGGCCTGCCCGCCCAACGCTCTGACCGCGGGCTCCACTAGTGGAGCCGTCTACCTGGAGTACTTCGTCGGCAGGTGCATATTCTGCGGGAGGTGCGCCGAGGCGTGTCCGCGGGAGGCCATAACCGTGACCAGGAGGTTCGAGCTGGCATCGGACAGCCTGGAGGACCTAAAGTCTAGAACGGAGGTGGAGGCAGCCTCGTGTTCCGTCTGCGGCAGACCGGTGGGAGCCGAGAGAGCCGTGGAGGCCGCGTGTGAGGTCGCGCCGGCTCTTAAGAGAGTGCTGCAGCTCTGTCCGGACTGCAGGAGCACTCTCTTCGCGAGCACCCTAGCCAGAGCTCATCCCCGCAGGGCGTCTCCCCACTAGCTTTACCGTCGCGCGCAGCCACCGTTATTGTAAGTTCTCCAGGTCTCCAGCAAGCCCGGTCACTGATTAACTGTAGGTCGCGGAGCTAGACTAGATACAGAAATGGGATATACACTAAGACGTTTACGGCCGTCACTATACTCCCTATCTTGATGAAATCCGCGAAGCCCACTGTAACGTTGTATCTACTCTCTAACGCCTCTAACACTATGATATTTGATGCCGCTCCGAGAAGAGTGAGGTTGCCGGCTATTGTTGAGGTCGCGGCAAGGGTTAGCCAGGCTGAGACATCGTCGCCGGCAAAACCTAGGCCTCTCAAATAGTTGAGATACAGCCCTACGAATGGAACGTTGCTTAACAACTGACTAACTATGGTCGATGTTAAAGTTATGCCGAGGATGATCGTGAGCTTATCGTTCATACCCAACGAGAAGAGTTTAAACATGGGCTCTATGACGCCGCTCTTCCATATCCCAGCCATGGTTATGAACATCGTTATGAAGAAAACTATGGTGCCCCAGTCTATGCTCGAGAGAAGCTTCCTGGGGTTAGACGCTAGGAGGTAGATGCCGGCCGAGATTATGAATGGGATGAAGCCTCTTTCACTTATGTGGGGATAGCCGTAGAGCTCTAAAACGTCGTTTATAATCAGGACAGCGATCGTTAGCACCAAGCCTATCGCCCCTAACGCGGCATCTCTCTTGCTCCTAATCTCCTCGTGCGGAATGAGGTTTACACTCAATTCGGCATCGACAATCCCATAGTATTTCTTTACGATCAGAGCCGTTAAGAACAGGTTTATCATAGTGGGGACGAATAGCTTAGTTACGAAGTGCGTGAACGGGGCAGGCATTCCCGAGCCGATCGCTATTAAGACGTTTTGCGGGTTTCCGATAGGAGTCATCGCGGAACCTATCGTCAGCGAGAACATTAGCAGGACCGTCATTGCTCTGTAATCTATCCCGGCGACCTTGCCTATTAGGATAGCTATTGGAGGTCCCATTAGCGCTATCGTATCGTTGACTGCGATGGCGGCAAGCAATCCGAAGAGGTAAGCGGAAGCGATGAGTATCTTCACCCTACTCTTAAATCTCCCAACGAACCAGTAGGATATAGCTCCTAATAGTCCGGAAGTCTCCATTAGGCTCGCAATGCTGAACATCCCTATGAGGAACATAATTACATCTATGTCAACGACCTCCTTTAGCTCATCCACGCTTATGAGTCCGCTTACGACGACAACGAAAGAGGAAAACGCCATCAGGCTCCATACAGGTATCGATATTCTCCTGCTCCTCAATATGAGGGCTATCGCGAGGTACAGCATGACCAATAGACCGACAACCGGCCGGTAGTCCATCAACTTAATCATCCCATGTGTCCTCTCAAGTATGACAGATAAGCGGCCCTCTCGTCACCAACTTCGACACGGCTGATGCGGCCCTATAGTGCGGGCCGTGCGGTGCGCACGTGGTGTAAGGGATGTTGGCCACATCGCGTCCACGCGCAGCTGAGGTCTCGGGTTCGAGTCCCGGCAGGTCCACCGGCTTCCTCAAATGCCCAGCACATACCTGGCCACCAAGCTCAGTGCTACAGAAACCCCTATAACGGTTATCGGGTGCTGCTTGAGGAGCAGGAGCACGATAAGAGCTGCTTCTCCGGAAGCCCCGGTGAACCGCCAGTCCCATCGCGGGGACAGGGCAGGAGCCATTCAAGGTCGACGCGCAGACGCGAAATCCGCGGCCGGACGGCGGCGGGGATCGTTGAGGTGCCTCCGGCCGCGGTCTCCTCGCTCGTATCCGTTTCGACGGCGGCCTAGCTTAGCGGTAGCAGCGCGTAGAGAGGCGGTAGGCCGTACCGGGACGAGGCGAAGAAGAGAAAGCCCCTTCTTCATATAATCGCTCGTCCCAGTCCGATCACGGGGTCCGGGTCTTCCTCTTCATCCACAGAAGGATCTGCAGCAGCAAAACTAGGACAGGCAGTTCTATGCTCGGCCCGATAGCTACCACCAGGGCGACTAGAGGGTTGGCCGGGAAAGCGGAGACCGCTATGGCCACCGATGCCTCGGAGTTCCTGGCCGTGGTCGTAAAGGCCAGCAGTGCCGTGTCGCCGTACGGCAGACCGAACGCCCTCCCGAGCGAGAGGCTCAGGGCGAACACGGAGAAGAAGTACGCGAGCGTCGGCAAGAACACGAGGGCGAGCACGGACCAGTTCTCCAGCAGGTGGACTCCCTGCGAAGCGAACATGGCCACGATCACCAGCAGCAGAGCGGAGAACTTCAGGAGAGACAGGAAGGGCTTGACGGACATGCGGAAGTACTCGCTCCCCCTAGCCCTCAGCACGAGCCTCCTGGTCGCCCAGCCGAGCGTGAGCGGCAGGACTAGGAACATCCCGACGCTCGCCAGGATCTGCGAGAAGTCGATGAAGATGATCCTGCCGGCCAGGAAGTACAGGTAGACGGGCATCAGGGCTATCTGCAGGAGGACGTTCCAGGCCAGCAGGCTCACGCCGAGGGAGACGTTGCCTCCGGCCAGGTCTGTGAAGATCAGGTACCAGCCGACGCAGGGCGTGATCAGGTACAGGATCAGTCCGACCCAGACGTCGGCGTAGCTCCTCAGGAAGACGTACCCCAGGAGCCACGCGTACGGGGGGACTAGCACGAAGTTCACGAAGAGCGCGATGAGGGTGGGCTTCACGTTCCTGAAGGCCCTAAGAACCTCCCCTAGCTCCGTGCCGACGAACACGCTGTATATGACTACGAAGATCCCGGGAGCGACGAACAGCCCCAGCGACGCGGCGATCTGCGGAAAGAGCCGAGCGACGAACAGCCCAACAGCTATCGAGAGTATCAACGCCGCCGGCTGAATCTTATCTAGTAGCGTCAGCCCCCTTCCATCGCCCATACGACCGCCGCGCCGTTTACCTGCTTCACCTATTTGAGCTTTCGTACGAACAAGCGGTGTGCTGGAGTTCTGAGCTAAGCGTTTAGATCCTAGGCCTTGTCCTCCGCGCCTTAATGAATTGAACCGCTTCGCAGGTCTTCGCTACGATGCCGACATCTAACGCTCTACACTAGTAGTGAGGGAGGAGGTGACCGCCTCCTGGCAGATGAGCTACCGACCGCTTCGGCGCGCATAGACGGTCCGGGGTAGGGACTTCACGCTCTCGGCGAGGGCGGTAAGCTGTGGTAGAGCCACGAGGGGATGCTCCGCCACCGTTCGACATTTCGGGAGAGCTTCGAGTGGGAGAGGTAGTCCGCGCGGGAGAGTCGACGACTACCGCACTGCCAGACGCTTCTGACCGCGGACGACGTCGCGGCGAGAGAGGTGACGCCGTTTGGAAGCGCGACGCGGGCGGATACCTGGCCGAGCCCCGCTGCCCTGTGGGACGGGGCTCCTAGCTGCCGGGGGCCGGAGCGGTGACCTATCTGCACTCGACGCCTCGTGGGAAATCCGTCTGGAGCCGCTGGACGTGCAGCTACGTGTGGTAGCGCAGGTCTCGGCTGCGCTCTCCAGCTGTGGCTATCGCCGGCGAGCTCGTCTGGATATAACAGCAGTTCCTAGATAGCCAACCTCCTGACCGCGTAGTAGCGGAGAGGCCATCAGCGAGTAGACTGAGCGGAACGCGCTGCGAGACGCCCGATGCGGGATGCTCTACCGCTGTCCGAAAGCCATCTATGAAGCCCGAGCTCGGGCTCTCATGGTCTACAAGGAGGCAGTGTCGAAAACGGGTGCACGGGAGCTCCGACGCTCGCGCTAACTAAGGCTACACCTTCTCTATGCCGAGCATCTTCGCGATGTCGTATACTAGCGGAGGCCTCCAATACTCCTTGCTCAGGGACTTGAGTATCCCCACGATCCACACGATGAACACGGCCAGCGAGATCAGGACTCCCAAGACCCATCCGACTATCGGTATGAAGCCTAGGATGGCGGAGACTACCCAGGCAGCCACGATCACTATGAAGTAAGCCGCGGACAGGTAGGCCCAGTACCTGGCGTACCTGTAGCCGGGCTTCAGGACGAGGGCGAGCACCGCTCCCACTATCGAGAGCAGCCAGGCGATGAAGCCCCACAGCTTCTCCTCTTCGCTAACGGGTTCGCTGGGCGCGCTCACTGTTGGACACCGAAACTAGCGGTCGGCTCCCTATATAAGCGCCGCACGCGCGGGGTGTCCGCTGGGAGCTCGGCTCTTCAGCCAGCTTAAACCGCTCAGCGCTCGCTAGTCTGCGGAGATGAGATACTACCTAGTCAAGGAGTCTCCGGAGATAGCCCTGAAGTCCTGGAGGACTCGCCCGGGGTTCGAGAGAGCCCTCCGCAGGGCCATAGAGCACTCCCTGAGGAGGGTCGGAGCGCAGTTCAGGCTCGAGAGCTCCCAGGGCGTCCTCCTCCTCGAGGTAGACCGCGACGTATCGGAGCTCCTGAAGAGGATCTTCGGGGTACGCAGTTTCTGCGAAGTGGTGCCCCACGAGTTCGGCTCTCTGGAGGACGTGGCCGCCAGGGCCGAGGAGCTCTTCAGGGACGCGGTCTCCGGGAAGAGGTTCGCAGTGAGGGTGAAGAGGTACGGAGACCACCCGTTCACGTCGGTCGAGGTCGCGAGGGCCGTCGGTACCAGGCTCCTGAAGCACTCGGCCGGTGTCGACTTGGAGTCGCCGGAGGTCGAGGTCAGGATAGAGATCAGGGGCTCCAGGGCCTACTACGCCCTCGGCTGCTGGAGGGGGGCCGGGGGGCTCCCCGTGGGGACCGAGGGCAGGGCCCTCGTGATGTTCTCGGGCGGCTTCGACTCGACGCTGGCATACGTGCTCTCCTCGAAGAGGGGGGCCCGGGCAGACTTCCTCCACTACTACATGGGGTCTGCCGAGGCGACCCTGGCGGCTGTCGAGGTGGCGAGGAGGCTGGCCGACCTGGTCTCACCGCACGAGCCCTCCGTAGTCGTAGCGAACTTCGTCCCGATACTCGCCGAGATAAGGGAGAAGGTCGAGGGGAGGCTGAGGCAGGTCGTCCTGAGAGTCCTGATGCACGAGGTCGGCCAGGCCCTCTCCGAGAGGCTGGGGTACGACGCCCTCGTAACCGGAGAGTCCGTCGGCCAGGCCTCCTCCCAGACCCTCAGGAACCTCAGGGTAGTGGACGCTCTCGTAAAGCCCAGGGTAGCCCTGCTGAGACCCCTCTCGGGAGCGGACAAGGAGGAGGTGGTCGGGAGGGTAAGGGAGCTGGGCCTCTACGACCACGTGGTCAAGGTGGAGGAGGTCTGCGGGCTGGCCGAGGGGCCAGTCGAGACCAGGGCCGACATCGGGGAGGTCGAGGAGGCCCTCTCCTTGATCAGCAGGGACGTGGTGAACGGAGTGGTGTCCAGCGCCAGGGTCTACAGGCTCGCGGAGCTACCGCCGGGCGTCCTGCCGGAGGGGGTAGGGGCCGACGTGGAGATCGACGAGGTCCCCGAGGGCTGGGTCCTCGTGGACATGAGGAGCCGCGAGAGGTTCCTGGAGGAGCGCATACCGGGAGCCATCCACGTATCGGAGCTAGAGCCGCGCCCGGACTCACCGATAGTGCTGTACTGCGACTACGGGTCCGCCAGTCTGCTGGCCGCTGTCGAGATGAGGAAAGCGGGGATCCGCGCGTACAGCCTGAGGGGCGGGTTCCTGGGGTACAAGAGGAGGAGTGGGAGGAGCGCCCCTAAAGGCTGCTCTTGTTCAGCCTAGCCGAGAAAGAGTCTCGCCGGGCTCCGAGAGTTCGAGCTCGCGCTTGACGGGAGGGAGGGGAAAAAGTGGTTTAGTCTGTGAGTACGATCCACCAGAGGTACTCCCCACCTACCTGCATCCAGTCCTGGAATACGTAGGTGTCCGCCCGCAGGTAGTACGTCCCCCTGCTTCTGTAGTAGACCGGCATGTCTGGGACCCTTACGTAGTAGACGATCTGCACATCGTCTCTCCACGGGTAGCAACGGTTCGTCCAGCTCACCGTGAAGTCGTACGGCACGAACATGTAGTCGCCGGTGTAGTAGTACGGTGGGGATACGGTTAGCAAGTTGCACATGCCCTGGTACGTGAACCACGGATATCGCACGTACCTTGGCGAGGCGTCTATCCTCATGATCCTGAACGGGAGCCTCACCGTAACCCTGATGCTGCCGGAGGCCGGTTGCGGTGCGTTGGGCAGCAGGGTGGTTCCGCCCACGCCGGCTACCCAGAGCATGAAGCTCTCCGGCAGTGTGGAGCCGTCGAACAGAGCCGTCCTGACGACTATGGTGAACACTCCCAGGTTCGGCTTCCTGGTCGGGTAGTAGTCCCTGTAGGTGACCGCCGGGAACGTGACCACCATCCTCCTGTTTGGCTCGGTCGGGGAGCCGGTGCCGTGCCACTCGAACCTGCCCGTGCCCAAGTGCCGGTGGTGCGAGACTCCGGCGCCGAACCAGAAGCCGGCGAACTGTCCGTCGGGACCTAGAGTGTAGGTTATCAGGGAGGTATCAGGGTTGCTCCACGAGGCCGTCACCCTCAGGAACCACGTGGACGGGTCGGCGACCTCTACGTAGAACACCCTCCAGTCGCCGGCCTCGTACCTCCAGTCCCAGGCGTTGGCTCCCTTGAGCCACCTCCAGGAGTAAGGCCTGTTAAGCGAATCGATCCCCGAGTTGAGCACCCTCGACTCGCCGGCCCTCAGGGTGGCAACGACCGTGTAGCTGTAGGGCACGAGGTAGGTCTTGGTCGCTCCGCTGCTGTAGACGGCTCTGATCCTTATGTAGCCCTGGTAGACCGTCGGTGCGGCCCCGGAGGCCGCTGTTACGTAGCCTACAACCCTCAGGCTGCTTCCGGGAGCCACGGTAGCCCACGTCCCCGTTATCGTCGTCCGGACGGTGGTGTCGGCGCTGTAGACGTAGTTGGTCATGACTAGGGCGACAGGCTGCCTGACCAGCTCTGGTCTGGCCGGAGTCGTGTCGTCGCCCCTGCGCAGAGTCACTCTTATGGCCAGCCTAGCCCTGGGCCCGAAGCTGTTCAGCAGGGCCCACGGGTTCCTTATCTGGATCATGTTGTGGTTGGAGAGGGAGGTGCCCAGGTTGACCACGGCGGACTCGCTCCACTCCATGATGCCGTTCCCGTTGTAGTCGTCTATCCAGACGTACGCTCTGACCCAGACGCAGTAGTCGGCGCTGTAGTCGTTGTCACCGTCGAACACCGAGTAGGGTATGTGGACCTCGAACGTGGTCAAGTTGGCCACCCTGGGCAGCTCGTCCGCAGTCAGGTAGATCCAGGCGTCCCGTGCGGTGACACCGCTCGGCAACGGTACGGTGAGCCACCAAGTCCTAGAAGACCCGTACATGGCCGACGTCACGGCGTCCGCCGTCACTCTGACATTCTCGGGGGTCGGGTTGACTACGGTGAAGCTGAAGGGCTTCGAGGACCCCTGCCTCACGTCGGGCACGTAGATCACCGGGGCGGTCTGCTCGAGCCACGTCCTCGGTATGCTCGCCGGGTACACCAGGGAGCCTACGTGAGGCGTCAGGAAGCCGTACCACAACTCGAAGAAGAGGTACTGCAGGTAGTCAGCGAAGAACCAGTGCCAGAGGTTCTCGAGCTTGCTGTAGGTACCGGTGTACAGAGTGTCGGACACGATGTAAATGTCCCTGCCCTCGAACACGAACCTAACGGCAGCGTAGGCGTCGACCCTCCCGGCGCCCTGCTCGAACGGCGAGTAGCCCAGATGCCTCGCGGTGGACATTATGATGCTCTTGACCCTGGAAGGCGGCATGTCGTGCGCGGCCTCGAAGCCCTGAGTCCTAGCTACGGCCTCGTATACCAGGGCCGCCGCGCCCGCCGTTAGCGGGGTGGCATAGCTCGTGCCGCTGAATATCCTCCAGTTTACACCTACGGGAGCTGCGGTGTACCCGTAGGCTCCGACGTTTACCACGTCGGGCTTTACGTAGCCGACCGGCGTGGGTCCCCTGGCGGACCACGCTATGATCTCGTCCTCTGTCCAGCCGCCGAACCCGTAATCTATCGCCGCGTAATGCGTAGAGGTTGAAGCGCTGACCGTCAGCGCGCCCACGGCTGCTCCTGGAGCGGTCATAGTGCCGAAGCCGGGCCCGCCGTTGCCCGCTGCATGGACCACCAGGATCCCAGGGAAGTTCGGGTCCAGAAAGCCCGGTACCGTCAGAGCGTTGACGAGTATCGACATCCTGTCGTAGCCGAAGCCGCCTATGCCGTACGTGAAGCCGCTGATGCCCCAGCTGTTGCTGATGATCAGGGCCCTCTTGGATCCGGTGTAGTACAGCATCTGGTTCTCGTCTATGTCAAAGCCGGCAGCCCACAGCATCCCCACCTCGGTGTTGCCGTACCAGAGAGCCTTGACTCCCAGGATCTTGGCCTCCCTGGCTATGCCGTTTATCAGAGTACCGGCAGCGGCCGAGGCGCAGGAGGTTCCGTGTCCGTCGTAGTCGTAGAATATGCTCAGGTACTCGCCTCCCAAGTCCCACCCTGGCAGTACGTTGCCCTGGGTGAAGTAGTGCGCTACATCGAAGAAGAACCCTCCGGCTACGCTGAGGCTAATCCACGGCCACTCTCCCGTCACGAACGTCCTCTGCGGGACTAGTATCCTGTTGCCGTAGTAGGTCGCCCTTATGTCGTCGAGGTCTCCGAAGATCCCGTTGTTGTTGGCGTCTATGTAGAGGACCGTGTAGACCCCGGGCTCCCCCGGGTCGACCATTAGCGCTCCTACCCTGAACCACACCCTGTAGGCCGGTAGGTAGACGTTCGTAACGCCGAACCTGTAGTACCCGCTGGCCGAGGTCTCAACCAGGGACACGTCGTAGACGCTGTGGGGCGGCGAGATGCGCCGGACGCTGGGGTCAAGCACTACGTAGGTCCTGCCGCCCACCGAGATCCTGCCGCCCACGGCCTCGAAGGGCACGAGGATCATGACATGCATCTGGTCGGCGTCGAGGACTAGGGGCTCCCTGATGTGCTCCCACCGTCCGCGGTACGCGTTGTAGTACGTGTCCTCGTAGTAGACCAGCTTGTCCCACAGGTCCGGGTGGCCGTAGTCGACACCGGTGTCGACTACGGCTATGACCACGCCCTCGCCGGTCGTCCCGAACTCCTCCTCGGCCCTAGCCGCCCCTATCAGCTCCCTGATGTAGAAGGTGTTGGGCTCTACGATCCTCTCGGAGAACTCTTCAAGACCCTCAAGCACGGGTACGATGCTAGGCAGGGGGTGAATTCCGATCCCCACCGCTATCTCGGACAGCTTCGAGAGCTCCTCGTAGAGTAGCTTGCCGGGTCCCCATAGCCTGATAGCGTAGCCCCTATCCGTTGTCTTGACCTTGTTACTCACCAGGATGCTGAACTCCTCGCCGTAGTAGGTGAAGGTCCTGCCCTCGAGCCTTCGGACTATCTCCCGGACGTCCCCCTCGGACATGTCTCTGGGCAGGAGCAGGGTGACCCTGAAGAACTCGTCACTGCCAGCCAGCGGCTCCAGGGTCCACGAGACCTTTCCGGGTAGATCGCGGTCTACCAGTGGGCTACTGGGGCTGGCGGTGACCGGTGCCGTTGCGAAGGGCACTAGCAGGAGCACCGCTAGCACGATCACGGAGAGCTTTCTGAACGGAGATTCAGATCTCAAGAGGTCACCCTCAATACTTAATATGTTCTAAACAATATAAGTATTGCTTCTCTGCGCGCTGTCCGAGACCTAAGCCGATACCTCAGAGCTCGCGCTCCGGTGCGCAGCGGTATATACCGCTCTGCACACCTCACCTCACCCTCTCCATCTATCAAAACCGGGGCTTCGCGGAGCTGGGCAACGAGGGCTTATCGACAACGGGGACAGCGCTGAGCCCCGCCGGGACGATCCGCGCAGAGGCGGAAACGGCCGCTCTAGCCGGACTGCGATGTGACGGGAGGGAGTATCCGACAAGCCTACGTATCCTACGTATCGTGCCGAGACCGCCGCAGGGCGCTAGAACTCTACCTCTATCGAGTCCCCTGTCCTGGGGACGTAGACCTCGTAGCGCTCCCTCAGCTCCTCCGAGAGGCGGTACGCCTGCTCACCGGTGTGCACTACCACCACCGCCTTGAGGTCTCTGAAGGACTTCACAACCTTCAGGAGCTCGCTGAACCCCGCATGGCTCGAGAAGTCGAACCACTCGACCCTGGCCCTCACGGGTCCCAGCTCCTCGAGCGACCCCTCCTCCAGTATCCTACGCCCGGGAGTCGAGGGAGCCTGGTAGGACACGAGGTAGACCGCGTTCCCCGGGTCGTCGTACATCTTCTTGAGGTAGTAGACCGCGGGACCCCCCTTGAGCATCCCGGCGGATGCCACCACCACGTTCCCCTCACCCCTCACTATCCTCCTCCTCTGGTCCGCCGACCTGACCTCCCTGAACTCCCTGACCGCCCTCAGGAGGAGCTCGAACCTGTTTATGTACTCCGGGTAGCTGACCAGGACGCTGTTGAGAGTCCTGATCATGCCGTCGTAGTACACGTCGCCCCCGCTGAACCTCTCGTAGAGGAGCGAGAGTATCTCCTGCGACCTGCCCAGGCTGAAGCAGGGGACCAGCACGTTGCCTCCCCTCCCCACGACCTCCTCCACGGCCTCGACGAACTCCTTCTCGACCTCTCTCCTGTCCGGGTGATCTACGTCGGCGTACGTGCCCTCCACGACCAGGACGTCCGCACTGATGGTGGCTGTGGTGTCGTAGCCTCTGACGAGCCTCGTCTCCACGGTGTTTACGTCCCCCGTGTACGCCACCCTGGCGGAGCCCAGGTCCACCACGTACGCCTGGCTCCCCGGTATGTGCCCGGAGTGCGCACTCCTGACTCGGAGGTCACCGAACTCGGCCTCCTCGCCCACCTCGAGGTACCGGACGCTCTCCACACTCCTGAACCAGTCGCTCTCGTCGAAGGGTAGGTAGTAGCCGGAGATCTTGACGAAGTCCTTTATGAGGACCTCGGCCACGGCCTTGGTCAGCCTGTTCATGACCAGGAGTGGGTGGGGACTACTCGTGTAGAGGTACGGAACCGCTCCCACGTGGTCTAGGTGAGCGTGGGTTATCAGGACCGCGTCGACCTCGGAGGGCCTGACGTGCTCGGGCAGCTGCGGCGTGTCGCTCTCCGAGAAGTTCACCCCGTAGTCCATCAGCACGGCCCTGTTCCCCGAGGACACCAAGACCGCTGCCCTGCCCACCTCGAGCCCTCCGCCGAGCACTCTGATCGCAGCTCTACCCACTTCCCGCTCCTCTTTTTATTCGCCCTCTGGATATTAAGCCGGGTGCCTGTTCGTGCTGCCTATGAACTTGAGGGACCTCAAGCGGATGCTCAAGAAGTACGGCATCGAGGTGGAAGAGCTCGAGGGCGTGAAGAGGGTGACCATATCGGCCGAGGGGTACGACGTGGTGGTGGAGAACCCACAGGTAGCGGTGCTCGACCTCGGTCAGCAGAAGCTGATCCAGATAGTGTGCTCCGGGTTCGAGAAGATAGAGAGGCCCTATGGGGAGAGCCCCGGAATCTCGGAGGAGGACGTGCTCTTCGTGATGGAGCAGACCGGCGCGGCGCGCGAGGAGGCCCTCAGGGCGCTGGTCGAGGAGAAGGGCGACATAGCCAGGGCCGTCCTCAGGCTCCAGGAGGCCAGGCGCTCCGGGACCTAGCCGCGCGGCCGTCACGGTCTCGAGACTCGCGGGGGCCTAGCCGGGAGGCAGCCTCGACCTGAGAGCTCTCACGAGGTCGTCCACGGTCGGGTGGGTCGACACCACCAGGGGCAGCATCTCCCTGTCGGCCAGCCTTATCGCGAGGACGTCGACCGCCTTCGGTGAGTGGACGACCACAGCCGCGGGCTTCGTGGGGGCCACCCTAACGGCCACCATCGGTGAGCGCCCGGTGCTTACGGCGGTGAACACCAGGGCCCTGACGCTGGTGAGCCCCATGATGCTCCAGAACTCGCTGCCCCTTAGTCCCTCTATCGCCTCGTAGCTGTTGATTATCGTGTAGCCGTATATGGGTAGGATCACGAACCTCGAGTTCACCACGTAGCCCTCGACGGCCGTGACGAGCTCGTCCAGCCTTACCGGGCGGCCGAACTCCCTCATATCCACGACGCCGACTATCAGCAGACCCATGCTCTGGGCCAGGCTCTTGGTGACCGCGTAGCCCGAGGCCTCGTCGTGCTTCATCAGGGCCTCTATGAAGGACTTGACGAACTTCATGCCGGGCCTCCTCCTGCTCTTCTCGTAGTCGCTGACGACGCTGGACGCCATCCCCAGGTACTTCGCTAGCTCCACCTGGCTCAGACCGAAGGTAGTCCTCCACTTCCTGATAGCCTGACCCGGGTTCTCGCTGAAGACTATGTCTCCGGCTATCCTCTTCCTGACCTCGTCAACCGCGTACCTGGGTATCACGGCGCTCACCGGGACGGCTGGTGTGGGGTAGTATCCCCGGGACGTCCTCAGAGCACAAGCCTCCGCACACGAACGAGCACCTCCGCGCCGTCGGTCCCAGCACCTGCTACGGTTGCGCCCTATTAATACCGTTGTCGCGTAGCTGCCGTCCGGTAGCTAGAATCGGACCTTCGGGGGACGTTCCAGGGCGCTGGTGGGTTCGCGACCTTATTAGCTTCAGCGGGCTCTAAGCGTGGGCTATGGGTTCCGCCACCGGCGACTGGGTCTACATACTCCACCCGAGACCGGCCTACGCCGTCTGCTCCTCCGCCGGAGGAGTTATAGACTGCTTGGCGGCTGCCTGGGTCACCCCGGTCTCCAGGCGGCCACCGATACTTATGGTGGCCCTGGCACCCGGGAGGGCCACGTACGCGCTGATCAAGTCCTCCGGGAGGGCTTCGGTAAACGTGCTCGGCTGGGACATGCTGGAGAGGCTCCACTACCTGGGGACGAGGAGCCTCTCCAGAGACCCCGACAAGATGGCGCGCTCGGGGCTCAGGATCTCGACCGTCGACGGCTACCCGAAGATCGAGGGCGCGCTCGCGGTCCTCTACTGCGGGCTGAGGAGCTCCCTGAGCATGGGAGACCACGACGCAGTGTTCCTCGACGTGGTCGGGGTCGAGGTGAGCGAGGGCTTCGAGCCCAGGCCGAGAGTCTCGGAGCACAGGTTCGTGCTTCACGTGGGCGGTAGCGAGTACACCACGAATTCGAACAGCTCGGTGGTCCTTTGACGGGAGGGCAGGGCCTCAGGCTCGCGGCGCTCACCGTCGGCCTGCTCTCGCTCGTGAGCTTCTTCCTCGCACCCGGAGCCTCGTTTCTGGCCGCGGTCTTTGGAGTGTTGAGCCTGGCCATAGCTCTGGGGAAGTCGAGGATCGCGGTGCTGGTGTTCCCGGCCCAGATCCTCGCGAGCCTGGTGAGCCTTTACTTCCTCTCGGAGGCGCTAGCGCTGGAGTCTCCTGGTTCGCTACTGCTGGGAGTCACGCTCTCCGCGTTTTCCATCCTCATGGTCTACGTGGAGAGCAAGCTGTTCGTGCTGAGGAGTGGGATCGGTGTTGCGGGAGCTGCCGTCCTCGCGGCGGTCTCGGCCGTGCTGGTCTACGCCCTCGGCGCGTCGCAACCGGCACTGGAGGAGCTCTCTAGGGAGTGGGCCTCCAGTCCGCTGGAGCTCGTAACCTACGGCGGCCTCCTCTATGTCGCAGCCTCCCTACCGTACTCCTCGATGATACTCTTCGGCATGGTCTATCTGGCCTACGACCTACTCCGGTCGGTGAGACCCGAGGAACTCTTCGAGCCTGTCTAGCAGACTGCGCAGGTCGGAGAAGACAGCGTCGTACTCTATACCGAGCAGCTCCTTGAACTTCTTCTTGAGGTACCTCCTGTCCGCCAGGACTATGAAGGCCCTGTCCCTCTCCGACCTGATGGCCCTACCGTACGCCTGGGCCGTTCTGATGGCGGCCTGGGAGTCCATGACCAGGGAGCCGGCCTCCTCTCCCAGCTCACTCCTGACAGCTCTCCTGAAGTCCTCGACGTAATCGTCCGGGTAGGGGTACGGCACGCCGCAGACCACCACCGAGCTGATCAGCGAGACTCCCGATCTGCTCCTGAACTCCACCCCCTCGACTATCTTCCCTCCCGCCACGGCGTTGACGAGGGTGTGTGGGCTTCGCGAAAGCCTCTCCGCGACCTCCCCCACCCTCGTGTCCCCCCTCTCCACGTACAGGCTCTCCAGTCCGCCCAGCTGGGCGACGACCTCGCTCATGACCTCGTAGCTCGGGTAGACGGCCAGGACGGCCCCGCCGACGCTCTCGTAGACCGAGCGCACGAGCCTGGCGTACTCCGCGAACATCCCAGCGGACCTCAGCGGGTAGCTCGTCGTCACCGGGGTGTAGACCGCGTAGAAGACGTTCTCCCGGGGGAACACGGGACCGTACGAGGACTCGACGTCCAGATACCTCGTGGCCCTCCCGACGACCCCCTCCAGGACTCTCTCCGGTGGGAGGGTCCCGGACATCAGCAGGACTCCGCGCGGTAGCCTGAGCCTCTCCCTTATCGGCTCGTAGCCCAGCGGGAGAGCGTGGAGCCTCCGGACGTCCCCGGAGGCCTGTGCGTAGAGGGAGAAGGCCCCCCTCGAGGCTAGGGCGAGGAACCTGGCAACCCTGCTCACCGGCGAGGAGACTTTCATGAACTCCTCGACCCTCACCCTCCGAAGAGACGAGAGCGCCTTCAGCCTCACCTCCTGCAGCACCTCCTCCAGCCCGACCGCGAGCTCCCGGTCGACGCCGGCCTCGAGTTTCGAGACCCTGACCAGCCACCTGGAGTCGACCCTGCTCAGCAGCTCCTCCATCCTCTTGACCCGCTGCGCCAGGTCGGCGTAGCCGATCCTCGAGAGCTCGCCAGAGCACCCCCTCAGGGTGGACAGGTCGACGTGGTCGGAGAGCACAGACTGGGGAGAGACCAGGGTGTGGGCCTCGTCTACGACCACGTAGAACTGGTCAATGTCCACATCCGGGAAAGCCAGGGAGTACACGCTCTCGTTGAAGAAGAAGGGGTACGTGGCGACCACGAGCCCCACTCTCTCGACCAGACCCGTGAGGGCGAAGAAGGGACACGCGGAGAACGCCCGGGCTATGGAGACGGCCAGCCTGTGGGGGTCTGTCTCTCCCGATCTCTCCAGGTGCTCCGCCAGCTCGCCCTCGGATACCCGTCTCAGGTTCGCGAAGTAGGGGCACATGCTCTTGAGCCTGAGGAGCCTGCAGTTGAGCCAGAAGTCCTCGGGCGGCACCTCGGCCCCCCTCAGCAGGGGACACATCTTCCTCCCGCTGAAGACGAGGGTGAACGGCATCCCGAGTCCCCTGGCCTCCCTGACCACGGGGCTGATCTCGTTCCTAGTCCTCACGACGTAGAGGACTCTGCCCCTGCCGGCGTGACCCATCAGGGCGACGAGGGTCTTGCCGAAGCCCGTCGGGGCCCTGAGGGCCAGGCACCCTCCGAGCCCGGACTTCACGAACTCCACGGCCTCCAGCTGACCCCTCCTGAACGACGGGTAGGGGAAGCGCATCAGACAGCCACCGCCTCGTCACCTCTGAGAAGCAGTCGGGACTCTCATCACCTGCAGGCTGTACTTCCTCTGGAGCATAAAAACTGAGACCTCCTCGGTCGACCGCCGTCGCGTGGCCACCGTTTGACAGCTCCCTGCGTTCCGGGCTCTCCTCTGTGCGTTCGCTCGGTGCTACTCTCCTGCCACGCCTGTCACGTACCGGGCACGCCGGCGACCCCTCTACGGCCCCTCCACCGCTATGCGGTAAGGATATTACGGAGTTGACCGTTTGGGGCTGCCTTTAAGCCCGGTGCGAAGCTCGTCCATTTTTTCCGGGAGAGGCAAGTCCGGGCGGGAGAGCAGCGTGCACGAGTGGGCCCTGGCGGAGGCGGTCGCCCTAGCGCTGTCCAGATACGCGAAGCAGGCCGGGATCGGGAGGCTCAAGCGCCTCGTGCTGGGACTGGGAGAGCTGCAGGCCGTCGACAGGGAGGTCTTCGAGCTGGCCCTCGGCGAGTCGCTCAAGCTGCACGGGCTGGAGGTGGAGAGCTACGAGCTGGTGACCGAGGAGGCCCTCTTCGAGTGCAGAGCCTGCGGCTTCAGTTGGGGACTTGGAGACCTGGCCCTCTCGGACGAGGTGCGCGAGGCCATACACTTCCTCCCGGAGGCCGCCTACGCGTACGTGAGGTGTCCGAGGTGCGGTTCTCCCGACTTCTCGGTCGCTAGGGGCAGGGGGATCAGGATCCTGGGTGTGGTGCATTGAGGCTTCCGGCAGACCCTAGGCTCGAGGCTGTCTCGGAGAGGCTAAGGGAGGTCGGGGAGGTGATAGTCTTCGCGAGCAGCAAGGGGGGTGTCGGGAAGACCCTGCTCTCCGTCACGGCATCGCTGCTCCTCAGCAGGAGGGGTGTAGGAGTCGGCCTTCTAGACCTCGATATCACCAACCCTACGGCCCACCTCGTCCTGGGCGTAGACCCGGCGAGGGTCGGGCCTGTGGAGGAGAGGGGCCTGGTGCCGCCCGAGGTCTCCGGGGTGAGATTCATGTCTCCCACCTTCTTCACCCAGGGCAGAGCTGCGCCGCTGAGAGGAGAGTACGTCTCCTCGGCGATACGCGAGGTGCTGTCGATAACGAGGTGGGTCGGAGTGGACGCGCTCGTCGTGGACACCCCGCCGGGGATGAGCGACGAGCTGCTCGAGCTCCTGACCTACGCGGGGAGGTTCAGAGCTATGGTCGTCTCCACTCCCTCCGTCCTGGCCCTCGAGTCCGCGGCCAGGCTCAGCGAAGTCCTGGGCTCCAGGGTCGAGGCGCTGGTGCTGAACATGTGCTCAGAAGGAGAGCCCAGCTCGCGAAGACCCGAGGGCCTGGGGGAGCGCGTGCCCGTCTACGCTCTGCCCTACGACGGAGAGGTGGAAGAGGCCGTAGGAGACCCGAGAAGGCTCCTGTCGACCAGGTTCTCGCGCGAGGTGGACAGACAAGTGGTAGGTCATATAGCCGGGCTCCTCGGGTCCCGACGCCCTCGCCCGACCGCTACCTCAACGATGTCACCTCCGTAGCGCGGATCCCCTCCGTCCCCACGGGAGGCGTTCGGGCGTGCGGGTTTCGGACGCGGTTTCTGGACAGCAAACACTAGCACGGTGGTGAGATGAGCGTGCCCGGGATGTGGGGTGCTTTACCGTTGCCCCCGAAGGCCACCGAGGCCTCCAGGGCCGAGGTGGAACGCGTAGTCGTAAAGTGTTGACTACGCGACAACGGTTGGGACTCCCACATCTACCCCGCTCTCGGGGAGGGCTCTCTACGAACCCAGAGAGAGCCGAGCATCGATGCTTGGTCCAGCAGAGCCCTTACACACGCTGGGCACAGCGCGCCTCCGATCGGTATACACGCGCAGGCTCGCGAGCTTACCCCACAGGAGTAGCTCCCGGCTCCCGGTAGGTTCTGTCTAGCAGCTCGAGCTTCCTCAGGATGGCCGAAAGCAACTTTCCCGGCTCCCCTTCTAGGACGTAGTAACCGTGCGGAGAGTACTCGAGGACTTCGCAGCTCCACTCGGGGCTCGGTAGGAGTTCGGGAATGGTCACCTTGGCTACGTATACGTCAGCCATAGAGCCTCTAGCGAAGCTCATCACGTAGACCCTGTCCCCTCTTTGAGCGGACACCAGGTAGCACTCGCCGGCCCTCCTGCCGACAGCCCTGTAACCGGTCCTCCTAAGCCACTCGACGACGTACTCGACCAAGGCTTCCGCCGCTACCACCTAGAGAGCGTCCTGGCACCACGTGTATATATTTCGGACCACGACAGAAGCTATTCGAGAAAGAGGATCGCGGCGCGGGGTAGCAGCCAGTGCCCGAGAGGATGGGGGTAGCCGAGAAGTACAGGGAGAGGATAGTTGGGGGAGACCCCCTCAGGGTAGTCCTCTGGCTAGCCGCTCCCCTGGTGGTCGCGCAGCTCGTCCACGTATCGTACAACCTGGTCGACGCTCTGTGGCTGAGCAGGCTCTACGAGGGGGCCCTGGCCGTTCCGAGGCAGGTGTGGCCGACCCTCATGCTCTTCTACGTAATAGCGATGTCCCTCTCGTCCGCGAACTTAGCCATGATCTCCCAGTACGTGGGGGCAGAGAGGTACGGGGAGGCCAGCAGGACAGCATCGAAGCTCTTCACATTAAACCTGGCCCTAGCCCTAGCGGTGGGCTCCGCCTACCTGATCCTCAGGCCGTACATATTCTCGCACATCACCACGGTACCGCCCGAGCTCTACGACGACGTGGTGGAGTACTCGGGGATCATGGTCTTCGACGTAGCGTTCGCGTACCTGGGCATGGCGTTCACCACGGTGCTCCAGGCCGTCGGGGACACGAGGACTCCGACCTACGTTAGCGTAGCGGGAGCCCTCCTCAACATGGTCCTGGACCCGATAATGATCTTCGGGTGGTTCGGCTTCCCGGCAATGGGCGTCAAGGGGGCGGCATTGGCGACTGTCCTGTCGAGAGCTCTGGTCGCGGCTGTCGCGGTCAAGATGTTCGTCGGGGGGTTCAGGGGGATCAGGCTGTCTATAGTGAAGCCCGACAGGCCGTGGATCCTCAGGTCGGTCAGGATAGCCCTCCCCCTGGCAGCTCTCCAGATGAGCAACTCCCTGGCGTTCATGGCCCAGCTGAGGCTCGTCAACATGTTCGGGAAGGTCGTGGCCACGGCCTACTCCATAGGCTTCACCGTAATAGACATAGCCGACGCGGCCATGTGGGGCTTCTCGCAGTCCACGGCCATAGTGGTCGGCCAGCTGATAGGGGCCCAGCTGTTCGGCAAGGCCAGGAAGTCCGCCCTCCTGACCTCGTTGTTCGTTGGCGCGGTCACCGGAGTCAGCGCCGTCCTCGTCTACCTGTTCAGGTACCCGATAGCCTCCGTATTCACCGCCAGCCCCGAGATCCTGGAGGAGGCTGCGAGGTTCGTGGAGTACTTCGGGCTAACCGTGCCCTTCTTCGCTGTATTCTTCGTGGGCTTCGCCGTAGGCAGGGGCTCCGGCCACACGTACGTTCCGTCCGCCATAGCCTTCGCGAGGCTGTGGGGGCTGAGGGTGGGCCTCGGCTACCTCCTGGCGCTGGGCCTCGGGATGGGCCCCCTCGGGATCTGGCTGGCCATGGCCGTGAGCAACGTGGGGGGCGGAGTCCTGTCTCTCGCCTGGGTAGCTCTGGGGAACTGGGCTCGCCCGGTAGTGGAGGTGGGTCCCGCGAGGCCCGTGACGGTCGCTGCGGCACCGCCGAGCCCGAGATGCGAGAAGAGGGAGGTGGACGAGGTCTCCGGAGGATCGTAGACTGAGGGGTGCGGGTGGGAGCACGAAGATAGGCCGAACAGCCTCCTCGGTGCTGCTGGCCGCCTCGGTAGCCTTCTTCGCTCTGTCCGTCTGGCTGGCCTACGCGGAGAGGTACGTGCCCTCCCTCCTCTCCCTCACCTCGGGCCTCATACTCCTGAGCAGCGCCCTGGGGGTGCTCAGAGAGCTCTCGGACTCCGCGAGCTGAGAGCCGGAGCTGTTCAGACCGCGCGGAAGGCGAGGACAGAAAAAGCCAGTCCCTGCTTAGTACCAGACTCCCTCCGGGAGAGAGCCGAGAGACTCGAGCTTGTCCAGCAGCATCTCTATTAGCTCCTCGTACGTTGGTCTCCTCCCCAGAAGACACTCCAGCCTCTCCGCGAGCCCGTCGAGGAGGCTCGCGGCCCTGTCGCTGAGGCGCACTGTCAGCACCAATTTATACACCTCGCCTAAACTAGTTTAGTCAGACAATATAAAGCTTTCTCCCGCGCTCCGAGGAGGGTGCCGCGATATCTCCGGAGGAGCCCTCTGCTAGGGGTCGGGAACGTCCCTGTTCGCGTCCGGACGAAGCACTTTAAAGACTCCTTACCAGAACCATAGAGGTGGCACGAGGCGGAGGTATAGTGCGTGACGACGATAAAGACTGCCGACGGTTGTAGGATAACGTCCGCGCACGGAGCGTAGATGAGCACATCCTCTACCTGGTTCGGGTCTACGGGCACCAGGCTTACGCTTATGTGGTAGACCGTTCTCCCCTTCTCCCCTCTTCCTCCTCCGGCAGCTCTAGTACGCGCATAACCGCGATTCCCTCAGGCTTTACCCTCTCGGGTTCGCAGATGCGGTGGTGCTCCCCATCGACGGTAATCATATCGTCTGACAGCTCTACCCTGACCGTCCTCTCCTCGACGTACCCGCTCCCGGAGGCCGCAGCACCGTGGGAGAACATTACTGCCGCGACCAGGAGTACCGCGAGCAGGGCCGCGAGGGCCAGGGCTTGGGAGCGCCCCGTCTCGGCTCTCCGACGGGCAATCATCATGCGCGGAGCAGCCTGAGCACGGCCGCGGCCAAGACCACAGAGCTCGCGACGGAGATCGCCGAGGAGAGCACCAGCAGTGCCGAGGCCACGTGTATCGAGGCCGGGTTGTAGGTCAACATGTTCACGATCACCGGGATGGCCGGTGCCGGGTGGGACGCTGATACGCCGTAGCCCCCGGCGAGCACGAGGGAGACGCTGAACTCGGTGGAGGTGTGCAGCGAAGCCAGGGCAGCGGCGACCAGGAAGGCGCTCGAGACTAGGGGCAGAGTGACCGTCCTCAGCACGAGCGCGTGACCCGCTCCCAGGTTGAGGGCCTGCTCCTCGACGTCCTTCGGCACCTTCTGGAGGGCTGCGGAGAGGGGCCTCGCGGCGTAGGTCAGCCTCCTGGCCGCGTAGGCGAGGACTAGGTAGGGGGCCGGGTTCACCATCGGGTCTAGGGGGGGCACGCTCTTGCAGACCTCGTGGAACACCGAGAAGTACCCTATCCCGACCGCTATGCCGGGGATCACCAGAGGCAGGGCCGTCAGGGCCTCGACTACGGGGGAGAGCCTCGAGCTGAGCCTGAGGCTCGCGTAGGCCGCGAGGGAGGAGACGAGCATCACGAGGAGCACCGACAGGACGCTGTAGACCACCGTGTTCGCGAGCGCGCGCGAGTAGTAGGGAGTCGCGAGCACCGCCAGGTAGTTGCCCAGGGTGAGGCCCCTGGGGAGGTAGTACCCGTACCACCCCTCGGTCACGGAGTACGCCAGGACCAACGCCTTGGGCAGGAGGGAGAAGGCGAGGAGGGCCGTGGCCGCGGCAGCCATGATCAGTCCGGGGATCCCCGCTTCTACGTAAACCGCCTTCGTTGAGACCACCGGGTACCTGTAGGTCCTCAGGTTCCTCCAGAGGGCCGCGAATACCGCCGATGCCGCGAGCGAGAGGGCCAGCACGTACGCGACCGACCTGAGGCTCACCGTGAACCCGTACTCCGACACGAAGTCGTAGTATGCCACGTAGGCCATCAGGTTCCTGGCGGAGTTGTACCTGCTGAACGCGGCCGGCCCCGAGAGGTCCTCCGCCGAGAGGACGAAGGTGAGCGTCCCGCTGACGACGAGGGCGGGCCTCGCCAGCGGAACGACTATGCTCCTGAGTACCTCGAGTCCCCTGGCGCCCAGGTTGCTGGCGGCCTCTATCAGGCTCCTGTCCACGAGGTCTATATAGCTCATCACGATGAGATGCGAGAGGGGGAGGAAGCTGAGGAGCTGGTAGACAAGGACGCCGATGATGCCCTCGAGAGCCACCCTGAACCCCAGCAGCCTCTCCAGGACTACGTTTAGCAGACCGAACTCCCTGTGGAAGAGGTGGGTCATGGCGTACGCCGAGATGAAGGGTGTCGGGAGGGACGCCAGGAGGGGCAGTGCGTAGCCTACGAGGAGCCTGGGCCTGCCCCTGAGCCCGAGGCAGGACACTGCCGAGAAGAGGCCGAGGAGCGTTGCGGTCAGGGAGACGGTCGAGGCCAGGAGGAGGGTGTTGAGGACGGGCCCGAAGTCGAGACCCGTGAACGATACTATCCTGGTGCCCCTGACCTCGTAGACCCTGAAGACCTCCCCATCGGGCGGTATCTTCGCGTTAAGCAGCCACCCGAGGCCGCCGAGGGGGTCTTTCGCGAGGACCCCCACCAGGGACGCTGGTGGGACCAGCAGGAACACTACCACGAAGAGTATCGGAAATAGGGCCAGGGCTCTCGCTCGACCCGCCGTCACCGGGGCTGGCCCCCTAGCTCCCTCAGCTCGCTCAGGACGGCTCTGTACCTAGCGAGGGCAGCGCTCCTGACGGCGTCGAAGAACTTCGACCTGAACACGGGGTCCTCTGCGACCTGCCTGTTCACCTCCGCAGCGAAGTCCTTGGAGAACTCCCTGGGCTCCCCGTCGATGCTCACCTGGAGGGGGCTCCCCAGCCTGCGCGCCACCTCGAGCAGCCCGGTCTCCGATAGCACACCCCTGCTGTAGAGGCTCACCGCCAGAGACCAGACCTCCTTCAGGAGCGTGTTAGCGTCGGGGTCGGCTATGGCGGCCTCGAAGTAGTATACCGCGGCCCTCTCCCACGTAGCCGCATCCTCGGGGTCGTAGTCGAAGATGTTATCCTCGAGTTCCTCGTATACCCTCTCGAGGGCCGTCCCCTCCGGCTTGACGTAGGGCAGGTAGTAGAAGAGCTCCGCTAGGGCTCTCTGACCCTCCGGGCTCAGGAGCCACCCGATGAACGCCAGGGCCTCCCGCTCGTTGCGCGTGTTCCTGGCCACGGCCACGGGGGAGAAGTCCGGCAAGACCTCTCCCACCGCCGGGTAGAACCTGGCTCTGCCGCCGCTCAGCTCCTCGGCCCTAATACCGTAGACGAGGACCGTCGGGGCCAGGCCCGCTACTCCGAGCGCGACGTCGTCCCTGGCCTTCTCCGAGCTCTCCACTATGTACGAGTTGGCCCCGACCACCGAGAGGAGGACCCAGCCCTCGTTCCAGCCGTACTTCTGTAGCACTAGCTGGATAGTCCTGGCAGCCGTAGTGCTCTTCGTGGGCCTCGGGAAGGACACCAAGCTCTCTCCGTAGAGTAGGGGGGTCGAGTAGCTGGCCGAGAACATGTCTCCCCAGGTCTTCGGGGGCTCGAGCCCGTACTTGTCGAGGAAGTCCCGGTTGACCGTGTAGCTGAAGACCGTCCTGGACACGGCGATGAAGCAGACGCTCCCGTTCGGGAGCCTGTAGGCGTAGGCGCCGAGCTCGGAGACCCTCCTGAGGAGCCCCTCGTCGGCTATGGGCCTCAGGTGGCCCCTTTCGCAGAGGTCTCTGTAGAGAGCGTAGCCGCCGATGAAGAAGACGTCGGCCCTGCCCTCTTCGGCGTATATGGACCACTTCGCTACGTCCTCCTTCAAGAACACCACGTCCTTTATGTTGTACTCGGCAGCCACGCTGCTGCTCAGGAACCTGCTCCGCAGAGCCTCCCCCTCGTCCGGCGCAAGCCTAGTGACGACCGTGAGAACGACCTCTTTCGCGGGCTGGACCTCGGTCGGCCCGCTCACCCTCGTCAGAGCTAGGTAGGCGGCCATGGTACCGGCGAGCAGGACTGCGATCACCAGGGCTGCCAGGCGGGACGCCCTCGTCCACCGTCACCCTGTCGAGAGGTCGACGACCGATTTAAGCCTTGTGGAACGATCACCAGCGTCCCATTGCAAACCTGGCTCCCGGCGCTGCTGCCGTGGAGTGGGGGGCTTAACAGCGGTTCCTAAGTAGCTAGCCGAGTGGACACACCATGAGGCGCCCGATGCGGGGTGCATCACCGCAGCGCTCCGCCTCGACGGCTTTCGGCGCAGCTACTGCTCGGTAGCTGCGCGACAGCGGCTACAGGTAGCCAACGATGTACACCACCGCGGCTCCCGCGCACACCACCGCGCTCACGAGGATGCCGGAGGCGGGTCTCCCGAGCCTATTGGAGACGAGCACCGAGGCGACGAACGCGAGCATAAGGGCTAGCCCGAGGACTCCGTGCACGACTACGTTGGCCATCATGATGGCCGCTCCCAGCAGAACGCCGACTCTCCACAGGGCCCTCTCGAGGACCTCCAGGTTCAGCGCTCTCCATAGCCCGGGGTGGACTAGGATCGACAGCCTCCCGGAGATCACCACGCCGACTAGAGCGTGCAGCGAGAGGACCGCGACTATGGCCAACGGCACGGCTTCGGGCGGCGACAGGTAGAGGGCCGCTCCCAGGGCTATGTAGGCTATCGGGATCGAGGAGCAGAGCACGGCTAGAGAGACCCACGTGTGCCTGAGCTTCACCGAGACCGCTCTCCTATCCCCGCCCGGGCCGGTGAGGGCCATCCTGACCAGAGGGTAGAGCACTACGGTCAGGGCTGAGAGCACCGAGGGGCCCACGCTCCCCGCAGACGCGTAGTACGCCGCCAGAGCGGCCGCGGAGACCGAGACGAGGTCGCGCCGCACCAGGCGGGTGAGCAGAAGCGAGGGGGGCATGACGGCCAGGTAGAGCGCGTACTCCGCTACCCCCACCTCCGGGTCCCCTCGATCGGTCGCACGAACAGGCTCTCCTCGAGCACCTCCAGGGCTCCTCCCGCTCTCTCGAGGAGGTCGGAGGCGATTCTGTACAGCCTCCGCAGCCCCTCTCGGTCTACGTAGAGCTCGTAGTCGAACCTGGGCACCAGGACCCTGAGCCTGCCCCCGAAGGCGCTGGAGAGCTCGAAGAACCTAGCCGGGCTCTCGGCGGCTAGCGAGATGGGGTTCGTGATGAGGAGAGCCGCGGCGTAGTCGCTGGTAGACCTCCCCATGTATAGGGGAGCGGAGGCAAACGCGTCCATGTGTAGCTCGCAGCGGCAGTAGGGCTCCACGTACGAGAACACGTCGGCCAGGGCCCTCGCGACGTCCTCGGTAACCCCCCTTACCACCTTGACCGCGCTGCCGCAGCACACGGCCACGTCCAGGGGGACTCCGTACCTCGCCAACCCCTGGACTATCGATCTCAGGGCCCTCAGCTCCACGGAAGCCAGGGTATTAGGTGACTCCCCCAGGGTCCAGTCCCACGCTCTGAGGTCCAGCATCACGAGGACCCTAGCCGCGACCTCACCGAAATCCTCCCTGACGTACACCCTCCCGGTCCGCGCGAAGGCCTTCCAGACTATCTTCCTGTAGTCGTCCCCGGGGACGTACTCCCGGAGGTCTGCCAGGTCGAACATGCCTCCGGTGGCCTTGCCCCGGATCACCAGGCCCCAGAGCCTCTCGACGCTCTTCAGAGGCATCACCGCCTCGCTGTAGTACGGCAAGACCGTGATCGCGGTGGTGCTGGAGACCGTCCTCCGGGTTACGAAGAACCCGAGGGGACCGTAGACGCGCACTTCGAGGCTCCTCATGACGTGGGCTCCTGGCAGCAGAGGCCTCACCGAGTAGGAGAAGGCCGCCGCGGAGCCCCTCGGGAGCACCATCGATGCCCCGGGTCTCCCCACCGGGGCTAGAGACCTCGGCAGGTGGTCCACCACCTCGGCCAGCGGCACGTCCCTGCCGCTGGGGTTCTCGACGAGCACTCGGATCTCCGCGCTCTCGAGCTCCGAGACTATCCCCGGGCTCTCGCGGGTCACCGATATGCTCCCGGCGAGGCTCTCGAGCTCCGATAGACGGGAGTAGTCGTAGTATACGAGCAGGAGCATCGATAGTGCGAGCGATACGACTACCACGTTCTCCGTTCTGAAGCCCAGGAGCAGTAGCGCGAGCGTCGCGAGGACTGTCGAGAAGCCTCTGAGGGTCAGCCTCAGGGAACCTCCACCCTCTCCAGCGCGTCGGCTACCACGTTCTCCGCCCTCACCCCGGAGATCCTGGCCTCGGTCCTCAGGATCAGCCTGTGGGATAGCGCCGGCTGGGCCACGTACTTAACGTCGTCCGGGGTCACGTAGTCTCTCCCCCTCATTACGGCTACGGCCTTGGAGAGGAGGTACATGGCTATGGCTCCCCTCGGCGACGCCCCCAGCTTGACCATGGGGTGCTCCCTGGTGGCCTGGACTATGGCGGAGATGTACTTCTTGACGTTCTGGTCGACGCTCACCTCCTTGACGATCTCTATGAGAGTCGTCACGTCGCTAGGCTCGAGGACGGGCTTCACGGGCTCCGACGTGATCTCGTAGTACCTATCGAGGATCGCGACCGTCTCGCTTGCGGAGGGGTAGCCTATCTCTACCTTGGCCAGGAACCTGTCCACCTGGGCCTCCGACATGGGGAACGTGCCCTCCGTCTCTATGGGGTTCATGGTGGCTATCACCAGGAAGGGTCTGGGAAGGCTGTGGCTGACTCCCTCGACGGTCACCTGCCTCTCCTGCATTGCCTCGAGGAGGGCAGACTGGGTCTTCGGAGGGGCCCTGTTGATCTCGTCGACGAAGAGCACGTTGGTGAACACGGGACCCCTCCTGAAGCTGAAGTCGGAAGTCCTGGGGTCGTAGACCATCACGCCTATGATGTCGGAGGGCAGCATATCGGGGGTGGACTGCACCCTCTTGAACCTCAAGCCCAGAGCGCTGGCAACGGTCTTGGCGAGGAGGGTCTTCGCGACTCCCGGGACTCCCTCCAGGAGCACGTGACCCTCGGACAGCAGCGTCGCGAGGATGAGCTCTATCTCCCTCCTTTTCCCCACGATCTTCCTCTCGACCTCGCCGACGACCCTCCTTACGGCTTCGGAGAGCGCTCTTACCCTATCTTCCAAGCCTCTCCACCCACTCTATCCACGCCCTGACCGAGCCCTTAAACAGCGCGTCTACCGCGGGACGCCCCTCTCTCCTCCTTCCGTACTTGTACCGCGATACGTGCCTTTGTAGCTCGGCCAGCGCCTCCAGGGACCTCGGGGAGGTCAGAGCGAGGATCAGTAGCCCGACCGCCACGAGCCTGACGGCGCCAGCCGGAGAGTCCTCGAGCAGGGCGTAGCTGGCGAGCCTGCCCAGATAGTAGGGAACCTTCACGAGCACGCCGGGCGAGAACAGGGCCACGGCCGTCCTCCGCCCGCCCTCGTAGAAGACGACCGTGCCTCGGTCCAGTAACGCCAGGGCTAGCAAGAGATGGGCCTGCCTGTACCTGGACCTCATGAGCTCGTTGATCAACAGGCTAGAGTCCCCGAGAACTACCACACTACCGCTCCCGAGAGAGACCTGAGCAGCTACCGGTGTGCCGCCGACCCAGCAGATCGGGGTCCCCCCGTCGACCCCCCTGTATACGTTGAAGAGAACTTGGTATTCGCTACCACCCACGCGGCACTCTCCGACAGATATCTCCGCAACCAGCGGTCCGAAGCTCGCTCCGAGCCTAGCGAGGAGGGGCTTCGGGGTCTCGTACTCGTCTAGCACGAGAATCTTGCCCCCGCTCTCGACCCACCTCAGGGCCTGGAGAACCTCGCGCTCCGCAGGGGGAGAGTCGAGACCCGAGAGGACCAGGACCGAGGAGCCCGGATCGTACTGCCAGAGGTCGTCAAGGTTCGCGATCACCTTGACCCTCCTGTAAACGGTCATCGCTGATAGGAGCTCCGATAGCCCTCCATCGCCCCTGTTATGGAGAGACGGGGGGTCCCCCATTAGGGACTGCACTAGGGGTATTTGCGCCGTTGAGAGAAGAGCGAGCCACAGTGCGACTAGAGACAGTGCCAGTACCCTAGAGGGCACCATCGAGCCTCGCCAGGATCTCCTCGCTCTCGGGGCCCGCCTCCTTGGACCCGTAGACCACGTCTTCGTAGAGTTTAGCGAACTTCTCGAGCTCCCACCTGCCGGACATCGTTGCCAGCTCCCTCGGGGTACACCTCTTGCACCCCAGCGCCTCCCTGAGCCTCAGGTAATACCCCCTCAGGACGAGCTTCATTCCAGCGTACGCATACTCGAAGAGCTCTACCGGAAGGCCTTCCGGCCGCCTCCTCGTGATCGTAAGGTACCTCACGGGCGCTGGGATCTCTCTGCCGTACCACACGGTCAGTAGTAGGAGGAGCGTTATCGCTACTAGCACGCTCGCCGCCAGCACTACCAGGGGGATTGCTAGGGGCTCAAACAGCGTTAGGGTAGACCGCAGAAGAGGGGGTGAGGAGGTCCTGTTAACCACAGTGCTGAGGTTCTCTACCCAGGGCGCGGTGACGTTCGCCCCGAGGTCCGGCAGGGGGAAGTATCTCGGGATTTCCGGCATGCTATCCGCGTTCTATTCGCGAGGACATTAAAAAGCCCGGACCATTGTCTTGTTGAAGAGATGGAGCAACCGGAACACCACTCTCCCTTCGCGGTCACCAGCGAGGACTTGCAAGCTCTCTCAAACGAAACGATGGCCCGAGGCCCTACTCCGACACCTCTACGCAGTACCTCCCCTCTCCAGCGCACACCTCGACCGTATCCACTCCCGGTACCAGTTCTCTGAGCCTCTCCAGGACGTACCGAGCCAGGTACTCCATAGAGAGGTCTTCGACTCCTAGCTCCTCGTTCAGGTACCTGTGATCCAGGCTCTCCAGGACCCCCTTGAGAGCCGACTCGAGGACCTCCAGGTCTACCGCGATGTTCCCTCCGCGGAGAGCCTCTTCTCTGGCGCAGGCTCTAGTTCTGAAGTCGTGGCCGTGCAGGCGCCTCCCGGAGCCCCCGTGGGACCTTATCGCGTGGGCGGCGCTAAAGACCCCAGACACGCAGACCCTGTATCTCACGAGGCCCCCGCTGAAAGCCCCGACCAGCGGGAATATAGCCAGCCCTACGTGAGGTCTCCGCACGCGCAGAAGACTTCGTGAAGCACCTTGTAGAGCTCCTCCAGCCCCTCCCCCGTCACCGAGGAGACCGCGATCAGCCTCCCGGACTTCAGATACTTCTTGACCAAGGTCATGGACTCCGAGAGCATCTCGGACAACGCTCCCAGGTCGCTCTCGCTCAGGCTCCTCACCACCTCGTCGACCTCGAGGTGCATGCTGTGAGATACCAGTCCCCCGCGGATACCGGCGGCGTCCGCCTTGCTAAGCACCGGGACTACCGGTACCTCCAGCCTCAGTTGAGCGACCGTCGCCAAGAGGACCGAGATGGCCGCGTTGGCTTCGTGTCTACCGAGGGTCGAGTCGAGTAGAAAGACCCCTATCGGGAGTGATGCCTCCCTCACCACTCGCATTAGCTTGACTCCCGAGGGTCTGAAGAGAACTATCTCCATCTGTCCCGGGGTATCGACCAGAACGTAGTCCCCCCGTAGTTCCGCGAAGGCTTCGCGGAGCTCCTCGACTTTCTCGGCAAGGATCTCGACTGCTTTGACTATGGCCGCGTTGGGGCCGAGCCCCTCCTTCTCCATGACCTCGCGCGCTCTGACGAGGGTCCTGCAGTCGAACGACGGCTCGTACGGCAGGTACTCGACCGAGGGGTCCAGGTTTACGTAGTTCACTGAGAGGCCCATCTCCCGCTCGAGCCATCTTCCGAGAGCCCAGGTCAGCAGAGTCTTCCCCGATCCCGCTGGACCTATAAAGACTACCGAGGGTCTCGGCATACCCCTAGCGTACCAACTGAGACTGGAGCTAAGTGGGCATGAAGTCCTCGGGCCTCGGAGGCTCGGGAGGCAAGCCCTTCCTGGTCCTTATGGACCTGATCACTGTCGGCAGCAGCTGCTCGGGTACCGGGAGCCACTTGCTGAACTCGGTGCCCCAGAAGGCCCTCCCGGCCGTCGCGCTCCTGAGCTCGCTTGCCAGGTCCATGGACTCCGCGATCGGTAGCTCTGCTATAACCCTAGCCGAGGTCGGGGACGTGTAGACGACGTCCATCACCTTGCCTCGCCTCCGGGAGACTACGCTTATGACGGCGCTTATCAGGTCCGCGGGTACCCTGACGTCGAGCTTCTGGATGGGCTCCAGGAGGGTTGGCCTGGCCGTCAGTATCCCGGCGTAAATGGGGTTCCTAGTGGCTGGGTAGAGCTGCGCCGGACCCCGGTGCGCCGGGTCCTCGTGTATGACGGCGTCGTGTAGCACAACCTTCACTCCCCTGACAGGCTCCATGGCTAGAGGTCCCTCCTTCATAGCAAGCCTGTAGCCCTGTATTATCGTGTCTCTGACCTCCCTGAGGTACTGCACTCCCGCAGTTCTGTCTACGAAAACGTTTATGTTCTCGTCTATGGCCCATATCCTCCTGGCCTCGTCGTAGTCCCAGTCAGCCTGGTCCCTCAGAATCCTCGCTCTCTCCCGAGCGTCCATGTCCTCCACCACCACGCCCTGCTGGATCAGCCTTACGGTCTCCTCGTTGAGAGGCTCCACGCTTATGTAGAGCCTGTTGTGCTTGTTGGGGGACTTACCCTCCATCACCTGCGAGGAAGCTCTACAGGTCTCTCTGTAGACGACCAGGGGCGGAGAAGTGTCCACCTCCACCCCGTAGTTCTCCTTCAGGAACGTCAGGGCTATCTCTAGGTGTAGCGGACCCATCCCGGAGATCAGGTACTCGCCGGTCTCCTCGTTTATCTTCACTAGAATGTTCGGGTCCTCTATGCTGAGCTTCCTTAGGGCCTCCACGAGCTTCGGCAGGTCAGCAGTCTTCTTCGGCTCTACGGCCATGGTAACGACGGGCTCGGAGACGTATCTCAGCCTCTCGAACGGGGCCACCGAGTCCTTGTACGCTATCCGGACCACCGTCTCGCCAGCTCTCGCCATCTCGAGCCCTAGCGTGGCGGCGATGTTGCCCGCGGTCACGCTCTCTACCACCTCTCTGATCGGGCCCATGTAGAGGCTCACCTGAAGTATCCTCCCCTTAGCCCTGGACGTGAGAAGCCATATCTCCTCGCCAGCCCTTAAGGTTCCCGAGAACACCCTGCCGGTCGCTACGAGGCCGGCGTGCGGGTCGACCCTCATGTCGTTTATGAAGTAGACGAGCGGACCCGACGGATCGGCGTTCATCATAGCCTTCCCGACGTCGCTATCCAGGACGCCCCTCCATATCTTCGGTACCCTGTAGCTCTGGGCCTCCCTAGGGTTCGGGACAAACTTTATGACCGTGTCGAGTATCGCCTCGTGCAGGGGCGCGGTCTTGACCAGCTCCTCGACTCCCTCCTTCCCCTTCTCGTAGGCTCCTACGACGTCGCTGAACCTTATCCCTCTCTTCTGGGCTATCGGGACCGTTATCCCCCACTTGTCCCTGGCCGCCCCGAAGATCACCGTGCCCTTGGCTGGGTCGAAGACCCACTTCTCCCTGAACTCAGGCTCCGCGTACTCGGCCAGTAGGGAGTTCATGGTCTTGATTATCTCCACGAACCTTTGCTGAACCTCCTGCGCGCTGAACTTCAGCTCCCTTATGAGCCTGTCGACCTTGTTTATGAAGAGTATCGGCCTCACTCTCTCCTCGAGAGCCTGCCTCAGGACGGTCTCGGTCTGGGTCATTACTCCCTCGACCGCGTCGACGACGACGAGAGCGCCATCGAGGACTCTCAGGGACCTCGTCACCTTGCCGCTGAAGTCCACGTGACCCGGAGTGTCGATCAGGTTTATGACGTAAGGCCTACCACCGTACTCGTGGTATAGGCTGATGTTGGCGGCTTTCACCGTGATCCCCCTCCTCTGCTCTACGTCGAGGTAGTCGAGGGCTAGCGCCTCGCCGGCGATCTTCATCGAGATTATCCCGGCGGCTGCCAAGAGGAGGTCCGACGTGGTCGTCTTTCCGTGGTCCACGTGCGCTATTATCCCTATGTTCCTGATCTGCTCTATGTTCCCCATTATCGTCTGTATCTGCTCGACCGTCTTGTACCTAGGCATATCCCGCTCCAGCCCAGTCACATTTCTCCGTGGTTTACCTAATAAGCTCGATCCTTGAAGGGGGGAGGCGGCGAGGCGGGTAGCGCGGGTCCAGAGGGGGCCCGAAAGCTTATTTAGTCCAGCCGAGAGTTTGTGTCGGTGAGAAAATGCCCCTAAAGGTTAGGATAGACTGGGGCCTTTGCATAGCCGACGGGGTCTGCTATGCTCTGTGCCCACGGGTCTTCGAGGCGGGTCCCGACGGGAAGGCTCAGATAGTCAGGGAGTTCAGGGGCGCTCAACCCAACGAGGGGAGGATACCGGACGACCTGAAGGACTGCGCCGAGCAGTCGAGGACTGCCTGCCCCGTTGGAGCCATATCCCTCGAGCCCGAATGAGCTTCTCTGAGCTGCGAGACCTCTCGAGCAGTTTTTGTTCGCCGGTGGATAGCGCCCTCGACAGCCTCATCTGTAGCTTGCGGAGAACCACTACGGTCTGGCAAAGGCTCGCCCAGCGCTGTTGCTGGCTCTCGTGGGCTGACACCCAGAGTACGCGGCTACCGGGGCTTCTCTCCAACGACCTTCGCGATCCTCTTAGCCTCGTCCTCCCTCAGCGGCCTAAACACCTCCATCAGGCCGAACTCTCTACCGTAGACGGCGGAGAGGCTACCGTACACGGAGAGGCTCAGGGGCAAAGCCTTCAGGTCCACGGCTACCGACAGGATCCTTCTGTAGAGCTCTAGGGCCCTACCGTAGTCCCTCTCGGTGTAAGCCCTGTAAAGCTCTACGAAGAGCTCGGGATATACGTTAGCCAGAGCGGACACGTACCCCCTGGCGCCAGCGACCAGCGCCGGGAGCGTGAGCTCGTCGGCCCCGTTAAAGACTGCCAATCCCTCTATCGCGGCGAGCTCGGCCACCTGGAGGATGTTCGCCGAGCTGTCCTTGATTCCCACAAGGTTCCTCAGCTCCCCTCTGAGTCTTCCTACGAGCCTAGGATCTACGTTGTAGCCCGTGTTCTGTGGTATGTTGTAGACGAAGAACGGGAGCTCGGTTAGGGAGGCCACCTTCGTGAAGAACCTGCGAGCGCCCTCCTCGTCGACCCTGAAGTAGTACATGACGTTGGACGCCACCGCGTCGGCGCCGTACTTCTCCGAAGCCCTCACGAGCTCCTTTATCTCCTCGAACTCTATGGAGGCCACGTTGACTATGACGAACGCCGAGCCCCTGTTCTCGACCACGTACTTCACGAGCTCGAGCTTGCTCTTTATCCCCATGGCGTGGCCGAGCCCGGTCGTCGCGATGGTGAAGAACCCGTCGACGCCGGCCCTGACGAGCCTGTCCAGGTGCTCGGCTAGTAGGTCGAAGTCTATCTCGTGTCCCTTGAATGGAACGGCCAGCGCGGGAACCACTCCCGTGAACCTGGCCGGCAATCTGACCACCGAACACGCGACACGCCACAGAATTTAAAGCGGCGCTCCAGGTTTCGCAACCCTCGGTGCTGGCGGTCGTGAGGGCTCAGAGAAGCTTCAGGGCTTGCTGTCGTCAGCTCTCCCAGCTACTACAGACTCGTGCGGGCCCTCCCGCGGCCGGTCCCGGACTGGGGATAAGACACGTTATTACCCTGGTCTGCGAGAGGGGGTGGGGCTGCTCTTGAGGTCTGCTGTCAGGAAGGTCGTGAGAGTGGGAAAGAGATCCTACGCGGTTGTTATACCTAAGAAGTGGGTTCACCTCCTCAAGATAAACCCCGGGGACTCGGTTTACGCGGTGTTGAACGACGACGGTACTCTCACCATAGCTCCTCTCAGAACTCCTCGGGGAGCCCCGCCCAAGCTGAGCGCCAGCGTTGGTCTTCCCCGGGGGCTGGACGGCAGGTTGGTCTCCAAGGTGATTTTAGCGCTATACTCGGCCGGCCTAACCAGCGTCACTCTCAGCCCAGGAGAGTCCTTAGATTCAACCTCGGTGCCAAACGAGTTAGCCTCGGTCGAGCCGACCCGGAGCGGAGCCGCCATCAGCTTCAGGGAGCTTCGCGCGAGCCCGGAGGAGGTGCTCGAGGCGATGGTCGGGAGGGTCGGGGAAGCCCTCAAGCTGTTCTCCGAGAACCTGGGGGGGCTCTCTGCGGAGGTGTGGGAGGAGATTCACAGGATAGAGGAAGAGCTCGACGCCATGGCGCACCTCGCGATCAGGCTCACGGTAAAAAGGGTCGTAGCGGAGGCCTTGAGCAAGGGGCTAGAGAGCGAGGTCCTCGTTAAAAGCATCCTAGACGTGCTGGTAGCCAAGGCCCTCGAAGACCTCTCCGACTGCGTTGATAGATCCGCGCACCGCATCAAGGAGCTCTCCGCGATCTCTAAGGACTATGCGGACCTCTACGCCAGGGTCAGGGATCTGAGCCACGAAGCCGTCGAGTGCTACCTATACGGATGCTCTCCCGACCACATACTCTCGAACCTCGCTAGGGCCTCGAAGCTTAGGGGAGAGCTGAAGGAGCTGATGACGGTATCCGTACCACCTCTCCTTCCACTCCTCTCCGAGGTAGAGATAGCGGTGACGCTTGTTGAGGACGTGCTAGAGGCGGCACTCATCACGTCCTACAGGTGGTAGCTCCGTGCCGGACCCCGGAGGAGTGGTCCTGAGGAGGGCCGCGGTCGTGACCCCCCACGGGCTCATACGATCTGGGTACGTGGTTATCGAGGGTGGGGTGATAACCAGCGTAGGGGAGGAGCCCTACAGGTCCGCAGAGGGGCTAGAGGAGCTCGACCTCGGTGGCCTCACCGTGGGTCCCGGGTTCATAGATACTCACATCCACGGCGCCCTCGGGGTCGACCTAGTCAAAGCCACCGTGGAAGAGATCGCTAAGCTTTCCGAGGAGCTACCGAGGTTCGGTGTCACCTCGTTCGTTCCGACCTCGGTAGCTCTCCCCCGGGAGGACTTAGTGAGGTTCTGCCGCAGGGTCCTGGAGGCGTCTGGACGTGCGGGAGGCGCGAGGATCCTAGGGATTCACCTGGAGGGCCCGTTCCTGAACCCGGAGATGGCGGGAGCTCAGAATCCGGAGTACGTGAGGCCCGCGGACGTGAGCGAGCTAGAGGAGCTCGTGAAGGCTTCGGGAGGTTTGGTGAGATCCGTAACCGTGGCGCCCGAGGTGGACGGAGCCCTGAAGCTCGTAAGGAGCGCGGCTGTGAAAGGCATAGTGGTTCAGATAGGGCACACGAAGGCCACGTACTCCAAGACGGTCGAGGCTCTAATCGCGGGAGCGTCAAAAGCGACCCATCTCTACAACGCCATGAGCGGGATCCATCACAGATCTCCGGGAGCGGCCCTCGCGCTGCTCAGGGCGGACAACGCCCACCTGGAGCTGATAGTAGACTTCGTCCACGTGGTGCCCGAGGTCGTTGGCTTCACCATAGACTACGCCGGGCACCGCAGGGTGGTGCTCGTGACGGACTCCATCGCCGCGACCGGGCTCCCGGACGGCACTTACGAGCTGGGGGACGTGAGAGTAGAGGTCGCGGGTGGCATAGCTAGGTTAGCGGGTAAGGAGATCCTCGCTGGTAGCACCCTGACCATGGATAGGGCCTTTCGGAACGTCCTCTCCCTGGGGTACCGGCTCGACCAGGCCTTCTACATGGCGTCGAGGGCGCCAGCCGAGTCCCTGGGGATGGCGTCGGAGCTGGGCACTATAGCGCCGGGGAGGAGGGCCGACCTGGTCATTCTGGGAAGCGACATGAGCGTCGCGGCTACCTTCGTCGGGGGGAGGCTCGTCTACGCTCGGGAGGATTTCGCCGGTTCTGTAGCGAGGGGGTAGAGTCCGCGCACTCGCTTACGTAACCTCGGGCTCTTTACCTCTCGAGCGCGTCTATACGTGTGCCATCCATGGTGGCAGGAAAGCTAGGCACGGCAGAGCGCTTGGCCGAGCTGGTCACAGGTATAATCTCGCGCGTGGTAGCGGAGGAGGCGGAGAGCCTCGAGAGGGCCTCGGAGGCTGTGGCGGGAGCGATGGCGTCAGGCGGTCTGGAGTACCTCTTCGGGACTGGGCACTCCGCGCTGGTAGCCCTCGAGGCTTTCTTCAGGGCCGGCGGCCTGGTCAGAGCGCTCCCGATAGTGGACCTCTCCCTCATGGGGATACCGTCGGCCACCAGGGCCAGCTACCTGGAGAGGGTCCCCGGCTATGCTAGAGCCCTCATCGAGTCCATAGACGTGGTCCCGAACTCCGTAGGTATAATCGTGAGTAACTCGGGGAAGAACTCCGGGCCCGTGGAGATGGCCCTCGAGATGAAGTCTAGGGGGATGAGGGTCGTGGGAGTGACCTCCCTCGAGTACTCCAGGAGGCTACCACCCGAGAACCCCTACGGGAAGAGGCTCTACGAGGTGGTCGACGTTGTGGTGGACAATAAGGTCCCGGAGGGCGACGCCGCCTACGAGATACCCGGGGGTCCGCGCGTCTTTCCGGTGTCCACCATCGTGAACTCGTTCGTAGTCCACGCGATAAACGCTCGAGCAGTCGAGCTCCTCGTAGACCGAGGCTACGAGCCGGAGGTTTGGACCAGCGTCAACGTCCCGGGCGGTAGGGAGAGGAACCAGCTCTACCTAAGGAAGTACAGGAGCGTACTGAGGTACCTTTAGCAGTGCCCTCGTGAAAGCCTCTCTGATTCGCGGAGCCCTACATTGAAGAAGACCCCGGTGGAAAGCCTCTAGGGGGTCGTGATAGGTCCCTCGGCTAGCGCTGCTCCTTTCCGAGTCGGTGAGACCCTTTAAACCTCCCTGGCTCCTCTCGAGGCGAGCGACGAGAAGTTCGCCAGTGTCAGGGCCACGTGCTCTATTCCCAGAATGAAGTCCCTCACTCTGATGTTCTCGTTTGGCGCGTGTGCTCTGGAACCGTAATAGCCCACGCCAGCCCCCGTCATAGGCACGCGAGCTACGTCGGTGAAGATGTAGATGGGACCGGAGCCCCCCGAGAGTGGCGCGAGCTCCGGGTCCGCTCCGTAGACCTCCATAGCCGCTTCTGCTGACGCTCTCACTACGGGTTCGCTGGGCTTCGTGTAGCCCGCCGGGTACATGCTATGGACCACCACCTCGGCGTCCGAGAACCCGAGGGAGTTTAGATACTCCCTGAGCCTCTCCAGGATCCTCTCGGGCTTCTGACCGGGGACCGGCCTTATGTCTATCTTGACCCCGGCTACCGAGGGCACTATGGTCTTGGACCCCCTTCCTGTGTACCCGGAGTATAACCCGGAGACGTTCAGGGAGGGCTTCGTGTAGAGCTCCCTTAGGGCCTCCTCCCCGCTTAGGCCTCTCACGAACTCCTTGAGGTTCAGCTCCCTCTTAAGCTCCTCCAGCTCCCCATAGCTCATCCTCTTTATCAGCTCCTCGGCTTCCCTCAGGAACTCCCCGTCGACGTCCTCGTAGAACCCTGGTATCCGGACGATCCCGTCCTCGGTCTTCAGGCTCGTCAGGAGCCTGGCCATCCTCCACACGGGGCTGGGGATCAGCGGCGCGCTGCCGCTGTGGACGTCCCTGGAGGGTCCCCTGAGCAGTATCTCGACGTAGAGCATTCCTTTGAATCCGAGAGGTATCCTGAGGGAACCGCTCCTCCCGACGTACGCGGTCTCCCAAATGCCTCCGTCGGCTCTGACCCAGTCGAGATTCTCTTCGATTACCCTGCGGAGAGTCGGGGACCCCACTTCCTCCTCACCCTCTATCAAGAGCTTCACCCTCAGGTCTAGCTCCTCTAGGTGGTCGGCCAGGGAGTCGAGGGCGGCTATCCTGGCTACTATGTTCCCCTTGTTGTCCGCGACCCCCCTACCGAAGACTAGCCCGTCCCTGAGGGTGAGCCTGAAGGGGTCCGTCTCCCACAGCTTGAGAGGATCCGGCGGCTGAACGTCGTAGTGGTTATACATGAGGACAGTCCTAGAGCCTGCACCGGCCTCGGCGAGGACTACCGGAGCTCCTCCGGCCGACCTCAGGAACGCCTTAAAGCCTCTCTCGCGGAGCAGCTCCGCTAAGTGCTCGGCGCAAGCTTTAACGTCCTCGCCCTCCCAGGCCGAGACGGACCTGTAGGACACTAGTTCCCCGAGCATCCTCAGGTACTTCTCGTAGTTCTCTTCCGCGAACCTTAGGGACCTGGACTTGATCTGCGAGGTCCTCTCCGCGCTCATGTTCGTAGCCGCGGCGGTCTATCGCGGTGGAAAATATATGCCCCCGAGTCCGGGCTCGGTGTCCGCGCGGCTGAGTTCGGGAAGGGTCTGGAGCCAGCACCGTTTTAAGGGGAGACCCCGCTTAGCGAAGCTGGGGGAGTGTTGCCGGAGGGGTTACGCGCGATCGTGGGCCCCATGTTCTCGGGCAAGACTACGGAGCTCCTCAGGGTCCTAAGGAAGTACGCGATAGCAGGCTACAGGGTGATCCTCGTCAAGCCTTCTACGGACACCAGGTACTCTGTACAGAAGGTGGTCAGTCACGACGGGCTCGAGATGGAGGCTCTGGTCGTGGAGCCTAGCTACGCGGGGATCTCTAGAGTGGCAGACCTCTTGCTCGAGCACGATGTGATCGGGATAGACGAGTTCCAGTTCTTCGAGCACTCTCGGGAGCTGTCGCGGTTCCTGCTGGAGCTTAGCGAGAGGAGGCTGGTCATAGTGGCCGCTCTCAACCTGGACTTCAGGGGCGAGCCCTGGGAGATAGTCAAGGAGATCTTGCCCTATGCCGACGACATAAGGGTCCTGAGGGCTGTCTGCACTTACACGGACGAGCGCGGGAGGAAGTGCGGTAGGCCGGCTACCAGGACCCAGAGGCTCCTCGACGGCAGACCAGCTCCCTACGAAAGCCCCAGGGTCATGGTGGGGGGTCGAGAGAGCTACGAGGCTAGGTGCAAGAGGCACCACGTGGTGCCGAAGGCTCCCCGCTGACCCCTCGTAGCCGCGATCGAGACTTCGCTCTAGGAGAGTCCGAGCGAGAACTGCGGATAAGCTGCGTCTACCCAGAGGCTGAAGGGCTCAAGAACGGACGAGCTGCTGGGGCCCTTTCAGCGGGCTACAGCTTGTCCAGGACGTCCTTGACCCTAAGCCCAGGCAATATCCCGAGCTCTCTGGCTCTGGTGGTCGCCTCGGCTATCTCCTTCTCCAGCACGTCCTCCACGCTCCTCACTCCGACCACTCGAGCGCACGGCACATTCAGCCTCTCAGCGACTTCTATGTTTAGGAGTCCGCAAGCCACGAAGGCTCTTCTACCCAGGACGACTATGAGGGGCGGAGAGTTGGGCAAGCTGACCTCGAATCCCAAGATGCCTCCCTCGAGCCTCTTGACCCTCAAGACCTCCGCTTCCAGCTCTCTCACCGAGCATCCTCTCGCCAGCGGTATAAGAAGGCCAACGGATCGTGGCGCTGAAGCAGCGAAGCCTCTCCCGCCTTCACGCCTTGGATATCCTGCCTAGGAAGCCTTCGAAGGTCCTAGCGAACAGCTCTATCTCCTCCCTGGAGTGGATCAGAGAGGGTAGCAGGTGCACTAGCTTCTCACTGATGTAGAGTAGTCCGCTCAGCCTAGCGTAGAGGTGGAACGCGTACTCCACCAGCTTGCTCCATCTGAGCTCGTAGACCTCCCTGCCGTTCCTCGGCCTGACCCTCGTGAAGTGTATCCCAGTCATAGTGCCCGCTCCGGTGGTCCAGCATATACTTCCGTGCTCTTCGCAGACCCTGTCCACTCCCCTCCTGAACTCATCCCACAGGCTATTGGCGGTCTCGTATAGGGACCTGCTCTCGGAGAGGCGCTTGACCAGCGTGTAACCGGCGATCATGCTGACCGGGTTGCCGACGAAGGTCCCGCCGTGGAACGCTCTAGACCTCGGGTCCGGTATCTTCAGGTGGTCCAGCATCTCCATTATCTCTGCTCTGCCGCCGAAGGCTCCGGCGCCCGCTAGTCCACCGCCGACCACCTTACCGAGGACCACTAGGTCGGCCCTCACCCCGAAGTACTCCTGCCCTCCTCCCGGGGCCAGCCTGAACCCGGTTATCACCTCGTCGAAGACGAGCAGGGAGCCGTACCTGTACGTGAGCTCCCTGAGCTCCCTGAGATAGCCCTCCACCGGCCCCACGCAGCCCCCCGCTCCGAGGACTGGCTCGACAAACACTGCCGCGACGGGGTACCTCCTCAGCAGATCCTCAACGGCCTCCGAGTCATTGTAGGGAGCTGCGAGAGTATACTTCAAGTACTCCTCGGGTAGCCCAGCCGATTCGGGGCCTGTGAACGGCGGTGAAACCGCGGTGTGGAGAGCGTCGTAGCCCCCGTGCCAACCCCCCTCGATCTTGACCACGTACCTCCTCTTCGTGAACGCCCTGGCCAGCCTGAGGGTGTACATGTTGGCCTCGGTCCCGCTGTTGGTGAACCTAACCATCTCGAGCCCGGGTACCACCTTCGTCAGCAGCTCGGCGTACTCGAGAGCGTAGGGGTTCTCGTAGCCTAGGTGGGTTCCTACCCTCAGGGCCTCCCCGACGGCGTCGAGAACGAAGCTCGGTGAGTGCCCCAGGACGTGGGTCCCATGCCCCATCCAGTAGTCGACGTACTCGTTCCCGTCTACGTCCCAGACTCTCGTCCCCTCGGCCCTCCGGACGAACACTGGGTGGGGCCTGAAGTACCTGATGGCGTAGGAGACTCCTCCGGGCATGAGCTTCTTCGACTTCTCGAAGAGCTCCCTGCTTTTCGGCGTCCTCCTGGTGTACTCGCTCTCGAGACCCCCGATCAGGCCGCCTAGCCTTTCCTCTATGATCGAATAGTCCCCCATGCCGCTATCCTCCAGCGAACCTGATCTTGAACGGTAGCATGTCGGTCATTAGCCTGAGCCCCGGCATCATGTAAGGAACCCTCTCGGCCACGTTCAGGGCTACAGTGACCGTGCCGAGGTCTCCGGGAGTTCCCGTGCTTCTCCACTTGACCGAGTACTCCTGACCCTCTATCTCTATCTCCTCGTACTCGGGAGCTCCGACGTAGGCTTCGAACTCTATCCTTACCACTTCTCGGTCTCCGACGAAGCCGGCTCCGTAGCCCCTGATCCCCCTGTTCATGCCCTTAGAGACCCTGATCCCGGCCGACTCGACGTCACTCTCGGCAGGGACGGCCTCCTGGTGCTCCACTACCCTAGTGAGGCTGAGGTCTCCAGCGAGGGCTACGAGGTAGACTGACTCGGCGTAGCCTACGTGACCCGTTATCTCGCCCCGCGCGAGCTTCTCCTCGACCAGCCTCGGGTCCTCCCCGACGCCTATCTTCTTCCTGAACGGCTCCCTCCTCCTGGCCGCGTCTAGGCTCCTGAGAGCCCTTACCCTCCTGACGGTCGGGACGGAGGCTGCGAGAACCACGACTAGAGAATCCAGGAGGTAGCCGGGGTTTATGCCGGTCCCTATCACGACGGCTCCGTACGCTCTCGCGATTTCGTCGAGCCTCAGAGCGAGGACCGGGTACCTGTAGTAGGGGTAGGACAGGGTCTCGCACGTCGAGACCACGTGGACCCCCATCCTCACCACCGACGCTATCTGGTCGAAGACTCTGTCGAGGTAGGAACCAGTGGCGTGGAGCACCACGTCGGCGTCGGCGAGTTCCTCCGCGTCCCTCGTCACCTCGACACCGAGTCTGCCAACCCCCAGGATCTCTCCAGCGTCCTTACCGACTATCCTCTCGTCTATGTCTACGACCCCCACTATCTCGTGCCCCCTCTCGAGCGCGAGCCTGGAGGCTAGCCTCCCGACGGCTCCGAACCCGTAGATTCCGATCTTCAAGTACTCCACCGTTTCTCCACCGAGCGACCAGCTAATAAGCTGGCTGGTCGGGCTCGGGGGACGGTCGGGATACCGGACGCTCTCGATAGGTTCCTGGAGCCTCGGTGTCCAGCCCGGCATCGCGGAAAACCGTAACCCGCATCTCCGGGAGGCTTAACGCTCTACCACAACCATAACCGGGAGCCCCGGCGTGGTTAGGTCGGCTGACCCGGGAGACGCGCCTCTCCGCCAGGCATGGTAGGTCTTGAGGGGGTCCCCACCCTTAGTCCCCGGTGGCGTGATCTGCCGGGCTCCAGCCCTCCTTTCGAGCCCTTATTACTCTCAGACCAAAACCTTTCCTTGTGGTTAAAGTGGATCTGGACCCGGTGGAGGAGAGGGTGGTAGAGCTATCGAGATCCCTCAGCGACTACGTCGTCAGTATCAGGAGGGATATACACTCCTACCCGGAGCTGGCGTTCGAGGAGCACAGAACCGCGAAGCTGGTCGAGGAAGAGCTGATGAGGCTCGGCTTCGAGGTACATAGGGCAGCTGGTACTGGCGTCGTCGGGATGATGAGGGCGGGCGGGGGCAGGGTAGTGGCGCTGAGAGCGGATATGGACGCTCTCCCCATACAGGAGGAGAGCGACGTCCCGTACAGGTCCAGGGTCCCCGGGAAGATGCACGCGTGCGGTCATGACGCTCACGTGGCCATGCTCCTCGGGGCCGCCAGAGTGCTGTCGGCAATCAGGGACAGGCTCGCGGGCACAGTTAAGCTGGTCTTTCAGCCGGCTGAGGAGGGCGGAGCCGGCGCGAAGAGGATAGTGGAGGAGGGGTTTTTCGACGACGTTAACGCGGTTTTCGGGATCCACGTCTGGTCCGAGCTCCCCTCGGGAGTCATAGCCACCAAGAGGGGACCCATGAACGCGTCCTCGACGAGGTTCGTGATAAGGATAAGGGGTAAGGGGGGTCACGCGGCTCACCCAGAGCTGGCGAGGGACCCCACGGTACCGGCCGCGGACATATACAACGCGATCCAGAAGATAGTGACAAGGAACGTGGACGCGTTCACTCCCGCGGTCATCTCCACGCCCAGGATAGAGGCGAGCAGAGCAGCCAACGTGATACCTGACGTGGTCGAGATCCACGGGACCCTCAGAGTCTTCGACCTAGGGCTGAGGGATAGGCTGCTGGCCAGGATAGAGTCCGTGGTTAAGCACTACGCGGCGGCCTGGGAGTGCGAGGGAAGCGTAGAGATCGCCGGGATCTCGTATCCCCCCGTAGTGAATACGCCGGAGCTCGCCGACTTCGTCATGAGGGTCGCGAGCAAGCTCGGGCCGACGGCCGAGGCCCCCATGAGCATGGGCGCCGAGGACTTCGCTTTCTACCTGCAGAAGGCTCAGGGGGCATTCGTGATCCTCGGTATTAGGAACGAGAGCAGGGGGGTAGTCTACCCGCACCACCACCCCAGGTTCGACGTCGACGAGGAGGTGCTGTGGAAGGGTACGGCTCTCTACGCCCTCCTCGCGTATGACTACTTAGCGGCGAGCCGAGTCTAGAAAGCTCCGCGCCGAGCTTAACCCCCTTTCTCTCTAGCTAGGGCACCGAGGCTCGGGACCCCGGGCTGTCGGGAACGTTCCCGACGGCCCAGGACCCCTACTGCGAGAAGCTCTCGACCACGCGCCTCAGAGCGTCCTTGCCCTCGCCTAGCAGGGGGTTCCCGTGGCTGGGCAGCACGTGGTCGAAGTCGTACTCCAGCAGCCTGGCTATGGACTTCCTGTTCATGTGGGGGTCGCGCGAGTAGTGGTGGTGCATCTCGTAGAGTCTTCCCCCCTCCTCGTAGACCAGGTCGCCCACGAGAATGGCCCTCTTCTTTCCATCGAGAAGACACGAGCTTCCAGGAGTGTGCCCCGGAGTGTGTATAACGAGGAGTCCCAGGATATCGGTCCCGTTCTCAACCTCTACGTCTACGTCGACGGGCTCGAACCTCCTCCTCGCGGTACCCCCGCCGCGCACGTAGGGGGCCTCTTCCCTGTGAGCGGCCACCCTCGCTCCCGTGACGTCCCTGAGCCTCTTTAGGCCCCCCACGTGGTCCCAGTGCGCGTGGGTCACGAAGATCACTCCGACCTCGAGCCCCATAGCCCTCAGATAGCCCAGTACCCCCTCCGGGTCCTCGGGAGTGCCTGCGTCGACCAGCAGAGCGCCAGAGGTCGTCTCCACCAGGTAGATGTTCGATACTCTCCCCCTGATGAGGTGGATCCCTCTCAGGATCTCCGCACCCGGAGCGCCCAAGCCCCGCTACCCCAGGATCTGCGGAGCGAGGCTTAAGTACGTCGGCTTTGGTAAGCGAGCGTAAAGCGACGGTCCGCGATCTGCGGGGCTCTCCGCTCTCTTACGCTCCCCCGGCCGCTATGGGGAACACTAGAAGCCTATCCCCGTCCTCCAGGACGTGCTCCAAGCGGTCTACGAGCCTTCCGTTAACCGCCACCGCCAGCTCCCGGCGCGTGAACGCCTCGGTAAGAGCATTGGCCAGCTCTGCTCCTATGGTCGAGCCCAGGTGCTTAGCGAAGAGATCCCCCAGGGTGCAACCAGTCTCCGCCTCAAGCCACATCCACCTCCTGCCCACCTTCTCGGCCGCGTAGCCCAAGAACTCCACATAGACTCTCACAGCTGGTCCCCAGCAGGTAGGCGCTTAGGGAGGGTAAAAAGATTTGTTAAGGTCTGTCTAGCTAAAGGCTAAAGGGGGTTAAGCTGGGAGCTTCCCCAGTCTCTCGAGCTCGTCTGCTACCTCCTTGAGCCCCAGCTCCTCGAGCTTCTTCCTCGTCGGTGTGCCGGTCTTCAAGTCCCAGCCTCTAACGGTGTAGTAGTCGTCGAGTAGCCTGTCGAGCTCGAATATCTGTCCCTTCGCGGGGGCCCTCGGGAACGGTTCCCTGAGGAACCTCTCGGGTAGCCAGTCGTCCTTCCTGGTGTAGCCCTCGCGGACGTTGAAGGCCCTCTCTAGGTTGTATACCCTCTCACCGACTAGCCAGATGTGCTTCGGGTCCTTGAACTCCTCTACGCCCGTGGCGGCGTAGAGGGCCCTGGCCATCCAGTCCATGGTCTTCTCCACGCTCCCGTAGCCGGCTGTCTGGACGAGCTCGGCGAAGGCGCACCAGCCAGCTGCCTCGTAGGCCGCTATCTGGTCCTGGACCCTCTTCGTCAGCTCTCCCTTACCCTCAACGGTCAGCGGGTCGACCTTCTCCGGCATTCCCAGGATCTCGTACTTGTTCCATCCAATCATGTGGCTACCCCCTATGTTGGACGTAGCGTAGCTCAGCCCGTGGGACTTGGCGGCCCTCGGATCGTAGGCCGGCAGCTCTAGGCCCTTCGAGTGCATCGCGTACTTCTCAGCGCCCCTGCCGATTATCTCAGCGGCTCTGACCGCACCCTCGGCCAGTACGTTGCCTATACCCTCCCTCAGAGCTATCTTCCTCACGAGCTCGACGAGTACGTCGGGGTCGCCCCACCTGAGCCTAAGGCCATCCGCCTCCCTCTCCGATATTATGCCCTTCTCGTAGAGCTCCATGGCGAACCCTACCAGGTTTCCGGCGGATATCGTGTCGATACCGTACTTGTCGCAGAGCATGTTAGCGTACGCTATGGCCTCCAGGTTGGTGACTCCGCACGTTGAACCCATGGACCAGTGAGTCTCGTACTCCGGGAAGTCGTGGTACAGGCCCGCGAAGGGTCCTTTGGTCAGCTTCCACCTCTTCCCGCACCTGATCATGCAGCCGAAGCAGCCTACGTGCTTCACTATGTACTTCTCCAGGACCTCGGGCCTCCAGACCTCGGCGTTCTCGAGCTCGATGTTCTTGAAGTTGTAGGTCGGGTGGTGGCCGAGAGTGTAGAACTGGTACACTATAGAGTTGGTGCCGAGCCTCTGGAACGGGTCGAGGAGTGGGCTCTTCTTGAACACCTCGACCTGCTCTCTAACGAGCTCTCCGAACTCGTCCGGCTTGAAGAGCTCGGGCCTCTTGGTGCCCCTGACAGCGATCGCCTTGAGGTTCTTGGCGCCCCAGATGGCCCCGCTACCCCCTCTACCGGGAGTCCTGTAGTCGTCGGTCACGACGCAGGCTATCTTCACCAGCCTCTCTCCGCCTGGACCTATGGCTAGCGCCCTCGCCTCTTTATCGGTCTCGTCCCTTATCATCTCGACAGCGCCATCGACCGTGGCTCCCCACATGTGCGTAGCGTCCCTGAACTCGACCTCGTCGTCGCGTATCCATACGTAGGTGGGCTTCTCAGCTCTCCCGGTTATCACTATCGCGTCGTAGCCCGCGAACTTGGCCTCGGCAGCGAAGAAGCCCCCGCCGACGGACCTGAAGTACGCACCGGTCAGCGGGGACTTGAACATGACGAATACCTTGTGGAAGCTTTGGGCCGAGGTGCCCGTGAAGGGGCTCCACGAGACGACCATGACGCTCTCGGGGGACAGGGGGTCGGTACCGGGTTTCATCCTGTCCCACAGGATCTTGGCTCCGAAGCCCCTGGCCCCGATGAAGTCGCGAGCGAGCTCCCTGGGCGTCTCGATCTTGATGGCCTTCTTATGCGTGAGGTCTATCTCGAGAATCCTCCCTGTGTAGCCGTAGAGCCTCTGAGGAGGCAGAGATACCACCGTCGCTTTTCTGATAACGAGGAAAATATATCAGTCTCGAAGATCTGGTACGATCGGGCAACGTAATTCTCGATGAGAACAGGTCTGCTCCAAGGTGGAGACGACATTAGGTATTACGTGATACAGCGGTATAAAGCAACGTCGCAAGTAATACTGCTTTTAACGCCGTTAAAGCGTATTACCGTCGAGCTTGACGTACGCGACTGGGGAGTTGAAGGCTCCCAAAGAAAGCGGCGCGTCTTTCTAGTTAATGTGGGTAAACACGGGCCCCCTCGCCTCGAGGGCCTCTCCATGATAGAGGGGAGAGAGTCCAGCGTAATGGGGGCAGAGCTGACCCGCAACGACGCGTCAGGCCGTGACGATATTTTCCACCGCACGCTCGGGGTGGCGGAGCCCAGGCTTGGGTAGGGAAGGACCCTCGACTCTGCTCGTCTGCTCCAGTTGCGGGAGAGTGTACGACGGGGAGGTCTTCACTTGCCCCAGCTGCGGAGGGCCCACGGTCTTCAGGTATCCCGACGGCAGGTTCAGCATCGATAAGAGGGGGCCAGGAATCTGGAGGTATAGATCCCTCCTCCCTAAGCTGGAGAGCGTGGTCTCCAAGGGAGAGGGGCTGACCCCGGTGAGCAGGCTCGAGAGCGTGCTCATCAAGAACGAGCAGCGGAACCCCACGGGCACGTACTCGGACAGGGCCTCCTCGGTTATCGCGAGCTACGTGCTCTCCAGAGGCATCCCGGGGGTTAGGACGAGGTTCGAAGAGGACTTCTCTAACTCCCTCGTCCACTACCTCGACGGGATTTCGACCGTCGAGGTGGTGGTGGACGACCCCCTCTCCCTGGACTACTCGGACGTAGCCTCCCTGATCAGGGCGAGGAGCGCGCGCTTGACCTGCGGAGAAGGCTCCCCGGACTCCATCCACCTCGGCTACCTAAACCCGCTCACCGTGGAGGGGCTGAAGACGATAGCCTTCGAGATATACGAGAGGAGGCTAGGAGTGGAGAGGGTCGTGGTCCCCGCGAGGACGGGGCTCCTCGCCTACTCCATCTGGAAGGGGTTCGGGGACCTTGAGGAGGCCGGTGCGGAGCCTCACTACGAGGTGGTGGCCGCCTCGGTCAAGGGCGCCGAAAGACCCCGCGTCCTCGATCTCGCTAGGTCTGTCAGAATAGTTGAGGTGGACGGGGGAGAGGTTCTGGAGTCTCTCGTGAGGCTGTGGAGAAGGGGCGTGACGACGAAGCCCCTCTCCGCCTCCGCCTTTACCGTAGCCGAGAGCTTGGGTAGCTCGGTAGCTATAGTCACCATAGGCTTCAGGGCCCCCTTGAGCGGGAGATCGGGAAACGTAGGTCTGCGCAGGGAGATCGTCCGCATACTCGGGAGCAGCGGAGAGGCCACGGCGTACGAGATATGGAAGAGGCTTCCCGTCTACACGCTCCGCGGAACGTACAAGCTGCTGGAGGCTATGGAGAGGAGGGGCGAGATCTACAGCGAGGTAAGGTCCAGGGGAGGACGTAAGGTCAGGTACTACAGGCTGTGCCGCTGAGGACCCTACGTCCTGAGACCGATGGATCCTAGCTTCTGAGGGTTCGCGAGCGTGAACAGCTTCTCCGCGACCTCCGGGTTCCTCTCGCCTATCCTCTGAAGCACCAGCTGGTAGACCGTGAACCTAGCGTCACCCGATATCTGGGACAGCGCGTCGGCGTAGTCGACCGGCGCGGGGAAACCGGTCGCCTCACTCACGGAGGCCGCGGAGGAGATGAGCTCCTCATCGCTAAGCCCGGCCGCGTCGTACTCCACCTTGACCGCCGTGCTGATGAAGCCCGCGCGCGGCCTGTAGAGGGCCATCCTCATCCTGCCGGCGGCGTTCAGGTTTCTAAGCATCCACCTAAGCCAGGCCAGCCTATACTTAGCGGGCGAGACCTCCCGGGGGAACGCCTCACCGTACTCGCGGACCAGCCCCTCGTAGGCCCGGGCTATGGTCCGGTAGTCCCCGACGACCGTGAACTCCCCCGGCTCCAGGACGTACGTCATGAAGGCCCTGTCGCTGAGGTCGACCTCGATGAAGCGTCCCAGCACGGCTAGCGCGTCCTTAGAGTAGCTCCTCTTCAGCACCCCTACCACGGGGGTCCTCGTCTTCTCGGCCAGGAGGACCATGACGTCCGTGAGATTTACTATCTCTTTAGCAATCTCGGCCTCCTTGCTCTCTCCGTAGAGTATCCTCGGCGAGAGTCTCGGAACTACCTCCCCGTCCAGGACCAGGACGTCGAAGAGCGCTTCACCCCTATCCTTTCTCTTCAGAACCTCCATGGCACTCTCCCTCTCGCGTCTTTTAGCCTCGAGCCTCGTCATGTCCCTAGTTGGATGGTAAGTCACGTAGGCCCTCAGCTCCACTCCGGAGGCCTCCGAGCGGCAACTCCCGCCATACATGACGCTCGCCACGAACACTATCCCCAGGTACCCGCCGACCAGCTCTAGCGGGGGAG
>CALKCU010000013.1 GCA_938083005.1 uncultured Sulfolobales archaeon | reverse complement strand
ATCTCTCGCGCCTCCATAGCCTTGTCGTATCCCAAGGGTCTGAACGCCGCGGTACCCACCTCTCTGTAGTATATGGGGAAGCTCAGCGCGTCCAGGTCGTACAGGCCTATCGAGACGAGCTCCCGGTTACCGCAGTGAGTTACGTGAAGCTTTTCCTGTAGCTGGAAAAGCTGGGAGATTGCCTCGTCGTCGAGCTCTACCTTCTTCACGACCGTCATCAGTACGTACGGTCTGTAACTCGGGGCGGCTCCAGCGTCCACGTAGAAGCCGCTCCTCGTCACCGGGTACCTCGCGGACCTCCTGATGCCGAGCTGGTGGGACAGCGCTCTCGCCAACCCCTCGACTGAGTAGAGGTCGGGCCTATCGTGCGGCGCGTCGTACGTGAGGGTATCGCCCTCTAGCCCCTCTACCTCGAGCTTCAGACCGTCGAGGAGGCCTAGGAGAGAGCTCTCATCGAGCTTGGTCCCCACCAGGCGGAATAGATCCCACAGCTTAACCGATACGACCGGCACCGAACATCACCCTCGGTAGGGGCATCTTCTCTATCTCTCTCACGTCGTCGGTATAGAGGTCTCTTATGTCACCAATCTCGAGGAGTATCATTGCTACCCTGTCCACGCCTATGCCCCAGGCGGCCACATTGTACCCCCGGAGGCCCAGGGGCTCTAGCACCTGCCTTCTGAACATCCCACCGGGCAATACCTCTATCCAGCCGAGCCTCGGGTGCTTGACGTAGCCCTCTACGCTGGGCTCTGTGAACGGGAAGTAGGCGGGCTTAAACCTGACCTCCCCGAGCCCTAGCCCGCGCGCGAACTCCCTAAAGAACTCGAGCAGGTCCTTGAATGAAACCCTGGTTCCGACTATGATGCCGTCGAGCTGATGAAACTCCATTAGGTGCGTCGGGTCCGGAGTGTCCGGTCTAAAGACTCTATCTATCGTGAACACTCTATACTCTCCAGGTCCACGCTCCCAGAGGGTCCTAACGGATACCGAGGTACAGTGGGTCCTGAGAACCAGATTTAGGGCCCTGGACTGATCCCACCGGTATCTTCTATACTCTTCGTGGTAGCTGCCGACGACCTCGAGGAGCCTCTCTATCTTGGGCGCTCCGCTAGCCGACCTGCCCAGCAGGTATACATCGGTCGGCCTCCGAGACGGGTGGTACTGTGGGACGAAGAGAGAGTCGAAGTTCCACAGCTCTAGCTCGACGTGGGGTCCCTTGACCTCCTCAAAGCCCAGGGAGAGCATCAGCTCCCTCATGTAATTGAGGACCTCGACGAAGAAATGCTTCCTGGCGACCGAGACTCTGGGCGGCTCCACGGAGAGGTCGAACGGCTTGAACTCTATCGAGTCCCAGCTTTCGAGACGTATTATCTCGGGTGTGATGACGGTCACGACCTCGCCTGGTACCAGCTTATCGAAACGCTCGAGCAGGAGGTCCGTGGCCTCTACCAGGATCTCCTTGCGTCTGCGGACAGAGACGAGCCCCCTTCTCTTAGCCTCCTTCAAGGACTCCGGTACCTCCGGCAGGGATGCCGGTGAGCTGTAGGTCTCCAACGCTCTCCTGAGCTCCCTCGCGTACTCCAGCACTCTCCGGCTCCCGGCCTCGTCTGGAACCAGGTACCCCTCGGATATCCTGACGGCGCCGAGAGCTTTGAGCACCCCCAGGGCCGCCTCGATCTCGTCCTCCTCGAGGCCTAGCTTCCTCAGCTCACTCACTCGCATCCGCCCGACCTCAGCGAGCCTCTTCAGCACCTCCTCCTCGGGTAGGCCCCTCTCGAGGTATCTCATACCCCGCTCGCTAAGCTCCACTACGTAGTAGACCCTCTTCGAGGTCGCGACGAGCCCTCGCCTCTCTAGCTCCGCCAGGTCCCTCATTATGTCCTGCTCGCGTTTACCGCTCAGCTTAGCGATATCGGTTGCCGAAACCCTCTTGAGGCTCGCGACGTGCTTCGCGATGAGGTACAGCCTGGGGGGCAGCTTCAGCTCTCCCGGGGTCTCCATACGCAGCGTCCTACTAGAATCTCGCTCATAGGACTTAAAGAGGACCGCGCCGCTCGAGCGGGCCGCCGCACGCGCGCAGTGATAAACGTAGGCACGGGCCGGGCGACCCGAGAGTAGGGGCTAGTCGCGCTAGCGGAGACGGGATCTCGCCAAACACCGACGGAGCGCTCTTGAAGCCTCGCAAGAGCCCAGGAACCGGTGTGGGGCCTAGACCTGGGCGGGGAGTGCGGACCTAAAACGAGGGCTTGGGCTTGCCGGTGTTGCTCCTCATCCCCCTTGCGGATGCTCCAGCTGGAGCGATAACCCTTACTCTGAGTCCGTCCCCGGTCCTGGCTACTAGCACCTCTTGTAGTACGGCTCGATGGCCGCACGAGGAGCACTTCAGGACGTACCTGGTCTTCGTACCGCCGTCCGATACCGTTCTCTCCGTCACTATAGTCGCTCTGTTGTCGCACTCCGGGCACTTCACTCCTCCATCGTATCTCCACGGCATCTCTCAGCACCTCGCTCGAATCCCTCCGCTGTTCGTCGATGCAACAAACACCTGGAAGCTTTTAACGGCGCATCAACCTTTCCTGCTTCCGCGAGGTTTGGGAGCTTCCAGCGCAGCGAATGGTCGCGCTGTCGGAAGCGTGAAGCCCCCTCGCTTAGAGCGCTAGGTCTCTCGGCGCTCACAGCTGGGCGCTTAATACCCTTCCTAGTCTCAGTAGAGAGGGGCCCGTAGCTCAGCCAGGCAGAGCGGCGGGCTTTTAACCCGTAGGTCCCGGGTTCGAATCCCGGCGGGCCCGCTGCGCTAGGCGTCTCGAGGTCTAAAGATCGTAGTCGTAAGCGTCGCAACCGGGGTCGAAGGCTATCTCCGCCTCGTATCTAGCCCTCTCCTCGCTATCGGCGGCGTGGACTACGTTCTCCAGTATCGAGGTCGAGAAGTCCCCCCTTATGGTACCCGGGGGCGCTCTTCTGCCGTCCGTCGGCCCTATCATCGTCCTGACGACTTCTACGGCCCCGTCTCCCTCGACTAGCACCGCAACCACCGGACCCGACGTCATGAACTCCACGAGCTTCTCGTAGAACTCCTTTCCTCTATGAACGTCGTACAACTTTTCGGCGCACTCGCGCGTCAGCTGAAGCATCTTAAGCCTCGTGATTCTCAAGCCCTTCGCCTCAAGCCTCCGTATGATCTCTCCTACCAAGCCCCTCCTAACTCCATCGGGCTTGATCAGCAAGAACTCCAGTTCCTCGACCAATCCGGCTCACTTGGCCTTCACGTAGTAGGCGCTCCACGGAGTCCTCCTGGGGTCTCTGCCCAGCTTGAAGCTCTTGAAGCACTTGCTGGAGCAGAAGTGGAGGATGGTTCCATCCCTAAGTACGTAGGTGAGCCCGGAGCCGGGCTCTACCCGCCTACCGCAGAAGCCGCACGTGCGCTCTCTCGGCATGCGTCGCCCCCTCATTACTGCGGGGCTCCGCTTTAAAGCTTTAAAGCGGGGGCGAGGGTCTAAGAGGAGGTGCCGAGAGTGGGTGAAGTCAGAAGGGTGGACGTGACCCAGCCCGAAGTGAACGTGGTAGAGGAGTTTGGTTTCCCGGCTGAGGTGCTTCAGATAGTCGGGAGGACGGGAGTCACGGGGGAGATAACGCAGGTCAGAGTGAGGGTCCTGGAGGGCAGGGACAAGGGGAGAGTGATAACGAGGAACGTCAAGGGTCCCGTGAGAGTAGGCGATATACTGATACTCCGGGAGACGGAGAGGGAGGCCAGAAAGCTAACCGCTAGGTAAGGGACGGCTCGACCCGACCTTTCCGGCGTCCATGAGGTAGGCGCAGAGATGTTCGTCAGCGTCTCCAAGGCTAGGCTTCCAAAGGGACTCAACTACTTGTGGGCACCGCACCTGCTAGTGAGGCCGTCGTGCCGAAGCGGGAAGGTCCTGCTGGACTGCTTCTTCTCTTCGGCGCTGGGCAAGGACGTGGTGATGCTCCTGCTGTCGAGGAGAGTCAAAGACTTAAGAGTGGAGCCCACGGCCCCGGTGGACTGCCCCATACTTTACTCTGAGGGTTGTAGTCCTCTTCACTATCAGAGAGCGCTGAACAGCGTCAGCGAGTCCATCAGCACTGGCAAAATTGAGGGTCTCCTTCTCAAGCCGCAGGATGCTAGGGCTAGGAGCCTGATCGTGGACCTATTCAAAATAGTCCTCAGTCAGCTCTGCTTCCCTGACCCGCCGGTCGAGTTTAGCCAGGTTTACGTCCTGCTCGGGCTCGACCCTCAAAGGAGGAGGGCCTACGTAGCCTTGGGTGACAGGCTTATAGAGTCGCCGGTGCTAGAGGAGGTCCTCTACGGGCACCTGGGCGGTCTCGAGGCCGTGAGGCGGTACATTTAGCTCTGCCTGGAGCCGCCGTGAACCCCGGAGAGTGTGAGCGAGTGGGCTCGAGAGTGCGCCGCGTATAGCCCGCGAGCACTCGCCATGTCAAAGAACCGAGAGGGCCCTGACGCCTCTACAATAGCTGAACCTGTATGGACGCGTAACCCACTACCCAGCCCTTCTCGCCGGTCACATCGCCCGAGGTAGCGTACTTCAGGAGGCGCGCTCCCTTGGCGTTTAGAGCCCTGGCCATGTAGATAAGAGCCATAGAGCTCCCGGGTCCGCACATGCTGACATCCCTCTCTACGACGACTCTAAACAGCCCCTCGGGGTCTAGTTGAAGTATCTTCTCTATTACGAGCTGGTCCTTTCTGGACGCTACGTCGTGAGGCTCGTAGTGCGTTAGGTCTGTAGTGGCTATCACCACGATGTCCGAGAGGTCCCGCCCGGACGCCCGGATCGCCGACAGCACGGCCCTGGCCAGGTCCTCGGCTACTCTGGGCGACTGGTTTAGGATCGTAATCGGGACTATGCTGAAGTCCCTCTTGAGGACGTACTGCAGGAAGGGTAGCTGTACCTCGAGCGAGTGCTCGTACTCGTGCGCCGTCGTGTCGAGCTTGGCGAACCTGCTACCGCTAGCGATGAGCTTCGCTAGGTCGGAGTCCACGGGCACTCTTCCCAGCGGCGTCTCCCAGTAGCCCTCCGGGTATATGGATGCGGAGGGCCCTATCCCCGTGTGGTTCGGTCCTAGCAACACGAGGGTCGTAGGCCTTCTCTCGAGGGACAGAGCGTAGTAAGCGTGTGCCGCGACCGGGCCGCTGTACATGTAGCCGGCGTGGGGGACCACGAACCCTAGGCTGGCTCTCTCGGGGGAGGGCTCGGCCTTGGGGAGGACCTGGGGACCTAGCCTGTGCAGGAAGCACTGCTCTACCTGTTTAACTAGGCGGTCCGGGGAGCCCTCGTAGAACTGTCCGGAGACCACAGCTCTCCTAACGCTCAACGGTCGACACCTTAGTCTCGAAGGCCTCGTAGCTGACCGGCAGGTCCCCGTCTGGCTGCAGGACCCCTCTTATCCTGAGCACCTGCCTAGCGAGTAGCCAGTAGATGAGCGCGAGAGACTTCCTGCCCTTGTTGTTCCCCGGGATGACGAGGTCGACGTTGCTGAGCTTGGCGTCGGTGCTGGCTATCGCAACAACTGGGATGCCGACCTTGGAGGCCTCCTCTATCGCCTGCTCGTCGATTCTAGGGTCCGAGGCTATGAGGACCTCGGCGTCTATGTGAGTGCTTAGGTACGGGTTCGTTATGGTCCCGGGTACGAACCTACCCGTAACCGATCTGGCGCCAGTAAACTCCGCGAACTTCTGAACCGGAGTGAAGCCGTAGGGTCTTGAGGATACGGCTAACGCGGAGCGGGGCTCGAAGGAGGCTATGAACCTCGCCGCCACTCTGATTCTCTCGTCGACCTTCCTGACGTCTAGGATGTAGGGGCCGTCCGGCCTAGCCTTGTAGACGAACCTCCTCATGTACTTGGTGCAGACGTAGGTCCCTATGTGCGCTCCCGCCTCGAGGTACGTCTCTACGGGCACTAGAAGCTCCGCGACGACCCTCGGGGCCTCGTCCAGATAGCGCTTCTGCGCGCTCAAGTCTTACACCTTCCTCCCGTAAGCTATGATCTCGCTTATTAAGTCTACGTGCGACAGGAACATCCTTCTACAGCAGTACCTCTTCACTCCAAGGTCGTCAAGCACCCTCCCCGGGTCCTCACCGCTAGACACTCTCCTAGCGTACTCCTCCCAGAGGTGCCCGACGACCTTGCCGCAGGTAAAGCACCTAACCGGGAACATCATGGCGACTCACCTGTACGACTTCTGCCTCCATCTCCTAGCGCTGTACCTCATCCACTTCTCCGGCTCTGTCTGCCTCGGGTCTCCCGACAACATGTACCTCGAATACTCCCTGAACAGCTGCTTGAGCTCTTCGCTACCAGTGAACCTGGCCAAGCCTCTGGCTATAGCCATCCTAGTGGCCTCCGCCTGGGCCATGTATCCTCCTCCCGAGACGCTCACCTTTATGTCCACAGAGCTCCTCAGCCCGTCGCCAGCTAGGAGCAGGGGCTCCATCATCTTAATTCTCGCTAGCTCGATGGGGTAGAGTTCTATCGGGATGCCGTTTACCCACACTCTGCCCTTGCCGGGGGTTACGACGGCCCTCGCCGTGGCCGTCTTCCTCTTTCCTATCTCTATGACTACCCTCAGCTTTCTCTCCCTGGCCTCAGCTCTCGAGCTCACTTCCTCCCCCTCCAACCCATGTACTCTGCCACCTCGCCCACAGTAGCGTATCCGCGCTGGAGCCCGCCGGCCTTAGCCTCTGGGATATCGATTTTCCACAGCCTCATTCTCCTCACCTCGTCAGGATAGCCCACGTACACTTTTAGCCTCTTGAGGAGAAGAAGCCTCCGGAAGGGGTCCTTCGGGAGCATCCCGTGGACCGCGTACTTCACTATCGACACTGGGCTCCTGGGTCTATGGGGCGATCGCTCGCTCGGGTTCCGCAAGGTCTTGAGCTTGAACCACAGAGCGTATGACTCCTTTACCATGCGGGGCTCCCCGCTTATCACAGCCCTCTCCGCGTTAACTATGTACACCCTATAGCCGTACTTGAGGAGCTTGGCTACCGCAGTCGCTAGTCTCCCCAGGATCAGACCCTCAGCATCTATTAGGATCTCCCTGCTCAAGCTCATGCTATCACCCTAACGTTAGACCCGCGGGGGTTAAGCCGCACGAGTTCCCTTATAGAGAGAGCCGAACCACCCGCGCCGCGTATCTTCTCCACGGCCCTTCTCGAGAACGAGACGGCCGCCACTACCACAGGCTTCTCGAGCACTCCAGTACCGAGCACCTTTCCGGGCACGACGACGTACTCCCCCTGGTTAGCGTACCTGTTGATCTTGCTCAAATTGACCGCTACGCGCCTCCTGGCGGGCTTCTCCAGCAGGTCTGCTACGTAGTCCCAGATCCCGACCCCCTGCTGGTTAGACGCACTCCTCAGCTCTCTGACGAGCTTTCTTAGGACTACGTTGGTCGGCCCGGTTCTTCTCATGAGCCAGCACCCTTTGCGGAGAGAGCTCTCTCAAGCTCTTCGCGGAAGTCTAACAGCTTTCTCTTGATCTGGGCTACGGCCTCGAGGACTATCCTCTCCGGCTTCAGGGCTCCGGAGGATTCTATGCGTAGCTTGTACTCGTCCTTGTGCCAATCAAGCTCTATAGCCTCGGGCTCACAGACCTTGACGCACTGCCTACAGAGAGTGCACTTGCTTTCGTCAACGCGAAGTCTTCCGTTCTCGATAGCTAACGCCTTAGTCGGACAGCTCTCAGCGCACAGGCCGCAGAGTGTGCACCTCTCCGGAGACACCGTGATCTTTGGCATATACGTGAGAACGGAGACCGTGACCGGCGACCACTTGATGTGCTCCCTTCCTCTGCCGAGCCTGGCCCACGCTTCGAGGTCCACTCTCTGCTGGGGTCCCAGCTTGAAGAGCGGTATGTCGCCGTACACCGGGACCACCTCGGGGTCCTCCTGGGGTTTAAGGTCCCTGGAGTAGACCGCCACCTCCTCACCCGACCTGCCCTCAGCCTCGAGGCGCAGGCTCGTATAGCAATCCTCAGGAGGACTACTTCCTCTGCACTCCTCCGGTCGTCTATAGCGCTCGAGGGCCCCATCAGATCTCAGTGGGACCATGGCTAGGCGGTGGGCTATGATCTCGTCGCTCAGGGCTGAAGTGTTGTCTAGGAAGACCACGTAGTCTATGGCCATGGTGGGAACCTCCTCTATCACCGCTCTCCTTATCGCGTTAGCGTACTCCAGCGGGACTCCTCGCAGAACCAGGGTTATCTCGAGCTCGCCTTTTTCCACTACATCCGCGCTGATCATGCGGCCTCCCTACACTCTCCTGCCGCGGCGGCCTCCCGGTCTTCTAGTGGTATCGTGAGGTATGGGCGTCACGTCCTCGATTCTCCCTATTATGAGCCCAGACCTAGCTATGGCCCTTATGGCTGCTTGGGCACCCGGACCCGGGATCTTGGGTCCGTGGCCACCGACCCCCCTGACCTTTATGTGGACGGCCGAGACCCCCTTGTCCATAGCCTCCTGGGAAGCTCTATAAGCTATCATCATCGCAGTATACGGAGAGGGTTTTTCTCTGTCGGCTTTCACAACCATGCCTCCCGACCATCGTGAGATAGTCTCAGCCCCGCTGAGGTCCGTTATATGTACTATCGTGTTGTTAAACGAGCTGAATACGTGGACTATACCCCACTTGAGTTCTCGCAGAGACATCCCCATGCGCGCTCACCTATCGAGTCGCCTGGGCTACCGGTGCGCGACCCTCGCGGTAGGGAGAGGTAGGTGCGTAGTCGACCAGGTTCTCCTCGTGCCTCGTCACCAGCCTACCGGGACTCCTCACCCTGCGCCCCGCTATCGCTATATGACCGTGGGCTATCAACTGTCTAGCCTCGTGTATGGTCCCAGCCAACCCCTTCCTGTACACTATGGTCTGTAATCGCCGCTCCAGAACGCTTCTGACGCTTAAACCCAGTACGTCGTCTGTGGTACTGCTCTCGCTTTCCAGGAGACCCATCTCGTAGAGCTTCCTCACTAGTGCCCTCTCCTTAACCATCCTCTCAGCCTCCGGGAGGGAGAGGAGGGACTTCGCCCTGCTCCTGATGGTCCTTAGTATCGTCTGAGCCTTCCAGAGCTCCCTCTTGTTCCTCAGTCCGTACTGCCCGATGAGCTCCATCTCCTCCGCTAGCCTCTCCTTTATCCACGGGTGGCCCGGTCTCTCCCACGTCTTCCTAGGCTTCTTGGGGTCTCCCAAACTCGGCCACCTACTTCTGCTTGGACTTGCCCTTAGTTACCCCCACTACTGGACCGATCCTACCCGTAGTGTGAGTGCGCTGACCGCGGACTTTGAGGCCCAGGGAGTGCCTCACTCCCCTCCACGACCTAATCTTTATCTCCCTCTCTATGTCCTGCTTGACAGTGAGAATCAAGTCTGAGCCCAGCAAGTGCTTGTCTGAACCCGCCTCGTAGTCCTTCCTCCTGTTGACCATCCAAGGCGGGAGTCCGTATCTTATCGGGTCTCGCAGGAAGCTCTCGATATTCTCGACATCTCTCTCGCTAAGGTATCCCACCTTCATCCTGGGATCCAACCCTAGCTTTACTGCGCAGGCCCTGGCCAGTCTCGGCCCTACTCCCTTGATCTTTGCTAGCCCGTGCTCTAGAGGCATCTCGCCGTCTATGTCTACGCCAGCTATCCTCACTATGTGCCTGAACGACACCCTCCGCTACCTAGACCAGGGGGTATGTGAAGATATTTAAGTTTTAGCCGAGACCTCTCGAGACCGACGTCCCGCCTCCGCGTGGTTGCCCGCGCCGACACCCCGGGCGTCTGGATCTTCCACCAGCTCGGGCGGTGCTCCTCCCCTCACTCATTCGCGCATTCCGCAACCTCGGTGAAGGCCGCTCCGCGAGCACTAGGGCGGTGCGCTACGCGGCTCGCTAGAAGCGATCGCGCCGTCGTAGAGGCAAGAACGCTCTCCATAGCGTTTTGCGATGGCTCGAACCCCTTAAGGTTTTACCTTATAGCGTTTCTGGCTTAACCGCATCTCCGCACTTCTGGGGGTAGGACCCCTTCCCGGCTGGCTCCTCCGCGGCCGTTCGTTAACTATGGATGGCTTATAAGATCCCGCCATTAGCTTTCTCTGGTGAGCCTCCACGATAAGGGCTGCATCGTTCGACCTCTGGTTCACTCTGATCTGGGAGAAGCAGCCCGAGGACGAAGAGCTGTACAACGACATGAGGATAAGGGCTATCTTCGAGTCGCTAAGGTCTAGGGGCTACGAAGTCCCTATCGACGACATCCGCAGGCTATACGTGGACCTCAGAACGGTCAAGACTCTCGTGAGCAGCATGGAGCTGGTTTCGATGATACTCGCGGGCCTGGGGCTGAGGAGTGACAGCGGGCTCGTCAACGAGGTGGCATACGCTTATGAGGTATCTACGGACGGGTTTAAACCTAGGGAGAACCCGGAGGCGCTAGACGCTCTATCCGCGCTCAAGGGAATGGGAGCGAAAGTGGCCGTCGTTAGCAACACGAGCTTTAGTACTAGGGGGGTTATGATGCTCTTGAGGAACGCCGGCATCGCAGACTACGTTGATGTAGTGATCTCGTCATCCGACGTGGGGCACGTAAAACCGCAGAGAGCCATGTTTTGGAAGCTGGTGAAGTCGCTCGGGGTAAAGCCCTCCGAGATAGTACACGTAGGGGACGCGTGCGTCGAGGATGTACTGGGGGCTCTCGGCAGCGGCTTGCGCGCGGTGTACTACACTGGCCTCCTTCACCTAAGGGGAGCGAGACCCAACGCCATATGCTCAGGCCTCGTGCCGACTATCGGTAGCCTGAGGGAGCTGCCCGCCTTGCTGGAGAGATCGAGCGGGGCAGCCCTCGGTTGACCAACTTCATGTCGTATCATCGTCGCCCTCGAGCGGAGTCGCCGTTCTACGTGAAAGAAGCTGCGGAGAACTCAGACCCTCGGGATGACTAGCTCCTTCTCCACGAAGTTTTCGAGCTCGCGGTATACGCTGCTGGCCCTCCACCGGACCATCGCCATGAAGTACTTGAGCAGTAGCCTCAGGACAGTTTTATCCCTTAGGTAGAACTCGTTCATTATCCTCTCGGCCCAAATGAGGCTGTGGTCCAGGGCAGCCTTCATGGCCTCGACGTGCTCGCGAGTTATCCTGACCCTGGCTATCACATCTCGCTGCCCCCTCAGCTTCCCCATGGGGACGAAGATCATGGGAACTATCAGCGACCTATAGACCCTCAGCCTCTCGATGAGCTCTACGGTCTTGACCACGTCCTCGGGAGTCTCCCCAGGCATGTTGAGTATGAACGTGGCCGCCGGGACTATCCTGAGCTCGTGCATTATGGAGAACGCCTCCTCCACTACCTCCGGGTACTTCTCGGGAGGAAAGGGTGCGGACTTGCCGGGCATTACGATCTTCGCTAGTCTCGGGGAGCCCGTCTCGATACCCACCTCGACGCCTATGTAGTCCTGCTCCATCTTCGAGTAGACCATGTCTGTTATCTTGCTGAGCAGTCTGCCCTGGCGCTCTGCGACAACCGCGGCAGCCAGGGAGATGTGGGACCACGCAACGCTCCTGAGGTGCTTGGCGACGACCTCGTGCAGCTTTACCAAGGGTCCCTCGTTCGGCACGACCCCGCTCGACCCGTACAGGAGAACGTCCTCCGAGTGGAGCACGCCCCCGCTTATCCCGTTCGACACATTCACCGCGATCTCCTTCTCTACGAGTTCCAGGGGTATATGTCTCAGGGGCCTTAGCGTCACGCTACAGAAGGAACAGCCCCTGGGGCAGCCCCTCATTATCTCGACGAGTCCGTTGATGCTCGCGCCCCTTATCGCTGGCAACTGGCTTACCTCCGGGACGCTGTCCACTCCCACCTGGACGTACCTCGGCAGGGGCTCACCATCTAGGATCTTCTGGGCTATCTCCTTGACCACGAGCTCCCCCTCGCCCTCAATGACGGTGTCGATGCCCCACGAGTCGATCTTGTCCTCCTCCCACTGCCACTGCCAGGCCGCGGGTCCCCCGACCACTATCTTGAAGCCGTACCTCCTCTTGTAGTCGGAGAGCTCGCTCATGAACTCGGTGAACAGCCTCCTGTTGATGGGCACTCTCCCGGTGAGGAGCCACCACTCCGAGGAGGGGGGACCGTAGGCGAAGAAATCGTGGTGTCCTATGAGGACGGCTTTCGCCGTCCTCACGTACCTGAAGACGTGATCCGGGTCTATTATTGAAGCCTTGAAGCCGGACTCTATCAGTGCCGCCTCTACCTTCCTAAGCCCGTAGGGAGCCTCTACGGGCCTTCCCCACCTGTCCACCCTAGGCTTTGGACAGCATGCGAAGCGCCAGAGAGCCTCGGGGAGGAATATGGGGGGCCCGGTAGCGATGAAGCCGAGAAACTCGCGCCCGTGGTGATTGCTCATCATGCTCCTGTCGGTGGTGATCACGAAGTCGACGTTCACGGGCTTTAGACCCTTCTCTATTCTTGTTCTCTAGAAATAAAAGCCCCGCTAATGCGGTCTAAAGTGGTCACCCGAAGTGGCGGAGGCGCCCCTCAAGCGCGCGAGGCTCAGAGCGTACATCAACACAATAGCCGACATGGTGGCAGAGGTAGAGGCCGGTGGCAGCATAAGCCGGGAGTGGGTCGTAGAGGAGCTCAGGAGGTCTCTCGAGGAAGTCCAGGTTGAGCCGTTTAGGGGGATCAGACTCTCCGAGGACGTGTATGAGAAGGAGCTCATCAGCGTCTACATCGTGGCCACGCGCATAATGAGACTGCCCTTCGGGAAACTCGGGGGAGTCTTCGAGAAGGTTTTCTCGAGCGAGATTAACCTGGATAGAGTAGTCACCGTTGTCAAAAGGCGCGAGGACCCTGAGGAGATAAGGACCACTGTCGAGAGCTACTTGGGCGGGGCGGACGAGGCTACGTTGAGCAGGGTCATCAGGTTTCTGACGGCCGAGTACTACCTAGACTTAATCGACGAGAAAGAGGCTATAAGGTCCGTGAGGAACCTCGTCAGGGCTTACCCGGAGCTCTCCGACAAGTTCAAAAGGATGACCAAGTTCTTCATAGCTGTGCTCATCGGTAGCAAGGTAGTGGCCGACGAGATAAAGACGAGGATAGACCTAGAGGCGCGGAAGAAGGCCATTGCGATAAGCCTCGGACTGAGTCGCGGGGCCCCCAGCGACGAGTACCTCATCGATGTCGCTAAGATAGTATACGGGAGCAGCGGAGGCGTCGGGAGGCTCGCCGAGGAGCTGAGGGTCTCGCTGAGGAGGGGCTCCACGAGTAG
>CALKCU010000012.1 GCA_938083005.1 uncultured Sulfolobales archaeon | reverse complement strand
GCCCAAGCAGAGCATGACCTCGGTCGACGTGGCCGCGGCAGTTAGGGAGCTGAGGAGCCTGGAGGGCTGCGTCGTCAGGAGAGTGCTCATGCCCTCTCGGGACGTGCTGATCCTGGAGCTGGACCGCGGCGGCGAGCCGAGGCACCTCCTCGTCGAGAGCGGCAGGAGGATCCACCTCTGCGGAGGAGTTTTCACGACGGAGTCCGTGAGGACCGTCAGACCGTTCAGGAAGACCCTCGAGGGCTCGAAGCTGGTCGGGGTCGAGCAGCTGGACCTCGAGATGGTGGTCGTCCTGAGGTTCAGGAGGGGCTCCAGGCTCTACGAGCTCTACTCCGAGCTCCTCCCCAGGGGGGTCATCGCTCTCGTGGACGAGGACGGGAAAGTGCTCGCCGTCAACAGGGGGCTCTCGGCCAGGGACAGGACCGTGGCCGTGGGGCGGGGGTACTCCCCACCGCCCCGCCCCCCGAGCATCGCGGAGGTCGACCGAGCGAAGGTCGAGGAGCTCGCCGGAAGCTTTAGGGGGACCGTCGCTCAGCTCCTCGTCAGAGCTCTCGGGGTTCCGCCGGAGGTGGTCAACGAGGTGCTGGTTGACGAGGAGCGGTCCGCCGAGGTCCAGCGGGTCGGGGTCGAGGGGCTGGCGCGGATCGTGGAGAGGGTGCGGGGGTTCGTTGAGGGGGTGGTCGAGAGGCCCCGCCCGTGCCTGGTGCTGGTCTCCGGGGTCCCGGCCTCCTTCCACCCGTTCAGACCCTCGAGGCTTCCCGGGGGAGCCGGGGTTGTCGAGTACGGCTCGATGAACGAGCTCCTCGACGAGTACTTCAGGAGGCTGGACGAGGCGGTCCTGAGGGAGGCCGAGCTGTCCGAGCTCAGGGAGCGGGAGGCCGCGATCGAGAAGACCCTCAGGGAGGCCGAGGAGAGCCTGAGCGCTATGTCGGAGCGCCTAGCCGAGGTCGAGAGGCTGCTGGACCTCCTCGAGAGGCGCTACTACGAGGTCGAGACCGTCTGGGAGTGCTGCAGGAGGACCGTGAAGGAGAGGGGCTGGGAGTTCGTCCGGGAGTGCGGTCCCGTCAGCGGGAGCCCCGAGGAGGGCTCGGTGACCGTCCAGCTGCCGGAGGGCTCCCTGAAGCTCCTCCTCTACAGAGACCTGGCGCAGCAGTACGCGGAGCTGAGGAGGGAGTGCGAGCGCTTGAGGGAGAAGGTGTCGAAAGCGAGGGAGACCGTCGGGAGCCTCAGGAGCAAGCTGGAGGAGGTCGCCTCCCGCAGGCGCGAGCTGGAGAGCCTGAAGGTGAGGCGGAGGAGGACGGCGTGGTTCAGCAGGTTCCTGTGGATCGAGACCTCCAGCGGCTTCCTGGCCATCGGTGGGAGGGACGCTTCCCAGAACGAGCTCCTGGTCAGGAGGTACCTGGGCCCCAGGGACGTCTTCGTGCACGCCGACGTCCGCGGAGCGCCGGTCTTCGTCGTGCTGACCAACGGTAGGGAGGTCCCCGAGGGGGACCTCGAGGAGGTGGCCTGCCTGGCCGCCTCCTACAGCAAGGCCTGGAAGGCCGGGCTGAGCTCCGCGGACGTCTTCTGGGTCTGGGGGGAGCAGGTGAGCCTGGCAGCGCCCCCGGGCGAGTACCTGCCGAAGGGCTCGTTCATGGTCTACGGGCAGAAGAACTTCATAAGGGGCGTGAGGCTCGTCCTGAGCATCGGTGTCGTCTACGTCGACGACTCCTACGACCTGGTCGTGGGACCCCCCGAGCTGGTCGAGAGGAGGGCCGTGGCCAGCGTCGTCCTGGTCCCGGGGGACACCAGCGTCGAGGACGCGGCCGAGGAGATAAGGGAGCACTTCGTGAAGAGGTGCCCCGACGTGCGCGGTCTCGCGGTCCGCGACGTGGCCAAGCTCCTGCCCGGAAGGGTCAGGGTGCTCAGCAAGAAGTGAGGGGGAGCGCCGTCTACGGACTGCCCGGCGGGACCTCTTCAGGAGCGCTGCCAACGCTTTTTAGCGGGGACCGAAGCCCTCCTGGGAGAGCATGTCCTACTACACGCTCCTGGACCTGGAGGGGCTGGCGCTGAACGGGTTCGTGAGGAGGGTGGAGCTCGTCGACTGCGAGCTGAAGCCCCTCAGGAAGTCTAGGCTCAGGGCGGAGCTCACCGACGGCAGGCTCGCGGAGACCGAGTGCTCCCCCTACGAGAGGGTCGTCAGGTCCTACCTGGTCGTGCTGAGGTACATAGAGTTCGGCAGGATCGTGGCGAGCGCGCGGGTGGACGAGGAGGCCCTCGAGAGCCTGAAGTTCGATACCCTCGGTGAGAGCGGCCAGACGTGAGGCTCCGGACCCTCCAGGGGGGCGGACGGCTAGAGCCTCGCTAGCTCGACCTCTACCTCTAGCCCCCCATCCCTGAACCTGGCGATCCCGTAGTGACCCGTCATAGCTGGGCCGGGGTTCACCACGACCGTCCTCTCGATCCTCGCCACTCCCCTGCCCTCGTGCACGTGGCCGCAGACGTGTAGCACGGGACCGCGAGCCTCGACGAACTCCCTAAGCCTCCTGGAGCCCACGTACTCCCCGCTGTATATCCTGTCCAGGCCCGTCTCCCTTGGGGGTGTGTGGGTCAGGAGGACGTGCAGTGGGAGGGGCTCGGACCCCAGAGCCTCCTCTAGCTCCTTGATGAAGGAGGACATGTGAGCGTCCGTGAGGTAGGGGATGCCCCAGAACGGGAGCCCGAGGCCGCCGCCCGCCCCGGCCACTCGCAGACCCCTGACCTCGACTACCCGGTTGTGTATCACGATCACGTTCTCGATCCCCAGCTCGGCGATCTCCGGAGGGTCCACGTTGCCCGGCACCACCACCGTAACCGGTACGCTGCTCGAGAGGACCTCGAGGACCTCCTCGTAGGCTCCGCCGGAGTAGTTCGAGACGTCCCCCGCGACGAGAGCCAGGTCGAAGGAGGCCTTGCCGACCACTCTCTTCAGCACGGAGACCCTACCGTGCACGTCGGACAGCAGGAGCGCTGTGAGCATGCAGCCCCGGGGTACTATTTTGCCGGGCCAGATATTACCGCTCCGGGGGACCGTGGAGCGGGACCTCAGGCACCTCTTCGACACCGTCATCGAGCGCTACTGGAGCAGCATAGACCTCGGAGAGTTCGCTGTCCTCAGAGCCCGCGGAGACCCCTTCTCGGTCCTCGTGGCCGTGGTCCTCTCGCAGAACACCAGCGACGTCAACGCGGCTCGCGCCTACGAGTCCCTCGTGCGGAGGGTCGGCCGCCCGGTGAGACCCGAGGCTCTCCTCGAGATCGGGGTCGAGGGGATAGCCGAGGCCGTTAGGATCTCGGGGATGCAGCGGATCAAGGCCAGGACCATAGTCGGCCTGGCCAGGTCCGTGAGCGTGCGCGAGCTAGAGGAGCTGGACCCCCTCGAGCTGAGGTCCAGGCTGCTGAGCGTGCCGGGGGTGGGATACAAGACCGCGGACGTCTTCCTCCTGATGTACAGGAGATACCCTGTGTTCCCGATAGACACTCACATAAGGAGGGTGCTCACCAGGTACGGAGTCGCGAGACCGGGAGAGGACTACGAGGCCGTCAGGAGGACCGTCGAGGCCCTCCTCCCCAGGGACCCAGACTACCTGCTCAAGGCCCACCTGAGCTTGATAGAGCACGGGAGGACCGTCTGCAAAGCCAGGAGGCCCCGCTGCTCCGAGTGTCCCGTGTCCGACGGGTGCGCCAAGGCCTTCTCCTAGGCGGGCTCTCCACCGGGGACCGGCTCTTTTGCTCAAAGCTGTCAGCTCCTGGGAGCCCTCGTGAAGCTGGTAGCAGTAGCCGCCCACAGCGAGCCGCCGGACCGCGCTCGGGAGGAGAGCATCAGGGAGTTCGCTAGGTCCCTAGCGCGTCGATGCGGGAGCTCCGTGGTCCTGCTAGCCGGGGGCTACTGGGGGTTCATGAAGGTGCTGGTGGACGAGGCCCTAGCCGCCGGCCTGACCGCGGTGCTGCTCCCGCCGGTCGAGAGGGAGGACGTCGAGTTCCCGGAGGGGGCCGTAGTCCTGAGGACCGGCCTCAGCTTCAGGCTGAGGAGCGTAGCGATGGTGCGGAGCTCCGACGCGCTGGTAGTCCTCGGCGGAGCCTCGGGGACCATGCAGGAGCTCGTCACCGCCTACGCGGAGGGGAGGCCGGTCTTCCTCCTACTTAGCGGACTGCCCACGGACAGGCTCGCTCACCTAGCGCCCTACCTGGACGATAGGAGGATGGCCGAGATAAGGGTCTACTCGGAGGTCGAAGCTCTCGTGAGGGACCTATGCGAGCACCTGGAGAGCGCCGGGGCGAGACCCTCGAGAGTGGGCTAGCTCTCCCGAGTGAAAACTTTTGAGTGAAAAACCTTATTTTATTCAAAGGCTGGGTAAACCGGGGTGTAGATTGCC
>CALKCU010000011.1 GCA_938083005.1 uncultured Sulfolobales archaeon | reverse complement strand
AACTGGGACTTCCCGGTCATGTCAGCGTTCTTCGTGATATCCGCGTTCCTCACGGTCGTGTCGCTGTTCGTCGCCGAGATGGTGTTGGTCGCGGTCGACCCGAGGGTCAGGACGGGTGGTTGAGATGGCACGCGCCGGGGGCACGGCCAAGATAAAAGCGGGGTTCTCCCTGACTCTGACAAGGCTTGCCGAGGTCCTCGTGATAGTGTTCAGGAAGAGGACGGCGATGACCGGCGTGACTCTGATAGCAATCCTGACGATACTGGGAGGCCTATCGCCGGTGCTCACACCGTACAGCCCAGCGGTCAGGGAGGTGGTAGCCGGAGACTTCGCCATGCCTGACTGGGCAGCGCCTCCCGACGTCGCTAGGAACGTCAGAAAGACCTTCAGCGACTTCAGGGTCGAGAGGAGCGTTGTCGAGGGAGACGTTAAGGTAGACCTCGTGCGGACCAGCGGTGGCTTCGAGATCGTCTTCGAGGGGAACGGCTACGCGAGCCTGCTCCTAGTCACAGAGGAGGAGCTCGAGTACCCGTATGGACCTGCGAGATCCATGGACGTCAGGATAGCCTTCAACACTACCTACCTCGAGGGGAGGGGTGAGGCCTGGTATAACGTCGAGACGATAATCGTCAACAGGAACCTGATGGAGAGGGGGGAGAGGAAGGTCCTCGAGGTGTCCCTACCGGATGGCAGTGTATACGAACTGAAGATCCCGAGGTGGGCGTACTCCCTCTACGACGTCGTAACCACCAGAGTTGGGTGGGTATTCAGCTATTTCAGGGGTGGGCTGAGGATCTCAGCCCCCGCCGTGCTGCCAAGCCCTGTGAGGAACATGCTCCAGCCTTACGTGATCTCGATACAGGACCCGACGATCAGGGAGAGGGTCAAGGATAAGATAGGCGCGGTAAACGCTGCGAAGGAGCTGATACTGGAAAAAGACACTAAGCTCTACATAGCGGTCAACGTGACTTACTACTGTAACCCCGCGGACTTCATAATGATGTGCCGTAACGGAGCCCTGAGGGTCAGCTACGCTCCCGTGACCCTGTGGATCAAGGGTGACGCGTTCGGAGCGCTGGGCACCACCGCCTACGGGAACGACGTGTGGACGCAGTTCCTCTACGGTGCCAGGAGCGCTGTGGTCTTCGGGCTCATCGTCGCCACGGTGACGACCCTGGTCGCCCTGGTCTTCGGGCTCGTCGCCGGCTACAGAGCCGGGACCTACACGGACCACTCGATAACCTTCCTGACGGACGTGGTGTACTTCATACCCACGATACCGCTGGTCATGGTCGTCGGGCTAGTGTTCGGGAGGACTCTGTGGAACATATTCGCCGTCCTGATAGCCCTGGCGTGGCCGGGCGGCGCCAGGATAATTAGGCAGTGGACCATGACCCTGAGGAGCAGTCTCTACGTAGAGGCAGCTAAGGCTCTCGGTGCGAGCGAGTGGAGGATAATGATCAAGCATATAGCACCGCAGCTCGTCCCCTACCTAGCGTACAGAATCGTCATGTCGGTTCCGGGAGTCGTGTTCTTCGAGGCCGCCATCCAGCTGCTGGGCTTCGGAGATCCCGAGGCAGCGACTTGGGGCAGGATGATAAACGAGGCTTACTACCAGGGGGCTTTCCTGATGAACGCCTGGTGGTGGATAATACCGCCAATAGCTGGACTGATAGTGCTGGCAGCGGGGTTCGTTCTATTCGGCATGGCGCTGGACGAGATAGTCAACCCGAGGCTCAGGAGGTAAGCTGCCTGAACCGGTTCGGGAGGATTAAAATATTTTTCCCTTCGACTAAATACCTGGGGTGTCCCAGCTGGAGGACGTCCTGGTACTGCTCGGGATAGTGGCTCTAGCCGTCCTCCTCATGTACCTCTTCGAGTACTACAGACCTCTGATCATGGCACTATTGCTCGCGTACCTGGCCTTCCCCATATACTGGTTCATAGCGTCCCTGGAGCTGGACTCCCTCCTGAGGATCGTTCTCCAGGTGATGGTCTTCATGGCTATGTACGGCATAGTCCTCTACATGGTCGTGAGCTACCTGTACAGGATCAGGGCGAGAGCGTATGAAGCCAGGAGATAAGCTGCGGGTGGCGGCGCTCTGCTCAGTGGTGCTCGGGCTCCTCACCATACTCTTCGGCCATGCGATCCCAGAGAAGGTCTACGCGCCAGCGGCCGCGGGGGTCGTAGCCGGGCTCTTCCTGACCCCGCTCGTCATTAAGTACGGGGGGAGCTTCTCAGATATAGCCGTAATCGGTGTAGTGGCGGCCCTCATCGGGGCCCTGACATCTACTCTAACCTACTTCGTTATCGTGGGTCTTCAGTGGCAGGCTATGGGCTACTGGACGGTCATCGAGTATCTGACCATGATGTTGAAGTCCGGGCTTTTCATAGTCAGACTCGTAACGGACTTCGTCATGGGGTTGGCGACGCTCCTAACCTCGGCCGGGCTAGTGGCCGTACTAGTTATCGGCGAGTAGGCGAGTCTCCCCAGAGCCATGGTTCCTTGTCTATGGGACACTCCGCGTCGGGTAGGCTGTCGAGAGACCCGCCTGGTCTGACCACATGGCACGGCGGGACGTCGTCGTACAGCACGACTCCTGGGAATATCCTAGAGTAGGCGCCGACCTTGATCCCCGGGTTCACGGACACGTTGACCCCCGTCTTGACGTGTCCGCCCAGCAGGGCCCCGAGCTTCCTCCTCCCTGTGGAGACCCTGACCCCCTTAATCCTCACCTTGATCTCTCCATCGTCGAGCCTCAGGTTTGCCAAAATAGTCCCGGCTCCCAGGTTGACGTTCTCGCAGACCACGGAGTCACCTATGTACGAGAGGTGTGACGCGTGGACCTTCTCCATTACAACACTCGCCTTTACCTCTACCGAGAAGCCTATCCTAGAGCCGTCTAGTATCACGGTGCCGGGCCTCACGTAGGCGTTGGGCCCTAGCGTAACGCCGTCACCTATGTATGCGGGGCCCTCGATGTAGGTCCCAGAGAGGATCTCCGAGCTCTCACCCACGTAGACCGGGCCTCTGATCCTGACTCCACTCTCGACTCTGCCGAGCACCTCCTCCGCTCTCACCCTCTTCTCGAGGACCTCCTTGCAGAATTCGAGGTACCTCCACGGTCTACCCAGGTCCCGCCAGTACCTCAGCTCGTACACTCTCACCGCGGGCCCGGACTTCACGAGCATCCTGATAGCGTCTGTCAGCTCGTACTCTCCTCTGGGGCTCGGCTCTACTCTCTCCAAGTAGGCGGCTATGCCGGTCGAGAGCTTGTAGAGCCCCGCGTTGACGAGGTCCGAGACCGGCTGGGGGGGCTTCTCGATCACGTCTCTGAGCTCCCCGCTCGGACCGCAGACCAGGACTCCGTAATCCCTAGGGTCCTCCACGCGGTGCGCGGCGACTAGGTAGGGGCTAGGGCTCTTGGATATCTCCTCAAGGTCCTCGGGGGTGTAGGCCGAGTCCGCGTAGATCACCAGGACGCTATCGCTCCTGACGGCTTCGAGACCCTTGAGGAGAGCGTGCCCTGTGCCCAGGGGCCTCCCCTGGTCGACCACCTCGATCTCGAAAGGGTACCTTCTCCCGACCTCCCTGACCTTCTCCCGCACTCTCTCGATCAGGTAGCCGGCGACGACCACTACCCTTCTCACGGCACTCGCTCTCTCGAGGTTATCCAGGTGGTACTCCAGGAGGGTTCTGTCAACGACGGGAACGAGAGGCTTGGGTCTCGTGTGCGTTATGGGTTCGAGGCCTCTGCCGAACCCGGCGGCCAGGATTACCGCCTCCAACGCCTCGACCTAGGTTGACTGCGCTCCGCGCAAATAATAGAGGCCCTGGGGCCGCGGGACCTAAGCGGAGACCGCGCGCAGGAGGAACTTGATGAGCTCCTCGCCCCGGAAGTAGGTGGTCCTAGCGATCGGCGAGAGCCCCGGGGCCGCGATCCTGGACATCCTCACCAGCTCGACCAGATCCTCGACCGACGCCTCGCCGTAGGCTACCCTGAGCAGCCCGGGGGACACCATCGCGAACACGGGCTCGTGCCCCATCCTCCTCACCACGTCCGCCACGATCCTCCCGGCCACCAGGTCGACCTCGGACTCCGGCACGCCCAGGTACACGACCACGCTCTTCCCGGCGATCCCCTCGGCTAGGAGCCTGACGGAGGTCCAGAGAGCAGACCTGTACTCTAGAGAGAGGTCCCGGGCGGTCTCGCTCCACCGGATCCGCGAGAAGTAGTCCGCCAGGTCCGCCAGGTCGTCGATGCTGCGGACCCTCACGTACGCCGGGATGTCCGGCGAGGTCCCGGAGACCGCGGCCACGACGACTTCCACGCCCCGCCTGACCAGCTCGGCCGCGAGCCTCACGAGCTCCCCGGCCAGCATATCGAAAGCCCTGGAGGCCCTCTCGAGGTAACCGCTCGTGACTGGCAGAACGAGGAGGACTCTCCTGCAGGCCTCTCTCTCGAAGGTCTTCACGACGAGCTTCCCGGTCCTCGAGGAGGCCTTCCAGTCCACGCGCCTCAGGTCATCACCGGGCCTGTACTCCCTGTCCATGTAGAATTGGGTTCCGGGCCCCGGCCTGCCCGTGCTGCTCAAGCCTATGTCGTAGGGAGTGCCCGCGCTCGCGGTAGCCAGGACATCGCTCACCCTGGGCACCGCACGCACCGCTACGTCAGCCCTCAGGGTCACTCTCAAGGTCGTGGCGAGGGCCGCCAACCTGACGTGGAGGATGATCTCCTCAACCCGGTGGCTACCCACCATGCACACGACCTCGAGGGACGCGCGAAGGGAGCCCCCCTCTCTCCTGGACTTCGTTGTCAGAACCAGGATCCCCCTGCTTCCCGCGAGCTCTGCTCGAAAGACCTTCGCCATGGGGAGGAACCAGGGCGAGAGGGCTATCGAAATGGAGAAGGGCTCCCCCGCTACGAGCACATCCCTCTCGACCTCCAGGCGCCCCGAGACCCTCGCTCTGGGAAGGGCCCTCTCCAGGGTCGCCAGAGCGGACGCGCAAGCGGAGACCGCGGCTAGGGCGCACCTGGCGAGCGGGGAGTCCGAGTACACTAGGAAGATCGAGAGCCCGGCTAGGGCTAGGACTAGCGCGTAGGTGGGGGACCTCGCGACTCGCACTGACGCGGGGATGGTCCTCGCGTCTATGGTCTCGGGACCTCGACCTTACTTATGGCTTCCCTAACTATAAGCTCCCGCTTCGCGGGCCCGTCGAGAGCGAGCTCAGGTCTCACCACTATCCTGTGCGGCACGGCGTATAGCGCTGCGGTCTTAACGTCATCGGGAATGACGTACTTCCTACCGTCGGCTAGCGCTAGGGCCTTCGAGAGGAGGAGCAGCATGGCCATCCCTCTGGGGCTCAGTCCGAGCCTAACCGCTCTATGGGAGCCCACGGCCTCCGAGATCCGGATTACGTACTCTATCACGGGATCGCTCACCCACACCTCCCTAAGCTCCTTCCTGGCCTCGAGGACCTCCTCCCTGCTCACCACGGGCTTGAGACTCCTGAGGCCCTCCTCGATCGCGTCGAGGTCCGTCCTGAGCAACCTCTTTATGCCGTCCCGGCTTAGGCCGCCCATGGGGAGCTTCATCAGGAACCTGTCGAGCTGAGCCTCCGGCAGTGGGAACACGCCCTCGACCTCTACAGGGTTCATCGTGGCCAAGACCGTGAAGGGTACTGGGAGAGAGAACACCTCGCCCTCGATCGTCACCTGCCTCTCCTGCATCGCCTCGAGGAGAGCGGACTGGGTCCTGGGAGAAGCTCTGTTTACCTCATCCACTAGGACCAGGTTCGCGTGCAGCGGGCCGAGGACGGTCTTGAAGTCCCCGGTCTTCTGGTCGTACACTTTCGTGCCGACTATGTCAGCTGGCAGGAGGTCGGGCGTCATCTGGATCCTACTGAACTTCAGGTCGAGGGCTCTGGCCACGGACTTGGCGGTCAGGGTCTTGGCGACCCCGGGGACCCCCTCGATGAGCACGTGGCTCCCCGCGATGATGGCTAGGACGAGCATCTTCACGTGCTCTTCCCGCTCGACGAGGAGACTAGCGCAGGCCTCGATGGCCCTCTCCACGATGCTACTGACCCTCGTCATGACCTCTCACGCCTAGACCGCGGGAGCGGACCCCGATCTCGAAAAAATAAGTTCCGGAAGCTTTAAAGCAGGGGTACCGGGCTGGTAAGGAGGGTTCTGCCGCTAGCGATCCTGGCGGTCCTGGCTCTATCCCAGGTTGCCGTAGCTGGCAGGCACCTGGACAGGGTCCCCGAGGAGCACCTCAAGGCGGCTCTGGCAGCGGAGGTGCTGCTCTCCTGGTCGAGGACATGCCCCAGTGCCGGAGTCGGACGCGGAGTGCCCCCATGGGACGCTCAGGGTCTTCGCGCGGTGCTGGATGAGATGGTGAAGTCCCTTCTCTACGACAACGTCCCGGCGGTCCTGCTCGTGGGCGGAGTGCACCTGAGGGCCCTCGGGCTACTTATCAACGGCTCCGAGGAGTTGCGCTCGAGCGTCCTGGAGAGGGTAGTCCTAAACTCGATATCGGTCCTGGTCTCCTCCGGGGTCCCCTACCATCTGGTTGACGAAGCCGTGGGTAGCCCCTCGACCGGCTCCCTGCTCAAGCTGTTTGCCTACTCGAGCAGGGTCCCGGGCGTTGGGCGGTGCCTCGAGGTCTTGGCGCCCAAGATAATCTCCTTCTCCGTGTACGTGGAGAGGGGCGACGCGGAGAGGGCGAGGGTTCTCGCAGAGGAAGTGCTAAACGCTGGGTCGTCGTTCTTCGGCGTAGTCATGGTCGCAATCCTGGAGGGGATGCCGAGGGGCTACCACAGGCACCGAGCGCCCGCTCTCGTGGACATCCCGGAGGAGTTCGCCGAGAAGCTCGTGTCCCTTCTCAGGGAGTACAACGTCAGCATCGGAGAGGTCCTCGCCAGGTACAGTATAGCGGAGCTCGTGGAGCTCTATGAGAGGCTGATGAGTGCGGCGGGGGCGGAGCTGGTGCTCGGGAACCGGGGGTCTGCCGCGAGTGGCTCGGAGTGGTACGGCGGACTGCCCCCGGGAGTGAGCGTGGACGAGGACGTGCTGCGCCCCGCGATCGTAGGCTCCCAGGGAGCTGGCGCGGGCTACCCGACGGCGGATTCCGAGAGCGGTGAAGTCGGTGCCAGCGGGCCGCGAGTAAGGGAGCTGCTGAACAGGATACCGCCGAGAGTGCTGGCCACCGCTATCGACATGGCCAGCAGCGCGAGCTTCGGGAGGTACTTGGGCGGAACCGCCGAACAGAGGCGGGTCGTCCAGTACGCCAGCCCGGTGGACCGGGAGGGGGTCCCGGAGTGGTGGCTAGCGCTCGCGGCCATCGCGGTAGCCGCCTCGGTGGGGGGTCTCTACCACCTCGCGCTGCGCAGCGGTGTGGTCGGCTCTCTCCGCTTGACTGGGGGGCGTGGTCCGGGAATCGTGGTCGACTCCGCCGCGGACCTCAGCCCTGTAGTGAGGCTCTTCTGGAGGGTCGTGAGCAGGCTGGCGACCGCGGTGGGTGTGAGGATCCTACCGCCCGACACCCACCGCGAGATAGTCGAGAAGCTGGGATCCCGGGTGGACGACGTGACGTCGGCGGGTCTGAGGAGGCTAGGGAAGCTCTACGAAGTCGTCAGGTACTCGCGCGAGGCACCTCGGGAGCTCGTCGAGAGAGAGCTTAAAAGCCTGGAGGGTCTCCTGGGGGAGGAGTAGGTTGCGCTCGGAGCTCCTGGGGGCGATACTCCGAGTGGCGCTCCTCTCTCTACCAGCCGTGCTCGTAGCTACGGCGGTTCTCCTGGCCCCCGAGGCGTCCAGGGCCGTACTCCGCGCGGCGGTCGGGCTCCTCGCCGCGGTGGGGTGCTACGAGGTGCTGCTGCACTCGGCGGGTCTCACGTCGAGGCCGGAGCCGGTGATCCCGCTCAGGATACCGCTCGGAAGCCCGAGGCTCTCGAAGCTCCTCGAGGCGTTCCTGGTCTTCGTCCTCCTGGGAGCGATCTTCAGGCTCCTCGAGGACGTTCTCCACGGGGACTATCCGCTGGTCGTAGCCTCCTCCGCTATCGCGGCGCTCGTCCTGAGCAGGCTGTTGAGGTTCCTCCTCTCGGGTGGCGGGTTCGCCAGGAGACTAGTGCTAGTCTCGCTGGCCTCGGCGTCCCTACTCCTGCTCTCCTCGGACTCCGACTTTAGGTACCTCCAGAGTCTGCTAAAGCTCCTCGAGGAGGTGGTCAGGAGCGCGCTCTAGCCCTAGGTACCTCGAGATCGTCGCTGTCGCGACCCTCCTCGCCGCGATACTGCTCGCCGTGGTGGAGCGCTACGTGGCCTCGGTGATAGCCCTGCTCTGCGGTATAGCCGTGCTCTCGTATCTTTCCGAGAGGGGGAGCGGTTGAGAGCGAGGGTCCTCACGATCGCTCTGCTCGCGATAATCCTCGCCCTGCCGCTCGTCGTCGAGAGGGAGGCAGCCTACAGACTGCCCTCCGGAGCTTCTCCCCTCAACACGGGCCTCGAGGGCACCTCGGACCTCGTGGAGGCTCTCTCGGAGCGGGGCTTCAGAGCGGTCATCGTGAGCTCCTGGAGCAGCGACCTGAAGCGCCTGGAGCCCTGCCTGATTGTGGTGGTCTCGCCGGAGTCGCCGTACTCAGACCGGGAGCTGCGGACCATACGCGAGCTCGCGGCGTCCGGGGTCAATGTTCTAGTAGCCGACGATGGAGTGTACTCGAACGCGGTCCTGGAGAGCCTCGGTGTGCCCGCGAGGGTCTCGAGCAGAGCTGTGCTCGCCGGGAGCGAGCCGGTCTTCTCCGCTGCCACCAGGGTCGGTGGGGTCGAGCTCAAAGTCGTATACGCTTACCCGTCCGCGGTGGACGCCTGGGGGGAGGTCGAGGTAATGGCCAGGGCGGAGAGCGATGTTCTAGCAGTGGCGTATGACGCGGGCGCGTACAGGGTCGTGGTAGTGGGGGACGGGACAGTCTTCACCAACGCCCTGATCAGACCCCGAAACGCTCTCAACCACAACTTCATGTTCTCGCTCCTCGTGGTGGAGAGCCTGTGCCCCGCTGGAGCGGGTGCGGTGCTCGTGGAGGGCTCTAAGTACCCCTCGAAGCCTCCGCCGCTCGCCGGTGCTGAGGCGCCCCTGGCCGCCTACCTCATCCCCGCTGGCAAGATCCTCGGCGTCCTGCTCCTGGTGCTGGTGGCTAGCCGCTTGGCCCCGCCGGGGTCTAGACCTACCGCTAGGGGCGCCGCGGAGTGGAGGAGAGCGCCGGAGGCCTACGAGGCCGCTAAACTCATCTGCGAAGACGGAGAGCTGTCGAGGGTATTCCTCGAGAACTGCCGCCTCTTCGCGAAGACCCGCAAGGCCCGGCAGCTGCTGAACGCCGTGGCGGCCGCTGCGAGGGAGGACAGGGGGCTGGCCGACGAGCTGCTGAGGGTATTGCTCGAGAGGAGGGGGCAGACCGAGGCGGGAGCGACTCCCTAGAATCGGGCTCCCGCTCCTGTCCCGGCTTGCGCCTAGACCCTACCGCTCGCGAGTATCTCCGCTAGCCTGGCTAGGTGGCCCGGGTCTACGCCTAGGCTCCTCAGCTTCTCCACGACGCTCCGCACGTCGTACTCTACCCTCCGGAGCTCCACCTTCATGGTCTCGGTGTCGAGGATAGCGTAGGCCGCTCTCGAGTCTCCGTCTCTGGGCTGGCCCGCGCTTCCCGGGTTCAGAACCCTGGTGGGCCCGGCCCAGAACTCTGCCTGGACGTGGGTATGGCCGACGAGCACGAGATCGGCGTCGACGGGCCTGGGCCTGACGGCGTAGAGGGATGGGGTCAACGCCATCAGCAGCTCCTGCGGGGGCAGTGTGGGAAGTAGATAGCCGTAGAGCCTGTTCCTGGGCGACCCGTGGACTGCGAAGACCCTCGAGTTCCCTATTTCGGTTTCCCGACCGGTCGGCAGGGACCTGAGCCACTTGATCTGGTCCTCGTTCACGAGCCTCAGGGAGACGGCCCGGCGAGTGTACTCGCTCAGCTCGTGGAGCTCCGGCGCGCACCTGCAGTCGGTATCGTAGGCCACGGCGTGGTCGTGGTTCCCCATCACGATCAGGTCCGGCTCCAGCTCCCTGATCGAGTCCACGACGGCGTGGGGCTCCGGCCCGTAGTCTACCAGGTCTCCGAGCACCCAGAGGTGGTCCCACCGACCGGCGTGCTCAAGCACCGCTCTGAGAGCGTCGTAGTTGCCGTGGATATCCGAGACTATTAGCACCCTCATCTAGACCCCAGGACCTCTCGAGCGGTCCGGTTAAATACCCTGCTGGGGGATCTCGCGCTAAGCGGGTCCGAACGCGGGGGGCACAGCGGGTCTAGGGCGCTGGAGCGTCGCTGTGCTGCGATAAGAGCCCGGGCCCTCTGGTGCGGCGGCCGGGATTCGAACCCGGGACCTCCGGCGTGGCAGGCCGGCGTCCTAGACCAGGCTAGACGACCGCCGCCACGCTCTCTCTACAGCCCGGCGTTTTTAACCTGCTCCTCCCAGCTCTCCGAGAACCTCGGGGAGCCTCCTGAGGCTGTTGATCAGATACGCTGTCCTGCCGAGCCTTACCACGCCTATGGGTGAGTCCCTCCTGACCAGGACCGCCTTGGCGCCAGACGCCAGGGCTCCCGCCAGGTCGTTCTCGGGAGAGTCTCCCACGTGCACTAGCTCCCCCACGGACACCCCCAGCTTCCTGGCCACGTACTCGAAGATCTCCCTGCTCGGCTTCTGGAGGCCCACCTCGTCCGAGAACACGGTCAAGTCGAAGTACTTCAGGAGCCCGTTCTTATGCATTATGTATCTCGTAACCATGCCCGGCCAGAACATGACGTTCCCGAGGGCCGCTACCGCGTAGCCGGCCGCCTTGACCGCGGAGACGGCCTCCGCGGAGTCCGGGTAGGCGAGCTCGGAGATCTCGGGCTCGTCCACTGCCTCTACGAGGGCCCGGAACAGGGTCTCGGTGGGGACGCCGAGCCTCCCGGAGAAGAACTCGGCGGAGTCCACGATTATCCTGCTAAAGCCTCCCCCCAGCCTGACCCTGAGGGCCTCGTCGTAGGCCTTCAGCAGGAGCTCGTAGACCTCCTCCCGCTCCCTGCCGCGTAGGGACGATATCCTCCTCGAGATTATCGCATAGAACCTCGAGAGGTCCAGGAGGGTACCCCATATATCGAAGACCACCGCCCTCAAGGCTATCGACCGTGCAACTGACTCCACCAGCTTAATAGCAACGATGGAGCGCGGTCCCGCGCTTAGCGAAGAGCCTCCGGCGGGGAGGGACTTGCGCGCCGGGAGACCGGGACGGTCGGCGGGGGACCCGCTCTGCGCTGAGCGGCCTCTCTCAGGATTGCGATGGCGATCGCGGCCAGGGCGGATAGCGCCAGGGCTGCGGCGAGCGGGACTACCCACCAGCCCACCGCTGCCGCCGCGCTGGGGGCTCGGTCAGCGTCAGTTCCACTGCTCACCGGCGCTGGGCTCGCGAGCGCGGAGGGACCGAGCGACGAGTTTAAGAAGAGCTCGAGGGACTCTACATCGCGGATGCGGGGATCGCCGGGGTTTAGCACGACCATCAGCTGCCTACCGGCTAGCGCCCTGTGCAGCCTCTCCACGTCCTCCACGCTCTCCCGGCTGACCTCCACGCGTCTGATAATACCCCATAATACGAAGGGCTGAGTCAGCAGGGAGCTTGCTAGGAGGTCGAGGGACAGCCACCCGTAGCCCGGGACGTAGGCCAGGACGAACGCGTGGGGCCCTCCATCTCTGAAGACGTAGTCGAAGGTACCGATGGTGGACTCCATCGAGAAGTTCGGGATCGCTGTGAAGCCGTAGACTATGACCGCCGGGATCCCGTAGGACCACAGGAGGGACGCGAGGAGCCTGCTCATATCGTCGCAGTCGCCCCTCCTACTCTCGACGACCTCCTCGAGCGTCCTGGGGAGCAGTCTAGCATCATACTCTACGTACCTGGAGGTGTAGATGAACTTAGCGGCGTAAGCCGAGACGAGCAGTGGATGCGCGGAGGCGTTCTCGACGAGGTAGTACCAGCTGAAGCCCCTTAGCCAGGCCTCGAAGTCCCGCCTCACCACGGTCGCGACCACCTCCGGGGGGGTCCCCAGGAACTCCTCCAGGCTCGGAGCGGGCCACGCGGTCTCCCACGGGCCCCGGGCGAGGCTCTCCGGGCTCGAGAAGGCCTCCCTAAGCAGGGACAGGCTGTAGCTGAAGTCTGGAGAGCACGTCAGGACCTCGAAGACCGCGTAAGCGTAGAGAGGAGACCCGGGGACCACCTCGATGGAGCATCCCTCCCCGCTGACGCAGCTCACACTCCTCGACGCGACCACTCTCAC
>CALKCU010000010.1 GCA_938083005.1 uncultured Sulfolobales archaeon | reverse complement strand
GCCGAAGACCGGGCGTTCCCGCGCTCGCGGGCTCGACCGACCCTCGGACCTCTGCCCGGTAGCGGGTCGCGGCTTATCTACGCTACGCTGCTAGCTGGGGTACGGTGGTGGACGTGAGGTCCGTAACGCTCGTGGTCCGCGTCCCCGGCTCGGACAGCGGGAAGTACATGGCCAAGGTCAGGCAGGTGGTGAACAGCCTCTCGGAGCTCGACTTCAGGACCTACCTACTCGTCGAGCACGGCGATAGCCCCGTGCTGGTGGTCCAGGGGGAGGTAATAGACCTCAGGAGGATCAGCGTCGCGGAGATAGTGAGGAGGATACTGAGCTCTATGAGCGCCGAGGTGTCGGACCCCGACATGCTCGAGAAGCTGGCCGGGGCCGGCCTAAGCGAATCCGGGGAGGTGATAGCCTCCGAGCTTTAGTCCACCACCCGAGCCGCCGCTCGAGGCTTCCGCACATATTCGCGCGAGCGGATCACCGCTCCGGTGGGACCGTGCCCGAGTACGCAGACCCGGCTCTGCTCAGCCTTGAGGACGGAGAACTCCTCGTGAGGACTGCTAGGAGGGCCGTCGAGGAGTACCTCGCCTCGGGCAGGGTCGTCGAGCCGCCGAGCATCGGCGGGGTCTTAGCCTCGAGGGGGATGACGTTCACCACCATACGCAAGGTCTCCGGCGGGAGGTACGAGCTCAGAGGCTGTATAGGCTACCTCTCCCCCGTAGAGCCCCTCATCAAGAACGTGGTAACGACAGCGCTAGCAGCCGCTCTGGAGGACCCGAGGTTCGCACCGCTCTCGGTCGACGAGCTCGACGAGGTCGTCTTCGAGGTCAGCGTTCTCTCGACGCCGGAGGACCTGAGGTCTGCCGGGCGGGAGAGGTCTCGCGAGGTGGTGATAGGCAGGGACGGGCTCATAGCTGAGTACAGGGTGTACAAGGGGGTTCTCCTCCCCGAGGTACCGGTGGAGTACTGCTGGGACGAGGAGACGTTCCTCTCGGAGACGTGCGTCAAGGCGGGCATGAGCCCCGACTGCTGGCTAAGTGAGAGGGTGAGGATAAAGAGGTTCACGGCTAGGGTCTTCAGGGAGGAGTCCCCGAGGGGTCCCGTAGTCGAGCTGGACCTGGCGAGGGAGTACAGGGAGAGGTGCCGAGTAGAGTGAAACCCGTGGTGCCGCGGCCGGGATTTGAACCCGGGTCACGGGCTCGAGAGGCCCGCATACTTGGCCGGGCTATACTACCGCGGCACCGCTTTACCGTTTTATTATTATAACCTAGAGGCTTAAAAAAGACTTCTTGAGCGAACCTCTACTTAAAGCCGGGCGGGCGGACCTTGAGGACCTCCTCGTTGACCAGAGTCGGTGGCCTCCTCCCTTCGTAGAACGCCACAAGGTTCTCCAAGACCACCTCGGCCATCCTGTGCCTTCCCTCATAGGTCGCGCTGCCTATGTGGGGGGCGAGCACAACGTTCTTGAACTGGGTCAGCGGGTGATCCGCAGCTATGGGCTCCCCCTCGAAGACGTCTATCCCGGCCCCAGCTATCCACCCCTCCCTGAGGGCCTTCACGAGGGCCTGAGTGTCGACCACGGCACCCCGAGCGGTGTTTATCAGAATGGCCGTCCTCTTCATAAGTCTCAGCCTCTCCTCGTTTATCATGTGGTAGGTCTCCTTGGTGAGCGGCACGTGTATGGACACGATATCGGCCTCTCTAAGCACGTCCTCCAGGCTACTCCTGTATTCGACCCCCAGAATGCCCTCCTTCTCCTTGTACCTAACGATGTCGTAGTATATGACCTTCATCCCGAAGCCGAGAGCGCCTATCTTGGCCGCCCTGGTCCCTATTCTCCCGAGCCCTACTATCCCGAGCACCTTGCCCTTGAGCTCGGCGCCGAGCATCATCTTCGGGTGCCACGCCGTGCCCGTCTTACGCCAGTCTCCCCGCCTGACGAACTCGTCTGACTCCAGGATTCTCTTGGTCACGGCCAGTATGAGGGCCCAGGTCAGCTCCGCGACCGTGTCGCTTATGACGTCCGGAGTGTTGGTCACGTATATCCCCAGCCTGGTCGCGCACTCCACGTCTACGTTGTCGAAGCCCACCGCGTACTGAGCCACTATCCTGAGCCTGGGGGAGCTCTGGAGCAGGTTGCAGTCTACCCTATCGGTTAGCATCGAGACCAGGGCGTCGACCTCCCTGGCCTTGCTCAGGAGCACTTCGTAGGGAGGGTGGTGGTACCTGTCCCAGACCTCCACATCGTAGTACTCCGATATCTTGGCTATAACGTCGTCGAACAGCTCCCTGGTCACGAAGACCTTGGGCTTCAATGCTTCTCGCCAAGACCGATTAACTTTGGAGGTTTTAACCGCTTCGCGCAGGGTCCCCTCCGAGAGTATTTAAGCGAGCGCCTGCCTCGACTAAAGGAGACGCCATGGGGGAGTGCGTCCCGGTGGTCAGGCTCAGCAACGGCAGGGAGGTGGCTCTGACGAAGGACGTGGTCGCGCTGCTGAACAGGTTCGCGCGCACGGAGTACAGCCTCGAGAAGCTGGCCGCGGACCTAGGGCTCGACGGTTGGGAGGAGGCCTACGAGTTCGTCAAGAGGGTACCGGCGTGGATCATGTGGGTACAGCCCATTTACTACGAGAGGGTCGTGCTGAAGGAGCTCTGCTCCAGCGGCTAGGCCCCGACCCTCTTCCCGAGAGCTATGGCTTCCGTTCATCCCTCCAGGCCGCGCTACACCTACGTGGCCACAGCCCGCTACTCCAAGGAGGGCAGAGCTTCCCTGGAGCTGGGGGACACCATATACCCCTACGATAGGGACCTCAGCATTATCCTACCCGACCTCCCCGGGGTCGTCGTGGTTAAGAGCGCCCTGCCCCCCGAGTCCCTGATGGAGCTCCTCGCTCGCTATTACCTATCGGCCGTTGAGTACGTAACCCACATAACCTCCTGCGTTAGCCTCTACGGTGTTGGGAGCGAGCGCGCGGTCGAGCAGCTGATGGGTGAGGTTACCGGCAGCGGCGCGTGTTTCAGCAGGGTTAGAATCCCGAGAGCGGGTTCTATAGGCAAGGGGATACTCAGACGCGTCAGAGCAGAGCTAAGGAGGTACGCTAGAGGGGAGTGCGGGATCCTATCCCTCGAGGCTTTCGGGGTCCTTGTGTGCTTCGGGCCCGTTATTTACCCTCCCACCCAGCCATCCTGTCGGGCGCGCGACCCTCCCGCGGTCAGAGTCTCGAGAGAAGGAGGTGGGGAGCGCTGAGCTCTCCAGTAGCGCGCGGCACCAGGTGCTCTAGGTGCGGAGGACCGGCGGCCGTCCGGGTCGGGTACGCTAGGCTGAGCCTCTGCGAGGACCACTTCGCCGAGTACGTAGAGAAGAGGTTCGTCGGCTTCGCCAAGAGGCGCGGGGTCTTCGGGGGCGTTAAGAGGGTGGCGGTGGCCTTGTCGGGAGGCAAGGACAGCCTCTCGCTGCTCTACATGCTCGTAAAGCACGGGGAGGAGCTCGGCATAAGGGAGGTCTACGGGATACACGTGAACCTAGGCCTCGGGAGCTACTCCGCGGAGTCTGAGGAGGTGGTGCTCGAGGCCTGCCGCAATCTGGGCGTGAAGTGCCTCGTTCTCGACCTGAAGTCCCTAACCGGGTACTCGATCGCGGAGCTGGCAGCCCTCTCGAAGAGGCCTCCCTGCAGCGTCTGCGGGGTCGTCAAGAGGTACTTGGCGAACCTCGCTGCGCTGGAGCTGGGCGCCGACGCGGTCGCCTTCGGACACCATATGGACGACCTTCTAAGGTTCGCCCTGAAGAATCTGCTAGTCGGGGGGAGAGCGGGTATGCTCAAGCTCTCCCCCGTAGCTGAGGGAGTGCCCGGACTGCTGGTGCGGAAGGTAAAGCCCCTCTACGAGGTCTACGAATCGGACTTAGAGCTCTACGCTAGGATCAGGGGGATCCGAGTCGTCGGGAGCACCTGCCCCTACAAGTACTCCGACTTCATAGCCGAGGCCGTGGGGGGAATGTTGGACAGGATCGAGCGGGAGGCTCCCGGTTTCAAGCTGGGACTCGCGAGGAGGCTCACCAAGCTGTGGGGGGAGCGCTCGCCGGAGGGCGTCTCGAGCTGTAGGGTGTGCGGAATGCCGTCCTCGGGCGACGTCTGCTCGTTCTGCAAGATAATGCTGAGAGCGACCGGAAGCCCTCCGGGGTCTGAAGTGAGGAGTAGAGTGAGGGCCCTGGCGGCGGTGCTCGCTGGGGGTGACGCGGGTCCGCTGTCGGGCTAACCACCCCGCTTACCCCCGGGTACTCTCCGTACCCGGAGGCTTCCGCCTTGCTCACGTGGATTTCGCCGCTCCCTGGCGGGCGGCGGTCAAGCCCGGCGAAACGGGGTCCTCGTCTAGGCTATGCCTTGGGGGGCTAGGGCGTAGTCCCCGCAGTCCCCTGGTTTCAGGATAGGCTAGGCTCACGAATCTACCGAGGAAACAGCCCGAGCTTCAGTGACCGCCGGTAATGCTGGGGAGCGCTACCGGGTCTTGATAGGGCAGACTGTGGACTCTCATGGCGTGAGCGCTCCAGGTTTTCAGTGCGATACGAAGCGAGCCAGTGAGGCTTAGAAACGGTCTCTTCGCTCAAGGGACTGACAAGGCTTGAGGGGACGGTAGAACGCCGGGCAGGACCGCCCTCCCCCTGCTTACTTTCATCATATGGCAGCGAAGCCTCCCGGGAAAAATTAAAACCCTATCGTACGGGGGCGAGGGCTACTTTTTAATCTTTCGGTTGAAGCTGAGGTGGTCACCGAGAATGCCGATGAGATACTTCGCGGGAGATTCGTCTGCTCTGGGGGACCTAATCAGCATCCTGAGGGGTCGCGGATTGGCAGTTCTCTCCTATAGACTCTGGGGAGACTTACCGGTCTTCGGGGAAGTGGAGAGTCTGAGGGACCTATCGATAGGCTACTCGGACGTCCAGGGCCCGGCCAGCTACAGGCTGGTTAGGGACGAACGTGGGTTCTTCAGGCACTCCTACTATTCTCCCAAGTACGCCCTCCACCCCCCGATCCAGGACATCTACGAGGCGTCCAACGGGCTCCGCGCGGTCCCGGCTCGGGTCGATACCGCTCCGATGGCTCTCTTCGGCATAAAGCCCTGCGACTTGGCGGCCATAGAGGTACTCGATAGAGTGCTGGAGAGCGACGACTTTTACCGGGCTAGGAGGTCCGCCGTAGCCTACATCGTGGTCGAGGAGTGTGTTGAGCCCGGGGATACGTGCTTCTGCGGCTCCACGGGGACCGGGCCGGCAGCGTCCGGAGGCTTCGATGTAGCTTACGCTAGGCTCGAGGGCAGAGTGCTGTTCAGGGCCGGCTCCGAGAGGGGGCTCAGACTACTCGAGGAGCTAAAGCTCGGCGAAGCCCCCGGAGATCTCGTCGAGAGGTACGACGAAGTGATGGAGGAGGCCAGGAGGAAGTCCTCTAGGCTGCCTCCACTCGACGCCGTCATAAAGGCCCTCGAGGATTCCGCGGCCTCCGAGGGGTTCTGGAGGGAGGTCTCGGCTAGGTGCGTGGGCTGCGCGAATTGCAATATGGTCTGTCCTACGTGCTTCTGCACCGAGTTCATCGACTCCGCCGACCTCTCCGGCAGGGCCAGGCGCCAGAGGCAGTGGTTCGGGTGCCTCTCATACACCTACGGGCAGGTCGCGGGCATGCACTTCAGGCCGGAGCTCTTCATGAGGTACAGACACTTCGTGCTACACAAGTTCGTCTTCTACCAGAGGCAGATCGGTCTCCCGGGTTGCGTCGGATGCGGTAGGTGCATCACCTGGTGTCCCATGGGTATAGACCTGGGTGAAGTAGTCTCGAGGGTCGTGAGCCATGGCTCTGGGTAGGCTTCTCCCGAAGGTGGGGAGGGTAGTCAAAGTAGTGGACGAGGCCCCCCTGGTCAGGACGTACCACGTGGAGGTCGAGGAGTTCCCCGAGCCGTCTCCAGGGCAGTTCAACGTCTTGTACGCCAAGGGCATGGGGGAAGTAGTGATCTCCGTATCGAACTACGTAGCGGGAGGTAAGAGCGTAATGGAGCACACGGTGAGGGCTATAGGGTCCGTGACCAACTATATCTACGCGAAGATAGGCGCTGGAGACCAGCTGGGGATAAGGGGACCCTACGGGAAGGGCTGGCCTATCCGCGAGTTCGAGGGGTACGACGTCTTAATAGTCGGTGGTGGCATAGGGTTGGCGCCCCTGAGGCCTCTAATAAAGTGCGTGTCTGAGGGCAGGGATCGCTACGGACGCTTCACGCTCCTCTATGGGGCTAGGAGGCCCGTAGACATGCTCTACAAGTACGAACACGAGGAGTACGGCAGGATACCCGACTCGACAGTCCTGTTCTCCATCGACGCGCCGCACCCGAGCTGGAGGGGTTACGTAGGCTTCGTAACTGACCTCATAGACAAGGTGAAGCTAGAACCAGCGAATACCGTGGCGTTCGTCTGCGGACCGGAGGTGATGATGAAGGTGGCCTCCGACAAGCTGCTCAAGAGGGGACTGAAGGCGGATAGAGTGTTCCTGTCGCTGGAGAGGAGGTGCAGGTGCGGCGTCGGGATCTGCGGGTCGTGCCAGCTGGGGCATTACTTCGTGTGCAAGGACGGACCCGTGTTCAGCTACCAGGACGTGAAGCCGTACCTAGCGGTGAGAGGCCTATGAGGAAGCTCAGGGTAGCTGTCTTCAAGCTCACCTCCTGCTCCGGGTGCCTAAACGAGGTGATCTACTCGATGATGGTCCACCCGGAGCTGCTGAGGTACGTCAGCATATCGTACTTCACTGAACTCCAGGACCTCAACGCGGTCGAGGAAGTCGACGTGGCCATAGTGGAGGGCTCCGTAGTGAACAGCGAGCAGGAGGAGCTGGTCAGACTGGTCAGGGAGAGAGCTAAGCTTGTAGCAGCCCTGGGCACCTGTGCCGTCTTTGGGGGAGTGCAGTCCCTGAGAGTCGGCGAGGACCTTAGGACCACCGTCCTCGCCTCATACCCGAACCCCGACTTCATCAGGGTCTCGCCGGACGTCAAGAGTCTCGACAGCGTAGTGAGAGTGGACTACAGGCTTCCGGGCTGTCCCGTGAACGGAGAGTCCCTCGCTAGGCTCCTAGTGAAGCTAGTGCTGGGCGGCACCGAGACGCCCATACACGAGAGCCTATGCTCGGAGTGCAAGAGGAAGGGGATACCCTGCGTAGTCGTGCTTAGGAAGGAGCCCTGCCTCGGTCCGGTAACGGTGGCTGACTGCGGAGCTCTGTGCCCGAGCTTCGGGCGCGGCTGCTACGGCTGCCACGGCCTCAACGCTCTCGTAGTAGATAAAGGTAGGCTAGAGGAGTTCTCGAGGGTCGTCGAGAGATTGGGCATGAGTAGGGACGATTTGAGGGCGCTCCTCAAGGCGTTTAGCCATGCGTCCCTCTCGAGACTCTCCTCCGCGGGGTGAGCCAGCGTGCTGTCCGGTCTCCTAACTCGAGTCGAGGGCGAGGGGCAGGTAGTGCTCAAGTCCGCCGGCGGGAAGGTGGCAGGAGTCGAGGTCAGGATAACTGAGGCGCCGAGGTTCTTCGAGTACATAGTCGGGGGCAGGAGGTACTCGGAGGTACCGGACCTCACGAGCAGAATATGCGGTCTCTGCGGGGTCTCCTACATGCTCACCGCCGCCAAGGCCTTTGAGAAGTGCCTCTCCGTCGAAGTGCCGGAGGATGAAGAGAGGCTCAGACTGGCGATTCTGGCAGCCGAGAGAGTCAAGAGCCACGCGATCCACGTGGTATACCTCCACCTGCCGGACTTCCTAGAGCTCGGCTCGCTCAGCGAGCTCGCGGAGAGCTACTCGCACATACTGCGCAGGGGCATGGAGATCGCGCTCTGGGCCAGGAAGGCTATGGAGGTCATGGGAGGGAGGTTCCACAACGTGGTCAACGTGCGGGTCGGCGGGGTCTACAGCTTCCCGGAAGCCAGCAAGGTGGCTAAGCTGAGGCAGGAGTTGCCCAGAGTTCTCGAGGGCTTCCTAGACGTGGCCAGGTTCGTAATGGGCTTGGGCAACATACCCGGCGAGGCACACAGACTGAGGTACATGGCCGTTAGAGATGGCGACACCTACCCCTGGGTCGGCAGCGGCGTGATTACCGACGACGGCTCTTACGCGGGAGCGGACGCTTTCGAGAGCTTCGTGCTCACAGAGCAGGTGGGCTATTCGAACGCGCTTAGGTACAGACTGCCGACGGGGGAGCCCTACGTCGTCGGGCCTCTGGCGAGGTACAACCTGTACTCGGGGCGTCTGAGGAGGGAGGTGAGGAAGTTCCTGGAGGAGTACGGCTACGGAGGTCCCCTCAAGAACGTCTACCAGAGTGTGGTAGCCCGGATAGCCGAGATCTATCAGACCCTCCTGGAGCTCCAAGAGTTCTTCGACGAGTACAGGGAGAAGTCGGTGGCGAGGGCGGAACCCGCGAGTGCCGTCAGGGGGCCATGCGTCGCGGTCACCGAGGCTCCCAGGGGGATACTCTATCACAGGTACGCGCTAGACGGGGAGCTTAGGGTGAGGAGCTGCAACATCATCACCCCCACGGCCCAGAACCTGGCGTCGATGGAGGAGGTGATAATGAGCGGGCTCACCGGCGTAGACGCCGATGCCAGAGCCGTCGAAGTGGCCAAAGGGATCGTGAGGAGCTACGATCCCTGCATATCGTGCTCGGTTCACGTAGTGCCCGCTGGATGTACCCCGGACGCCTAAGTGCTTTCAAAACCGGCTAGCGCTCTCGGGACAGACCCCGCGATCCTCTTTGACTAGAGGGTCCGGGAGTGAAGCTGATCCTGCCGCCGGAGGCTATACGCGCTACCGGTTGCCGTTAGCGGGGGGAAGAGCTCAAGCCCGGAGCGCTCTCTCGATACTCTCCACCAGTTCAGCCAGCTGCCTTCTGCTCAGCGAGCCTCTCCCGCCGGCGAAGCGGACCCTCTCGTACTCCTCGGAGAGAGTCTTCAGCGCGGATAGGGCTTCTCCACTCCCGAGCCTCCTCTCTACTTTCGCCAGATACTCCCTGTGAGTGTCCCAGAGGTCGCGCGGGACCATTCTCGATAGCACCCCCACCGCGGTCCAGTACGCGGAGATAGCATCCTCGGGAGAGGCGAGGACCGGCGCTATAGTGCCCGGGGTCAGGAGGACTCTGCGTATAGGCGAGAGCTCGGAGTACCGAAAGCGCGCTGGGAGGGCGAGCAACGCGTACGCCACCAGTGGTGTGACCAGAGCGGATAGAGCGAGCGCCAGCACGGCTCCTGGAACCTCGGGTGCCTTGACGAGGAGCGCGCTCCACGCCGACTCTCTCGGTTGCTCGGGCTCCGGTAAGACCGGGCGGGCGGACCTCTCGAAGACCGAGTATACTTCACTCACGGCCTTCTCTATGTTGGCCAGGGTCTCGGGGTCCTCGACGTACTCCATCTTAAGCTCGTTAGCTACGTACCCCAGCAGCGCCAGGTAGTCCACACTGCTTAGCTCCCCGGTCTCGTAGAGGCGGTTTATCGCTCTGACCAGCAGGCTCGCATTCCCGCCGGTGAGCAGTGCGGGGGGAACCCTTGAGAGCAGGCTCTCCGGGACACTCCTGGAGAGTCCCAGGAGGCTCCCTATCGCCAGTGAGAGCCTCTCGTCTAGTAGCGTGAGCTTCTCGACTAGCCTGCTCAACGAGGCCCTGCTAGCTGGAGGGATGCTGAGAGCGTACGCCAGGCCGTGCCTCTTTAGGCCCTCCAGAACCTCCATCAGGGTTGCGACCTCTTGCCGCGTCCAGACGTCGCCGTAGCTGAGTATCCTCTGCTGGAAATCGAGACTGTGCCTCTTGAGGCTGGGGCTAGCCGAGGACGGGCAGGGGAGGAGCACCAGGACTAGGAGCACGAAGAGTAGTAGGGTCGCCCGCGCACGGAACTCGGCAGGCCTCGTATTCACCGCGATGCAGCTCGCCCGAAGTGGTTCAGCTAGGCACTTATTAAGTCGGTCCGACAGTCTCTATGTAGAGTGCTGCGCGCGCGTGGTCAGGTGGTACCGCCGGTTAGCTCAGCTACCAGCTGAGGCACTGCGTTGAGGCTCTTCACGCTGACACCGCGCCTTAGTGCGACCAGCTCGGCGGCGACGCTCACGGCTATCTCCTCCGGGGTATCCGCTCCCAAGTCAAGGCCTATCGGGGCTCTCAGCCTCTTGACCAGGTCCTCACCCTTAAAGCCCTCGGAGACTAGCCTCTTTACGAACTCCGCAACCTTCCTCCTGCTGCCGAGGAGCCAGACCGTGCTAGCCTCGGTCTTGAGAGACTCTCTGACGAAGAGGTAGTCAGCCTCAATGACCCCGTACACGACGAACACGTGATCCCCCCTCCTAGCCGCCCCGCGTATCTTGCTCGCTACCTCCTCCACTGTGCCCACAAAGACTGGTACCCCCAGTTCTTCAGCTAACTTCTCGGACTTTCCGTCCGTGTCCAGAGCGTAGATCTCGAAGCCCAAGAGCTTCAGTATGCGCGTAAGAGGTCCGCCAACGTTCCCGAGACCGATCACCACTGCTCTCGGCTTGGGCGTGAACACGTCTATGTAGACCCAGAGGAGCCCTCCGCAGATCAGACCCGTGTCCTTGGCTCCCTCGACGGGTCTTCCAGCGAACGAGTACTTCGCGAGCCTCGGCCTCCCCTCCTCGATGGCCTTGAGGGCCTCCAATACCACCTCGGCCTCAAACGTACCGCCGCCGATGGTCCCGACTCTGCGGCCGTCCTCCCCGACGACCATCCTGGCCCCTACGTCCCTGGGAGCAGACCCCTCCTTGTGTACCACCTGGCAGAGGGCTGCCCTCATCCCCTTCTCAAGGTACTCGAGTATGGACGAGACTAGGGAGTCGTCCCCGAGGACGCTCAATTCGACCCCGCGACCCCCTTTCGCAGCGGGGAAAATATGGGAGACTCCTGGGAGGGTCCAAGGAGTTCTCGAAAACCTATCTCACGGGCCTACCTGTAGGCTTTTCCGCGACCAGACCGCCCTCCTCTACTATGATTTCGCCCCGCAGGAAGACCTTGTCCACGCGGCCCTTTAGCCTCCACCCAACGTACGGACTTAGCCTGTGCTTGTATACCAGGGACTCCTCCGTCACCACGTACTCCGCCCTCGGGTCCACCACGACTATGTCCGCATCGGCCCCCGGGAGGAGGGAGCCCTTGGCTGGGTAGAGACCGAATATCTTAGCCGGGTTCTCGGAGCACAGCTCGACAACCTTACCGAGGGGTATGCGCCCCTCCAGAGCGCTGGTCAGCATGAGCGGTAGTAGCTGCTGCAGGGACGGTAGCCCAGCGGCTGCTTTCCAGAACTCGGTGTTCTTCTCGTGTATAGCGTGAGGAGCGTGGTCTGTCGCTACTACGTCTATGAGGCCTCGGGAGAGGGCCCTCCAGAGCCTCGCCCTGTTCTTAGAGTCCCTGATGGGTGGGTTCACCTTGATCAGAGTACCGAGACCCTCGTGGCTCTCGTAGTCGAAGAAGAGGTACGTTGGCGTGGTTTCGACGTAGACGTTCGCGGGAAACCCTCCACCCTCCCTGATTAGCCGCAGGGCTGAAGCCGAGCTGAGGTGAGCTACGTACGCTCTGCCCCCAGTCGCTCTAGCCGCGGACGAGACGCGCTCCACGCTAAGCTCTTCGCAGAGCGGGGGTCTGGCGTCGCTGTATGCCCGGAGACCCTCCCTTCCCTCTCCGACCACCCTGGACGTGAAGAACTCTACGCACTCTCTGTCCTCCGCGTGGAACACCACCGTGAAGCCGAGCTCCCTGGAGAGCTCCAAAGCTCTGTAGACCGTCCCGAAGCTGGGTGGGGGGAGGTTCCCGGTGGTCTGGGCCATGAAGGCTTTGAACCCGACGGCGCCGCTCCTCACAAGCTCCGCTATCCTTGAGTCTAGGTCGTTACCGTAGTCGTAGAGCACTGCGTAGAGTCCGAAGTCCACGTAGGACCTCCCCGATAGCAGGGACTTCTTCTCGAGGAGCCCGGACGGGCTATCGACGGGGGGGATAGTGTTCGGCATCTCGAGGACGGTCGTTACGCCGCCGAGTGCCGCGGCCTTAGTCGTGTGGAGGAAGTCGTCCTTGTACTCCAGCCCGGGCTCCCTACCGTGTACGTGGGGATCCACGGCGCCGGGCAGGACGAGCTTTCCGCGCAGGTCCACGGTCCTGTGGTAGCCGGACTCGATGGACTTCCCGATCCTGGATATCCTCCCCTCCTCGACTAGGATCTCCGCCTCAACCAGCGCGTCCTTGAGCACCAGGACCCCGCCCCTGAGCAGGAGGCCCGTAGCACACCACCCCCGTGCTCGCTAGCACTAGGAAGGGCGGAGAGGAGCAATATAAGAGGAGGGGCGAGAATTCGCGTACGACGTAGAAGACGGGATCCGGTTCGAGGAGTCCCCCCTTATAACCTCGTGCCAATACACTCCCGGGGGCAGGGAGTGTACGACTTCATAGGGAAGAGGTTCCCCCGCCACGACGGTTTCATCAAAGCGGCGGGCCTCGCCGAGTTCACGTTCGACGTAGAGGTTCCGGGGATGCTATACGGGAGGATATTCAAGAGTCCTTACGCGTTCGCTAAGGTCGGAAGGATAGATACCTCTCTTGCGGAGTCCATGGGCGCTGTGGTCCTGACCCCGGACGACGTCCCGGACGTCCTGTTCAATCCCAGGCTCGTTAGCATAGAGGAGGACACCTTCAAGGACTGGAGAGTCCTCACCAAGACGCCCCGCTACGTCGGCGAGCCCATAGCCGCGGTGGCCGCGCCCACTGAGGACTCTGCCCAGCGCGCACTCGAAGCCCTGCGAGTGGAGTTTGAGGAGGTCTACGAGCCGATACTCGATCCCTTCGAGGCCACGTCTCCGGGCGCTAGGCAGATACACGCGAGGATAATGAGGGGGAGGCGGTGGGTGGAGGTGAGGAGCAACGTCGGTGCCGAGCTCAGGTACTCCGAGGGAGACCTGGAGGCTGAGGAGAGGAGATCCAGCGTCATCGTTGACAGGAGATTCCATGTCCCCAGGAGGTATCACGCACAGCTAGAGCCTAAGGGGGCCGTCTGCAAGATCGAGCCCGACGGCACTCTAACCGCGTGGACCACCACTCAGACGATTCACAACACCAAGATCATGATATCCCAGGTCTACGGAATACCCATGAACAGAATCGACGTGAGGAAGGTGCCGATAGGGGGAGGGTTCGGCTCGGGCATACACACGAACCTCGTCACTCTGATAGCCGTCGGGCTGTGCCTGAAGGCCGGGAGGCCCGTAAAGCTAGTGCTGACTCGGGAAGACGACATGGTTCACGACCACGTGAGCTTCGAGTTCTACATGAGGATCAGGGCCGGGGCCACCAGGGAGGGCGAAATCACGTTCGGGGAGATGGAGAACACGGTCGACATGGGCGCTCACCAAGTGCAGGCCTACCCCCTGCTCGGAGCCAGCCTCGGCTGGTTCGTCTCCCTCTACAAGTGGAGGGCGCTGAGGTACTACGGCAGGGCCGTGTACACAAACAAGGTGCCCTCCTGTGCCATCCGCGGCTACGGAGCACCGGAGGTCACCTGGGCCGTCGAGACCGTGGTGGACGAGATGGCTGAGGAGCTGAAGATGGACCCCGTGGAGTTCAGGCTGAAGAACTACAGGGGTAGGGGGGAGATCTTCTGGGGTCAGGGACCGACCGTCAGGTCCGTTATAAGGAGCGACGGCGTCCCGGAGCTCATGGCTAAGTGCTCGGAGCTCATAGAATGGAAGAAGAGGGGGGACCCGAAGAGCAAGACCGGTAGGTTCAGGAGGGGGATCGGGGTCGGGAGGGGCTTCCACACCTCAGGCGCTGGTGGCCCGCTCTCGGGCGCTGTGATAGACTACTCGGGCGCGATAGTCAAGCTGAACGAGGACGGGACCGTGGACTACATCACTGCGCTCCAGGACCACGGCGGTGGGACTCTCGATGCTCACGCTAAGATAATAGCCGAGGAGCTGAAGGTACCACCGAGCAGGATAAGGATAGTCTGGTCGGGAACCGCGACCACCGTCTACGACGTGTGCACCCACGCGTCTAGGGGCGTCTTCGTGGGAGGCGAGGCGGCGAGGAGGGCTGCTGCCGAGGTCAGGAGGAAGATCCTCGAGTATGCCGCCAGGATGCTCGACGCGGTAAACCCCGAGGCCCTCAGGGTAACGTACGATAAGGAGCTCGACGACGCGGTCATATTCGTCGAGGGAGCTCCCGAGAAGAGGATATCCCTGGGCGAGGTAGCGAGAATAGCCTGGCAGAGGAACTGGGGCTCCATATCCGCTTCGGTGAGCTACAGAGCGACCGTGGCTCCGCCGAGCTTCACGGTCTACTTCGTTGAGGTCGAGGTAGACACGGAGACGGGCGTCGTGAGACCTATCAGGGTCGTGGCCGGAGCTGACGTGGGTACGGTCATAAGCCCTGAGCTAGCAGCGGGGCAGCTCCACGGGGGCTTCGCCATAGGGTGGAGCTGGGCCACGGGGGACGAGGTGGTCTACCTGAGGGACGGAACTCCGGCCCACAGGCTAAGCATGACCGACTACAAAATCCCCACGGTCCTAGACCTGCCAGACGACGAGAACTTCACGGTAGTCTTCGCGTCTACTCACGAGCCTTTCGGACCCTTCGGAGCGAAGGGGTTGGGCGAGTCTGCCTCGAACCCGGTTGTGGCAGCCGTGGCCAACGCCATATACAACGCGATTGGCGTGAGGTTCTACGAGATCCCGATAACCCCGGAGAGGATACTCAGAGCCCTCAAGGGGGGTGGCTGAGGTGCTGTCGATAAACCTCATAAACACCTACAGGATACCGCAAACGTTCGAGTACTATAGACCCAGGAGCCTCCGGGAGGCTCTGGAGCTCCTCAACGCCATCGAGAACGCGAAGGTCATCGCCGGCGGTACGGACCTCGTAGTGGATCTGAAGTACAGGCGGGTGACCCCCAGAGCGCTAGTCGACGTATCCGGGCTGAGCGAGCTCAAGTTCGTCAAAGCCGGCGACAGCTACGTAGAGATAGGCAGCGCCACGACCATCCAGGAGCTCGCGGAGAACGGTGCGGTTAGGAGGTACCTGCCCCTGCTCGCCGAGGCCGCGGAGCTCTTCGGGTCCTGGCAGATAAGGAACCTCGCGACCATAGGCGGGAACCTGTGCAACGCCTCCCCAGCTGCCGACACGGCACCGCCCCTGCTCGCGCACGACGCTGAGCTGGAGCTCGCGTCGCTCAGCGGGTCTAGAGTAGTCCCGCTAGCCAAATTCTTCGCGGGTCCCAAGAAGACCGTGCTCGAGCGCGGGGAGATACTCCGCTCGGTAAGGGTACCGGTACACCGGCGCAGAGCGGGGTGGAGCTTCATCAAAGTCGCGAGAACATCCTTCGACCTAGCCAAGGTCAGCGTGGCCGTACTCCTCAGCCTCGACGGGAATACCGTAGCGGATGTGAGGATAGCCTTAGGCTCCGTAGCTCCCACGCCGGTCAGAGCGAGGACTGCCGAGAAGCACATCACCGGCGCCAGCTTCGAGGAGGCCGTCGCCCTGGCGCCCGAGCTCGTGGCGAGGGAGATAGCCCCGATAGACGACGTGAGGTCCACCGCGCGCTACAGACTCGAGGTAGCGAAGACTGTAGTCAGAGATGCCATGCGGAGAGCCTACGAGAGGTTCTTCAGGGTCGGTGTTGAGGTATGAGGGTCAGGTTCAAGCTGAACGGGACACTTGTAGAGGTGGAGGTCGAGCCCCACGAGACTCTCCTGAACGTCCTGAGGGACGGGTTAAAGATCAAGAGCGTGAAGTACGGCTGCGGCGTGGGGGAGTGCGGGGCGTGCACCGTAATCTTGGACGGCAGGCCGGTGACCTCTTGCCTGGTGATGGCAGCCAAGGTCGACGGCTCGGAGGTCCTCACACCGGATTACATAGCGCGGACGGAGCTGGGCAAGAGGGTCGTCGATGCGATGCTCGATGAGGGGGCGATCCAGTGCGGCTATTGCTCCCCGGGCTTCCTCACCACCATATACGCCGCCATCCTCAAGGGAATAAGGGACCCGGAGGCTATGAAGAGGGCTTTGCTCGGCAACCTCTGTAGGTGTACGGGCTACGTAAACATCATGAAGGCTGTCAAGAGGCTGTTGGAGAGCCTCTGATGGTCGCTGTCGCGGGTTTCAGCTCTCCAAACATCGGGGCGCACTCTCGGATGGGTAGCGCGATGCCGTGAAAACTATTCGGCTTTCGGGAAAAGCGTGCGACTAAAAGCCCGGATCCCGAATAAGCTCCCGGTGCTCTGAGTGCATAGAGCGGAGCTGGAGTTTAAGCTCGGCTCCGAGAGGGCCGCCAGCGCTGCCTGGAGGGCTTTACTCCCGGAGAGCAGGGTCGCGCTGAGAAACGTCAGAACCCACCTAACCCTCCTGGGAGATAGCCTCAGCGCGGTTATAGAGGCTGAGGACGAGTCGGCTCTAAGGGCCGCTGTCGGCTCCTTCATCAAGCTAGTCTACTTAGTGATCGAGGTCCTTGGAGTGGGTGGTGGGGCTGCCCGATCCGGTGGCGGTTAGGGTCACGGATCTGCGCAAGTCCTTCGGGAAAACGGAGGTTCTACGCGGCGTGAGCTTTGAGGTAGCCGCGGGAGAGGTCTTCGGCGTAGTCGGTCCTAACGGTGCCGGCAAGACGACTCTCCTGAGGATAGTGGCCGGGCTCCTGAGGCCCACCTCCGGCGAGGTCAGGGTCCTCGGATACAGCATCCCGCGTGAGATCCGTAGAGTCGGAAGACACGTCAGCTACCTCCCAGAGGAGGCGAACCTCTACTCGAGGCTCACTGGCCTCGAGAACCTGAGACTGTTCGCTATGGCGTATGCTGACCGTAGGGACGTGGACGAGGTAGTTAAGCTCGGAATAGCCATCGCTGGCCTCCCTGGGGAGGACTTGAACAGGAGAGCCGGGACGTACAGCAAGGGGATGTCGAGGAGGATCCTGGTGGCCGCGGCCCTGATGGTTAGACCGCGGCTGGCGATACTCGACGAGCCGACGGCCGGCCTCGACGTGCTCTCGGCTAAGTACGTCAGGGACGTGGTGAGGAGGTTCTCTAGAGAGCTTAACACGACCGTGCTGCTCTCCTCCCACAACATGTTTGAGGTAAGCAAGGTGTGCGATAGGGTTGCCCTCATACACTCCGGCAGGATACTCGCGCTCGGTAGGGTAGACGAGATACTGGCCGAGGTCGGTGCGGAGGACCTCGAGGAGGCGTTCGCCAAGCTCGTGAGCGGAGGTGGAGTGAGTGCGTGATCTCTACGTAGTCCTCTGGAAGGAGGTTAGGGAGATAGTCAGGGACAGGAGAACCCTGCTATCCATAGTCTTGACGCCGATCGCGACCCTCCCCCTACTAGGCGTAGCTCTCGTCTACCTGCCAGCGCTCCAGGAGGTGCTCGTAGCCGTAGTAGACGAGGACTCGTCCGAAGGCTCCATAGGCAACTTCACGATAAGCTCGCAGCTCGTATCGAGGTTTGTTCAAAGGTATCTGACGGCCTGGGGTTTCGTCGTGACCGAGGAGGTGGAGGCAGCCCAGGTAATTCTCAGGATCCCCGCGGGCTTCATAGCAAACCTGACGAGCTTCGAGCACCAGGCGTCGGTGGTGCTGGTCAAGAAGCTGGGCTCGCCGAGGGCCGACCAGGCCGTCGCCTACGTAGAGTTCCTGTTGAACTACGTCTCCCGGCTGGTCTCGGAGGCCAAGGTCCTAGTCCTGGGGGAGCTGGCCGGTCAAGACGTGAGGGCGGAGGCCGTGCTGAACCCCATATCACTTAGGACCGTGGTACTGGTCCCCACGGGAGCGCTCGCCGGACCTGGGGAGGAGCTCAGGTTGCACCTCGCTCGCCTGCTGGCCGTCGGCTTAGCGCTCGTGACCACGCCGGCCGCCTCCTACATAGCCGACTCGCTAATCGGGGAGAAGGAGAGGAGGACCCTGGAGAAGCTCCTCTCGACCCCCATAAGTAGAAGCTCCTTCATCCTCGGGAAGTCCCTCGCTGCTAGCCTCGTCGGCTTAGTGGGAGGCGCTAGCAGCGTCGCGGGCGCGGTCTTCCTCTACCTAGTTCCCGCACTAACCCGCCCGACCGACGTCATCGCGTACCTCTCACCGGACATCCCGGCCATCCTCTTCCTCTCCTCCTACGCGTCAATACTGGCGTCCCTCTCCATATCTCTGCCCGTCGTGCTCGTGTCCCCCTCCATCAGGGCGGCGAGCATCTCGTCGGCGTCGGTGATAGGGCTGGCCTCCGTGATATACCTCTCGACTCTCTTCATCAATCTAGACGAGCTTAGGATGCCCATGTCCCTGCTGCTCGCCGTACCGTACGCCTCAATAGCGTCGGCTGTCCTCAGGGTCTCCCTCGGGGAGCCCCTCAGAGCGGTTGGTTACCTGGCGTACTCCCTAGCGTTCTCCGTAGCCTTGATACTGGCGAGCACCAGGCTGCTGAACCCGGAGAGGATGATCGCCTCGAGAGCTTAGCCTAGTTAGCCCTTCAGGGCCTTATTTCTTCCAACCCTACCCCCTCCAGGGGCATGGATGAGGGTACTGCTCATACACGCTAGGCGCTTCGGGTTCAGAGCCCTAGAGAAGGCTATAGAGGAGGCGGAGCCCCTAACTGCCGAGAACGCGTCAGGGGAGTTCAGCAACGCTTTGGTGGTCTTCACGACGGTCGAGAGGGGCGATAGCTCGAGGCTCCGCGAGCTCGTGGAGGGGGCCGCCGAGGACATTGCGAAGGTCTTAACAAACGTCGGAGCCGACCTGGTGGTGCTCTACCCCTACGCTCACCTCTCAAGGAACCTGGCTGACCCCGAGGAGTCGATGCGGGTCCTACTCGAGCTCGACTCCGAGCTGAGGAGCCGCGGCGTTAAAGTGAACAGGACTCCCTTCGGCTGGTACAAGGAGTTCAGAGTCGAGTGTTTCGGACACCCCCTCTCCGAGCTCTCGCGGGAGTTCAGAGTCGAGGAGCTGTGGAGAGCTAGGGCCGTCGAGAAGAAGTTCGTGGTCCTGCTACCCAGCGGGGAGCTCGTGGACCCGGGGGAGTACGTGGAGCGGGGCGACGACGAGGAGCTCAAGATCCTCGTAGCGAAGGAGGTCTTCAAGAGGGAGCTTCCCGGCGGCGAGCCGGAGGTCACCGAGGCCTGCAACAAGTTCGGGTTCGAGTGGGAGCCCATGTCCGATGCGGGTCACATGAGGTACGGTCCCCACGCGACCGTCATGGTGGAAGCCGTCTCGAGCTACGCCTGGGAGGTGGCGAGGTCCCTCGGGGTACCACTGCTGAGGGTCAGGGGCACTAACATGTTCAACGTGAAGTTCAGGCCGATTAGGGAGCACGCCGAGCTCTTCGGTGACAGACTATACGAAGTCGAGACCGACAGGGGAGCGCACGTACTCAGGTACGCGGCCTGCCACCAGCAGTTCGCCATGGTGAGGGACTGGGTAATCAGCTACAAGGACATGCCCTTCGGGGTCTTCGAAGTAGCCGACAGCTACAGGTACGAGCAGCCGGGCGAGCTACAGATATGCTTCAGGCTAAGGAAGTTCTCCATGCCGGACCTCCACCTGTTGGCGAGGGACCTCAGAGAGGCCGTGGAGCTGAGCAAGCTGGTCCAGAGGAAGATACACGAGGAAGCGGGAAAGCTCGGGCGAAGGTACGTAGCTCTCTACAACGTAACGGAGGACTTCTTCAGGAATCACTTCGGGGAGCTCGTCGAGTTCGTCAGGAACGACGGTAGGCCTGCGCTCATAGCCATAGTGCCCTCCGGCATATACTATTGGGTAGTAAACGTGGAATACATGGTGATAGACGCCCTAGGGAGACCGGCCGAGATAGCCACGTTTCAGATAGACGTAGGCAACGCCGAGAGGTTTGGCATCAAGTACGCTACGGAGAGCGGGGGGACCGGATACCCCATCATAATCCATACGGCGATAATAGGTTCGGTCGAGAGGTACATATACATGGTCATGGACACCGCCGTAGCCAGGAAGAGGCGAGGACAGGTCCCGACAATTCCCGCGTGGCTGGCGCCGATACAGGTCAGGGTCATCCCCGTGTCCCGGGAGTTCCTCGATTACGCGAACGAGGTGCTCAAGCGCCTCGTGGACGCCGGGATAAGGGCGGACTTGGACGATAGGGACCTCAGCCTAGCAAGGAAGATAAGGGAGGCTGGGATAGAGTGGGTCCCGTACTGCGCAGTGATCGGAGAGAGGGAGCGCAGTACGGGGACCGTCAACGTGAGGATCAGGGAGAACAACCTACAGAAAGTCATGAAAGTGGAGGAGCTGATAGAGGAGGTTAGGAGGGAAGTGGGCTCGTACCCCCAAGTTCCCCAGGCCACGCCCCTCTACCTTAGCAGGAGACCTACACTAAACTACCTGGCGAGGCTCTGAGTATTCGCGCCACAGCTCTTCAGGCTGGGAGAGAATAGTCAGAGGAGGTTCATTTACTCACCAGATCGTCTTCGGCAACGCTCATCATTTCCCTGGTCTCCTATCACTCCTCCGCTGAGAGCTAGCCTGAGAACTTATAAGCTCCCTGCGGATATCGCGGGATGGCGTCCGACCAACGGCTTGCCCCGCCTTCTAGAAACGCGAAGGAGAGTTCTCGTTCCAAGACCTTCAGGGTCCCCTCGCCGATTCCCACCCCGGTAGCGGTCTCCTCTCGAGGGCTACTGCGAGTTCGAACCGGGGAGCCCGCCGAGTCCCCTCCCTTTTAGTAGCTCTCTTTATTACTCCTTAAGGACGTTAGATTTGGGGGGATTGTGCCGGGGAGAGGAAGGAGGACTGCTAAGGAGGAGGCTGTCAAGCAGGCTGGGGAGGAGCGAGAGAAGGTCCGCAAGAGGACCGCTAGCAGGAGGGAGGTCGACCTCGAGTCGTGGATTGAGAGAAACGTAGACGAGGTCGTGTCGAGAGCCGGTCTGGATTACCTGGGCCTGGACAGGGAGGTGTGGCTCGAGGTGCTGAGGGATTTACTTGCCGAGCTCTACGGATCTACCAGCAGTTACAAGTCGGCCGAGGACGTAGCGAAGAGGTTCGTGAGGAGCTCCGATAGAGTACTCCCGGTCGTGGCAGCCAGGCTAGCCCAGCTACTCGAAAAACCGTCGGAAGACCTCCTCGAGTTCATCGTCACCAACATAGGGGACGCAGTGCTCGATCTAGCTCCCAAGATCTACAGCTGGATTGTCAAGCTGAAGAGGGAAGACCTCCTGGGAACGTTGAAGTACAAGTGGGGGACCGCCTGGACTAGGAATAGGACCCCCATGCTGCCAGTAGCGTGCCCCAGGTGCGGCTTCAACTCTCTAATGCCGGACCTAGCGTGCTTGGTCTGCGGAGCCTCAGTGTCGGAGAGGGAGCTCAAGGAGAGTATGGACTTTTCCGGTAGGCTCAGGGAGCTCCTCTCCCAGACCGACTGCTCCGAGCTCGGAAGCATGGTCAAGTACGACTACGTGCTGGTCAACAACATCGAGGTGAAGCCTCCCACGAGGGGCCGCCTCCCGATAGACGTGGAGGTCTACTTAAGCGAGGCGGAGAGGGGGTTGGTGAGGGAGGAGTACAAGTCGAGGTGCGCGAATGAGGCTGTTAAATGACGTAGAGGACGTGAGGAAGCTGGTCTACGGCAACAGGGTAGCCGTAGTCGCCTACCTGGGTAAAGACGAGGGCTTAAACAGCTACGTGACGAGCGTCCTGAAGGCTCTAGAGGAGGTCTCGAAGGGAGCTATCGCTTACGGTTCCTATAGAGTGGGTGAAGACCTTAGGGAGGTCGCGGTGGTCGTCTACGTAGACGGGAGGGAGGTGTTGGAGCAGAGGTACTACTTCATGAAACTGGAGCTGGACGTGAAGGCCCTCAAGATGGGGATAAGGGAGGTGATGAACTCCCTAGGGCTCAGAACTCCGTTCTAGCGAGCCCTCGAGACCGGGCTGCCGCCCCTGCCAACGCTCCTGCTCAGCTCCCTCAGTATCCTGACGGCGTCAGCTACTTTGCCCTCCCGTATCTCCGTAGCGAGCTCTACCAGGTTGTTCTTAGCGAAGGCCGAGAGTCTGTAGACCCTCAGCTCGGTAGCGTTGAGGAGCCTCTCCACGAGCTCTAGATCCCCCGAGTCTTCGTAGTAGACCACGTACTCCCCCTTGGGCGTCTCTATGGACCTCCTGGATATCACCTCCCTCTTCGACTCCAGGTCTCTGAGGAGCACGGCGTGCGACCTAGAGTCTCTTGCGAGAACGGCGTGTACGTCCCTCGTCACGTAGCGCCTTAAGCTCTCCAGCGCTATCTCTAGCCTATCGGTCCTTTTGAGGGCTTTCGCTATCGGGTAGTAGAGTATCGAGTGCCTGGGCGCCGTGGTGAAGAGTACGTAGACCCTGTCCCCGCTCTCGAGCTCGTACTTAGCCCTATACCCTACGAGATAGCCGAGGAGCACGTACGTCTTGTCTACAGGCTTGAAGATCTTCTCGAGCTCCTCCGTCACCGCTTTCATCAGCACCAGAGTCTTCCTCCTCATCCTGAAGTACCATACCACCGAGGCTACCGCGAGGAACGAAAGGAGGACCACCGCCAAGTAGTCTAGCAGTATCACGGCCTCCACACTCTAACTCTACTCCTCAGCTCCTTGATATCGGATATGCTCTCCGTAGGCCTCCCCAGGTGCTCCACCACCGCGTAGCTCGCGCCGAAGCTCTTCAACTCCTCAAGGGACCTCCGCTGTACGCCCAGCTGACCCAATCCCGCGGCCAGCCCCTCGGGTAACACCTTGTTCAACACGAGGAGCTTGGGGTCGACCCCAAGCCTGCTCCTCAGGAACCCCACGGTCTCCCTGAGCTCGTACATGGGCAGAGGCTCCGGGGTCGCGACTACGACGTAGGACGTTCTGCTGCTCGAGGAGAGTACCTCGCCGAGGGCCCCGAACTTATCGCGCATCTCGTAGAGCTTGAGGAGGGCTTTGTCTCGGATCTCGACCCTCCTCCCCAGGGTCCTGGCTATGGCGTAGCGCAGGGACACTATCCTCTCCCTTATTTCTATCAGCTTGTCGAGCCAGATTAGGTAGAGCTTTGGCAGCGCGAGGGTCCTCAGGGCGACGCCCGTCGGGGGAGTGTCCACCACGACGTAGTCGTACCCGCTCTTCAGAGCCTCCTCGAGCCTCCTGAGGAGAACCTCCTCTTCGACCCCCGGAAAGTACTTGAGGGCGTCGGCGGCGCTGTCCAGGTTCAGCACCGAGAGGGAGGGCATGAGCTCTCTGATGAGGTCAGCGTACTGAGACGTTATCCTCTCCACCTCCTTCTCTACGGAGACTTGCTTGACGTAGATACCCCCCTCTACCTCCCCGGCCTCGCCCTCCAGGCCTAGGTACTTGGCTAGGTGTTTGGCTGGGTCGAGGCTCAGGAGCATCGTCTTGCCACTCGAGCTCAGCTCCATGGCTAGCAGTATCGAGAGGGTCGTCTTGCCGACTCCTCCCTTACCCATCACCATGACTAGGTGCGGGCAGCACGCGCGCGGATCGAGAGCATCAACTAGGCTCACTACCACTCACCACCCAGCGCGGAGAATAGGTCTCCCAGGACGTCCTCTCCCTTGAGGGCTCTGCTCTCCAGCAGTCTCATCTCCGCGGGGGACAGAGAGTCGAGCAGTTCCAAGCTTAGCAGCGGAGTGGCAGTCTTTACCCCGATGAGGGGTCCGAGGAGCATGGACAGAAAGACGCTCTCCAGCTCTACATACTCCTCTTCGAGAGCGCTTACGCTCTCCTCCAGCATGGCCCTCCGGAAGCCTCTGGCCAGCTCAACGAGTTCCCCAGCAACTTTCCTGACCCACTCTAGCACTCTTCCGACCATCTCCCCACTGTTTCTTTGAAGCACCTAAAAAGGTGCTAAGGTGTTAAGGACAGAAAGCAAAAAAGAGGGCTACGCCTTTCCAGCCATTTTCAGTCCTCTGACGAAGAGGTATATCAAGACTATGTCTAGCGCTACGGACACCGCGACTATGGATCCCGTGCCGACTATGTACAGCAGCGGGAGGTACGGAACTATGAGGACGAGCCAGAGTACGAGAGCCGCCGTCACCGTCAACCACAGGAAGGCCGCCGGCACTAGCATCAGAAGAGCCGGCCCTCCCCTAATCCTGAGTATCGCGTAGACCCATAGGGTGGCCGTGAGGAGCGCTAGCGCTGCCAGGAGCTGGTTCGTCCCGGCAAACGCTGGCCACACGATGACGTAGGCTCTGATCGGTGGCTGGCCGGGAACCGGGTTGGGAATTGAGGGGTAGGCCATCACCGCTCCTAATATCACCGCCACGAGCGACGCCGTCCACCTGTTCGCCAGGACCCTGTAGAGCCTCGGTGCGCGGGGCTTCAGCCAGTCGAACATCTCGACCCAGGAGAACCTTGCCAGCCTGTTGGCAGTGTCGAGGGTCGTCAACATGAACGCCGTCAAGGCCCAGGCCGCGAACGTATTGAAGCCGACGAGGAGCCCTGGGAGCATCCCCACGCCGAAGAGCCTCGACCAGGCGATAGCCTGAGCAAGACCGTACGCTACGGTGAACCTCGGCACGGCTTCCAGCCCGAGCACGTTCGGCGTCTTGGTCATGTCTACACCGACCCTTGCTAGCGCCTCCGCCATAAGGTCCACTGGTATGCCGGCGCTCTGAGCCGCGGAGGCGAAGTCCCAAACGAGCGCTGCCGGGAGTATTACCGCTAGCGACGACACTGCTCCCTCTGTGAGCATGCCTCCGTAGCCGACGAGCAGTGCGTCGAGCTCGTTCGACAGCTGCTTCGAGGTAGTCCCGGAGCCGACCACCGAGTGGAAGCCGGAGAGGGCCCCGCAGGCAATGGTCAGCGGAACCATGGGCCAGAACCAGCCTATGGGCTGTCCCGCGGGCGGAGTTCCCAGTGGGGCCCCGACCACGGCTCCGGAGGCAGCGAAGCTAATGATGGGCGGACCGGTGAGCCTGACGACGGGCGCTAGCAAGGGCGCTAGGACGGCCAATGTTACGAAGGCCCAGAGCAGGTAGGCGTTCAGGTAGTCCCTCGGCTGGAGCAGGTACCAGACCGGTAGGGCAGCCGCGACGAAGGAGTATATCGCTAGGACGATGACCCACCCCTCGTAGGTCAGGTACGTGGGCGCGTAGAAGGAGTAGGCTATCGCTAAGATGACGAGTACTAGAGAGATCACTGTAGCCGGCTTAACGCTGAGGCCAAGCCTATACACCATGAGGCCAAGGAGCAGGGCCAGAGGCATGTACATTATGGCCACGGTGGCCGCCGTCGGAACGCCGACGAAGGTGGCGGAGCACACGCTGAAGAACGCCGCCAGGACCAGTATGAGAGCGAACCACACGTAGGCCAGGAATATGTACCTGGCCTTCCTACCCATAACGTTCTCGGAGATCGTCATTATGGTCACTCCGCCGTACCTCACGCTAGCTATTATCGAGGTGTAGTCGTGCACGGCCCCTATGAATATGTTCCCGAAAAGGACCCACGCCAGGGGCAGGAGCCAGCCCCAGGCGAGCGCGATCGCGGGTCCGACTATGGGACCGGCTCCCGCGATAGACGCGAAGTGGTGCCCGTACAGCACGTATTTATTTGCCGGGACGTAGTCAATCCCGTCGAACTTCTCCCACGCCGGAGTAAGCCTCCTGGAGTCCGCCTTGACTACTCTCTGCTCCAGTAGCCTCTTCCCGTAGAAGACGTAGGCCAAGCCGTAAATCAGGAGGACTATGAGTAGTATTAGTATCGGGACCACGTCCCCCACCTCAGAGCTTCCTACCGGTCCTAGCCTCCACAAGCTTCTTTACGGCCACCGGCGCATCGCCGAGCCATAGCCAGGGACCTATCAGGATCATGATGAACGCTGCCGAGAGTAGGGCAGCGTCGGTCGTTACCGCCCCACTCACACCTATGGCACCCCCGGTGAGGTTTACGTAGAACAGCTCGTAGAGCATCACGATGACGGCGATCAGAGTAACGGCTATACCCACCGCCTCCTTGGGCTTCATAGGACTAACCCCGGTTTCCAGCGAGGTCGGGCATATAAACTTTTCACCAGCTCGAACGTGCTTGCTATAACCCTGCTCACTCTAGTCCTCAAGCGTTTCCAGGTTTCTCCTACGTAACGTTCTATGCGGTAGAGCAGACTTATTACCCCTCCCCGATCCTATACACGAAAAGCCGTGAAGGCGGTATTGCTGGCTGGCGGCTACGCCACCCGGCTCAGACCCCTGACCCTCACTAGGCCCAAGCCCCTCCTGCCGATCCTAGGGAAGCCCCTCGTTCTGTGGTCTATCGAGGCCCTCAAGAGGGCTGGCATACGGGAGGTGGTCGTCTCTGTCAGGTACATGTCGAACCAGATAGTGGATCTCCTGGGCGACGGAGGGGGGCTCGGAGTATCGATCGAGTACGTGGAGGAGGACCGCCCGCTCGGCGACGCGGGGCCGCTGAGGCTCGTTGACGAGAGGATCGGGCTCGGCGATACCTTCGTCGTCGTCTACGGGGACGTGTTCTCGGACGTTGACGTGCGCGCGGTGGTGGAGTTCCACAGGAGCAGGAGCGCCCTAGCTACGCTGACAGCGGTCAGGGTCGAGAGCCCGGAGAGATACGGGGTCCTCGACCTCGACAGCGAAGGTAGAGTGGTGGGGTTCGTCGAAAAGCCCGCCTACAGACCTCAGTCGAACCTCGCCAACGCTGGGGTCTACGTCTTCGAGCCGGAGATCATTCGCTATATCGAGAAAGGCAAGAAGCAGAAGATCTCCGTGGACCTCATACCGAGGGTGCTGAAGACCGGGAGAGTCTTCGCGTACGAGCACCAAGGGCTGTGGTTCGACATAGGGGTACCCGAGGATTACCTCAGAGCGAACATCACCTCTCTAGGTGCCCTCTACCCGGAAGGCCTCGTGGACGAATCCTCGGATATCCGAGGAGAGGTTCTTAAGCCGGTCTACATAGGCAGGGACGTCACGGTGGGCAGGGACAGTGTAGTAGGCCCGTACACGGTACTGCTGGACTGCGTAGTCGTAGGCTACTCCTCGAGGATTAGCGGCTCGGTGGTGATGAGGGGGAGCAGGCTCGGTATCTCCTCCTACGTGAGGGACTCGATAGTCGGAGAGGGATGCTCCATCGGTAACTGGGTTAGGATAGAGAGCGGGACGGTGATCGGGGACCAGGTGAGCGTGGCCGACGAGGTGTTCATAAGCAGGAGGACGTATATCCTCCCCTACAAGGAGGTAACCGAGAGTGTGTGGAGGGAGGGGAGTATAGTCCTCTAGGGAGGTTCCCAACCGGTAAGTGCGGCTTGCCAGCGAAGAACGCCCCGTCCACCGAATCAGCTCGTCGCGAGCTCGTCACACTTCTGCTCTTGGAGCGGCCTCATCATTTGCCGAACTCTATCTGCTCGAGAGCTAATATATGGAGCATGCGAAGCGGGGGGATCCCCCTGCCACGGCTTTGAAGAGAGGCCCTCCTCAAGATGGGGCATCACTAACGGGGGGTTCCATACCCCAGGGAGCACTAGGGATGGTCTTACTCTAATAACTCCGCAGAACCCTTAAGACACCTCTAGCTGGGTGCTGTGGGGGGCGGAGCTGAAGGTCGCTGTAGTGGACTGTCTGGCCTTCGGATCGCTAGGCAGGAGGGTATCAAGCGTCGACGTCGTCGGGACTGGACCTAGGCTCGTGATCGGCATGCTGAAGAGGCTGGGCCTAGAAGCCAAGTTGTTCGAGTGCGACGCAGCCCTATCAGCTTCCCCGAAGGACTTTGACGTCCTGATGGTCTCCGGGATGTCCTCGGACCTCGAGTCCATGGGGGCTGTGCTGAAGAGGTTCGGCGGGGGAATGCCTTCGTTCGCCGGGGGTCCCGCCTGCGTCGACTATGAGGAGCTGCTCGAGCGCGGGTTCACGGCTGTTGTGTGGGGCGAAGCGGAGATCTCTCTACCCAAGCTGGTCGAGGCTCTAAGCCGCGGAGACTTTCGCGGCGTGCCGAATCTGGTATTCAAGGAGGAGGACCGCATAGTCTCTAACGTGGTAAGCGGATACGCTCGGGAACCGGTCCTCTGGTCCTTCGAGCCAGACGTAGAGTCCGTAAAGAGCTATAAGTACTACTGGGCCCGCAGGGTCTACGTCGAGGTGGTGAGGGGCTGTAGCAACTTCTATAGGACCACTCTGCCGGTGCTGCTTCCGAAGTCCGTCGAGTGCTCGCGGTGCGGTATCTGCAGGCACGGCGAGCTGGAGTCCAGGCTCGCGTGCCCCCTCGGGATCCCACCCGGGTGCGGTTACTGCCTGGTCCCAAGGCTCTACGGACCTGCTAGGTCGAGGCCGGTCGATCAGATCGTGAGAGAGATTGAGGGGCTAGTAGAGCTTGGAGTGGTGAGGGTGGTGCTGAGCGCTCCCGACATACTGGACTACGGTCGCGACTGGCTGGTCAAGCCGAGACCCCTAACCGATCCCAGAAGCCCTCCGGCGAACATCGATGCCCTGGAGGATATCCTAAGCTCGATCTTCTCGATCCCCGAGGTGGAGAGGGGCAGGGTCCACGTGATGGTCGAGAACGTGAAGCCTTGCCTGGTCACGGAGGAGGTAGCAAGACTCCTGGGGAGGTACCTAAGGGGGACCACGGTAAACGTAGGGCTGGAGACGGGCGACGAGGAGCACCACGCGAGCTTGGGGCGACCGTCCACCGTCGAGGAGGTCGTAAGAGCGGTCAAGCTACTGAGAGAATCGGGCCTCAGACCCTACGTGTACGCTATCTACGGGCTGCCCGGGGAGAGTTGGAGAACCGTCAGGAGGACGATAAAGGTCCTGAGGAGGGTCTTCAAACTCGGAGCTGAGAGGGTCATCCTCTACAAGTTCAAACCCCTTAGGGGATCTGCCTTTGAGGGCTACCCGAGCCCCTCGGGTAGGGACCCCAGAGCGAGAGCCCTCAAGAACTTCGCGAACTCCCTAGAGGTCTCATCTAAGAGAAAGCTCTTAGGAAAGACCATCAGGGTAGCGGTCGTGGATCTCTACCGCGAAAATGCGTACATAGGCTACACTCTACCCCACGGGCCCGTCGCTATAATCGTGAGCAATGACGATATCCGGGGTAGGGTAGTCGACGCGGTGGTCCGCGAGGTCAGAAGGAGGGAGGTGATCTGCTCCTATATGCGTAGCGGGGCTTGATAAGAAGGACCTCCACCAGCGGGGCGGGGCTTCGGCTGGTGAGGTCTTTAGCCATATCCGCGAGCTCGCTCGCTGCTGGGTACCCGCCGTTTCATTCCGTATCCATGGGCTTCCTTCTCGCTCGAATAGTAAAGAGGTCGCACAGAGCAGGCTTTTTGCCCGGAGCCGGGAGTGAACTGAAGCTTAAGGTTTCGAAACAGCTGGTAAACTATGCCTCATAGCGCTCGTAGCGTGCTTGCTGGGCGGGCGTAGCTTGGCTCCACGTGCTAGGCGTTGAGTTTACCCCGGTCCTTCCCGAAGGCTTATAAGCGGTTCCGTGATAATGACGTGTGGCGGCGATCGGTTGAGCGGACGCTCGCACAGCTACGTAGTGAGAGTCGGAGATAGAACCTATAGCGTACTGGTCAGGCCGCTCGGAGAAAACAGGTTCAAGGTAGTAGTAGAGGGCGAGGAGGTGGAGGTCCTTGTGGAATCCGGGGGATCGAATATCACTGTAGCGCGACCTGAGCCCACCAAGTTAACGGAGGCTGGGACCTCACCGAGAGGGTACGAGCCCTCTCCCAAGAGCACCAACAGGAAGCCTGAGACCGGCTCGGGAGCTGTATCAACGCCAGCCACCGGACCGGGAGTGGTGCCGGCTGTCGTCGGAGCTACGATAGCGGCCCCCATACCGGGGAAGGTGCTGAAGGTGTTGGTAAGCCCGGGAGATTCGGTAAGCCCCGGGAAGCTGGTCGCCACTCTGGAGTCGATGAAGATGGAGGTGGAGGTGTTCAGCGACAAGAGCGGCAGGGTAAAGGAGGTCAGAGTGAGGCCCGGAGAATTCGTGAACGTCGGGGACTCTCTAGTCGTCCTGGAGTAGTTCTCGCGCAGGCCCTATGCGTGTCCTATAGCATGGTTTCCCAGAGCCGGGAGTTGCCGCAAGCGCTGTCCTCCGTGGAGCGGGACCGTCCTTTTAAAAAATTACCCCTCACATTTTGGGGTAACAGCGGGCCAGGAACGCGGCCGCGTACGTCAGGAACTTAGCCAGAGACTCGTTGTTCAGAGACACCGTGTGGCCTATATCCGGCAGGACGTGGAGCTCGAAGCTCTTGCCCAAGGCTATTAGCCTCCTCACGAACTCCATCACGGGCTGTACAGGGGTCCTCGAGTCGTTCTGCGGCTGTACTAGGCAGACCGGGGACTCTACGTTCT
>CALKCU010000009.1 GCA_938083005.1 uncultured Sulfolobales archaeon | reverse complement strand
CGCTGGGGTTCGGGAGCGGTCACGGGGACGGCGCTCCCTACTCGGCCGATGCCGTCCGCGCCCAGCCTAGCGCAGCCCACCGCCTAGTTCGCTCCCTTGCCTCCCGGCCTCACGGAGGACGCTTCCCCTCTAACCGCCTCGCCGGGAGATGGGAACCTGCTTTCGGTGATGTAGAAGTCCATGTGAGTGCTGCCCGCGACGAGCACTCCCACCGCGGAGATACCCCGCTACGAAGCGCGAAGGAATTGAAAAGTCGGTAACTCGTGTAGAGGCGGTCCTAGTACCTCCTCAGGCGTGGGTTGAAGTATATCTCGAGCCCTCTGCCCACCATCATGACCGACATGACGGTTACAGCGATCATGAGTCCGGGCGGCAGGAACCACCACCAGAGCCCGAGAATGAGAGCGTTCTTTATCATCGCGAAGTGGAGCACGGTACCCCAGCTCTTCACCGTCGGGTCCCCGAGCCCCAGGAAGCTCAGGGAGGACTCGGTGAGCATGGCTATGGCGGTTCTGACCACCACTTCCACGAGTACTATGGGGGCTACGTTGGGTAGTATGTGCCGGAACATTATTCTCGTTGAGGAGGCGCCGAGGGCCACGGCCGACTCTATGTAGGGCCTCTCCTTGATCGAGAGAGTGGCGGATCTCACGAGCCTAGCCACCGGGGGCCAGGAGGTCAGAGCGATGGCTAGGATGACGGAGTAGAACATCGGGATGCCCCCGGCTCTGATTATGACGGCTACCAGGAAGATCGCGAAGAGGAGAGTGGGGATCGATAGCCACATGTCGACGGCCCTCATCAGGAGCTCGTCCAGCTTGCTCCCGTAGTACCCGGAGACCAGACCCACGACAGTACCTATAGCTGTCCCGGTGATGGCTGCCAGGAAGCCGATGAGCAGAGAAGCCCTAGTCCCGTAAATGACCTCGCTGAAGATGTCCTGTCCTATGTCGTTGGTCCCGAGCAGGTGCTTCCAGCTCGGCCTCTCGTAGGGGCGACCCACTCGCTCGTAGGGGTTGTAGGGAGCGATGAAGTCAGCGAATATCGCCACCATCAGTATGACTAGGAAGATCGCTAGCCCCGCTAAAGCCGCTCTATCCCGCTTGTAAACGGTCCAGAACTCCCTCAGCTTCCCCCTGAGAGCCTGGAGTCGAGTGGACCTCACCTGTACCTCACCCTTGGGTCTAGGTAAGCGTAGAGGAGGTCTATAACGAGGTTCACGATGATGACGCTCGCGGCCAGTATGACTACGGCTCCCTGCAGCAACCAGAAGTCTCTGTTGAATATAGCTTCGTAAACGAGCCTGCCGGTCCCCGGATACGAGAACACTGTCTCCGTTAAGATGGCCCCGTCTATGATGAAGGCGTACCTCATCCCCAGGACGGTCACTATGGGTAGCATCGCGTTTCGCGCTACGTACCTCCTCTTTACGTACCTCTCGGGGAGCCCCCTAGCAACGGCCGTGGTCACGAAGTCCTCGCCCAGTATATCTACGGTCACGTTCCTCACGTATATCAGCTCCGCGAGGAACCCCCTGAAGGTGAGGACCGTAAACGGGAGAGCATAGTGCCAGAGGTAGTCGAGTAGCCAGTCCAGGGACCACTCAAACCTCCTACCCGGAGTCACCGCGCCGAAGAGAGGCGTCACTCCCAACACGACAGAGAAAACGTAGAGGAACACTATCGCCAGCCAGAAGTAGGGAGTGGACCTGATGAACATGGACACGCTCATGAAGACGGAGTCGAGCCTGCTTCCCCTGCGCCAACCCACCTCTATCCCGATCACGTACGCGAGATAGTTGGACAGAGTTATCGAGGGAACGAGGAGGGCTAGGGTGTACGGTAGCCTCTGCGTTATGACCCTCGCTACGGGTTCCTTGTAGTGGAGAGAGTAGCCGAAGTCCCCCCGAAGCAGGTTCGCCAGGTAGCTCAGGTACTGCTGGTGGAGAGGCTTGTCCAACCCGAAGGCAGCCTTGATCGCGGCTATGGTCGCGGGAGATATCCTCGGGTCGTTCTCGAGCTCTGTGAGCGGATCCCCAGTAGCTCTAGCCAGGATGAAGACTATCGTGATTATAGCTATGAAGGTTACGAGGGATGTAAGAGCCCTCCGAGCTAAAAAGGTCTTCAAGTTTTAACCCCCGAGGGAGGCGGTCACCTTTTTCTCATCAGCAGGACCAGGGCTGCCGCGATCGCGATTACTGCTACGACCGCCGCTATCGCCCAGGTGTAGTCGGCAGCCGGAGCTGGAACAGTCACGGTTACCGTGACTATCACGGTCTCGGATGGTGTTACGGGTGGGGTCGGGCTCGGAGTCGGTGTCGGAGTGGGAGTGGGCGTCGGTGTGGGCGTCGGGGTCGGCGTAACGGGAGACGGGCATACCGCCGGCTTCAGCGCCAACCTTAACACCGTCACTCTATTGAATACAGAATCCGTAGACTCGTAGAACCAGCCCTCGAACCTATCCGTCCTGTACGGGTTCGGGGAAGACCTATAGTAGAGGTTCACGACTGGCGCTTCGAGGGCTATCATCTCCTGGATCCTCCAGGCCAGCTCTCTGCGCTTCTCGAAATCGAAGGTTCTCAGTAGTTCCTTGATCAGGGCGTCAACTTCTGGGTTCGAGTACCTAGCCCAGTTACCCGCGCCCTCCGGTCTGCTATGGAACCTGAAGCGAAGCCAGCCGATGTCCGGGGACCACCCGCTCCCGAGAAGCCAGCTCATTACCTTCGCATCCCTAATGAGGGGCCAGAGGGCGGCCCACTCGTAGTAGTACGCTACGGCTCTAATCCCGATCTTCTCCAGGTCCTTGACTATGAACTCGGCGGCTCGGGCCCTTATCGGGTCATAGCCGGGGGTTGGGGAGTATATCTCTATGACCACGGGCTCCCCGTTCGGCCCGTCACGCCATCCGTCGCCATCCTTGTCAGTGAACCCTATTTCGTCGAGTATCTGCTTAGCCCTCTCCGGGTCGTAGTAGACTAGCTTTTCTACGTTGGGGTTATACCAGGGAGCGCAGGAGCCGAAGGATGCCACGACGCCCGGGCTGCCCGAGATGCCGTACCCGAGCATTATGTCCCTCACTATAGCCTCCCTGTTGACGGCGAAGGACAGAGCTAGCCTGAACTTCGAGATGTTAAGGGGCCACACGAGGTTGTTGAGACCCCAGTGGTAGAAGAACTCCGACGTGTAGATGTGTATACCCACGTTCGGATTCGCAAGGAGTGTGGGCACGACGGCCGGATCCACGCCCCAGGTGTACACATCCAGGTCTCCCCTCTGGATCCCGAGTATGACCATGCTGACGTCAGTGATTGGTATGAGGATTATCTCACTGACGCACGGCCTCCCGAGCCAGTAGTCCTCGTTGACTGTGAACTTCATGTACTGCCCGGCGACCCTCTCGACGAACTTGAACGGGCCACTGCCCACGAGCTCCTCCGGCTTGGGCGAGTACTTGGCTAGCTCGTCTCCCATGGACTTGAGGAGAGGCTCCCATATGTGCTTGGGCATTATCCTCACGATCGTTAGCGAGTTTAGCAGGAACTGAGAGTCCGGCTGCTTGAAGACTATCTTAACAGTGTACCTGTCTGCGGCTTCGGCTCTATCTACCGTGGTGAAGTAGCCGTGGTAGTAGGTCCAAGACTTGTTAGCCAGGACGTTTATGGTGAAGGCTACGTCCTCGGCCGTCAGCTCCACTCCGTCGTGGAACTTTATCCCCTTCTTAATGCCCATGGTGAGGACGAGGTAGTCCTCGCTATACTTTATCCACTCGGCGACCTCCCAGGTCAGGGTCCCGTTGATTATCCTCAGGGGTCTATCGTATATCAGGTCTAGGGTCATGAGGTCCCACGAGGCTCCGGCGACCCACCAGTTGAGAGTAGTCACGTCGCTCGGGAGCGCGACCCTGAGCATGCCCCCGTAACACTTACAGGGCTGCAGCCACCTATCGTAGGTCTCGGCCGTTACCTCTAGGGCCCCGACTATAGTCCAGGGCAGGGCGTATGCTGTTATTGAAGCAGCGATGAGGATTGCTACCACTATGGTCAGGGGCCGTCCAAGGGTTCTAGTGCGCAACGATTCACCCAGTTTCCTGGGCAACAGCGTTATTTAAATGTTCAGTGAGCGGATGCCGCGGGTCCGGAGGCCCTACCTCCTAGTGAAGCGGAGCCTGGGGTTGACTCTCTCCTCAATGGCCATTCCGAGCAGAGTAAACCCGGTCCCCAGCAGGGCTATCCCGAGCCCAGGCACGAAGACCCAGAGCCACAGCCCCTGGTCGAGCGCATGACCAGCCTGGGCTCTCCTGAGTATCTGGCCCCAGCTCTTCACCGTCGGGTCCCCGAGCCCCAGGAAGCTGAGCCCGGCCTCCGTGAGAATGGCCGACGTGGCGCCCAGCACGATGTTGGCCATTATCAGGGGGATCACGTGGGGAAGTATGTGCTTGAACATTATCCTAGGACCGCTCGCTCCGACAGCTCTGGCCGCCTCTACGTACGGCCTCTCCCTCAGGCTCAGCACTTGGGCTCTGACTACCCTCGCGAAGCCCGACCAACCGAAGAACGCGAGGATGAGGATGATGTTGTTGAGGCTGGGACCCAGGTACGCGGCCAGCACGACTATCAGTGGTAGAGAGGGGAGGGCGAGCATCACGTCTACAGCCCCCACCACAAACTCGTCTACCAGACCCCCGAGGTACCCAGACGCGAGTCCCAGTAGCGTACCTAGGACGGACGCGATGAGGGGCGCCGTGAGACCGACGTACAGGCTCACCCTGCTCCCGTATACGAACTCGCTGAAGATATCCTGACCTATGTCGTTGGTCCCCAGGGGGAACTTATCGCTCGGGGGAGAGTAGGGAGGCCCCACGACTTCGTATGGATCGTAGGAGGCCAGAACGTCGGCGAGCACGGCCATCAGGGAGAACGCGAGCAGTATGGAGAAGCCGGCGAGGCCCAGCTTGTTCCGGAAGAGTGTGTGGAGCGCCTCCCTCAAGATCGAGCGCAAGGTCACCCCCTCCTAACGTACCTTATCCTCGGGTCCACCGCGGCATAGAGCAGATCGGCCGCGAAGTTGGCAGCTATGACCGTTATAGCGAGCATGAAGAAGGCTGCGTTGAGCACGGGATAGTCTTTGTATATTATGGACTCGTAGATCAGGTACCCGACCCCGGGGTAGGAGAAGACCGTCTCGGTGATCACGGCGCCCCCCACTATGTGCCCGAGCCTTATGGCCAGCATGGTCAGGGGCGGGAGTAGCGCGTTCCTCACTGCGTGCTTCATGACGATCCTCTCGGGGAGCCCCTTGGCTCTAGCGACGAATATGAAGTCCTCCTCCAGCACGTCGACCATGGAGTTCCTCGTCATCAGGGTGTACGAGGCGTATGCCGTTAGGGTCACCGCGAGAACCGGCAAGGCTAGGTGCCACAGCACGTCGGCGGCGTACTCGAGGAAGCTAGCGTGGACGGCCCCCGGGGTCACGGCGTGCGCAACGGGGAAGATCCTGAGGACGTAGCCGAAGGCGTACTGCAGCATGAGGGCTAGCCAGTAGTAAGGAACCGCGTAGACGAGTATGGCCGAGACGGTTATCGATACGTCAGCCCTCGTTCCTCTCCTCCATCCTGCCAGCACTCCGAGCAGCATGCCGACGGTCGATACGGTCAGGGAGGTGGTGCCCTGAAGGAGCAGGGTCCAGGGCAACCTCTCCATGACCAGCTCGTAGACCGCCCTCGGGAAGTACTTGTAGCTATACCCCCACTGGCCCGTAAAGAGGCTTTCTATGTAGGCGACGAACTGTTCGTGGAGCGGGCGGTCGAGCTTCCACATGCTCCTCAGGATCCTCACGGTCTCCACCGGAAGGTTGTACTCGTTGGCCAGGATGGACGCTGGGTCGCCTGGCATCGCTCTCGGTAGCAAGAAGTTCAGCAAGACGATTATGAAGAAGACTACGAGCATCCTTAGGAGCCTGCTAAGCAAAAAATGCCGTAGCATTTGCCTACTCTACCTCCTCCTGACTAAGAGGAACACTAGCGCTCCTAAGAGCACGATCACCAAGGCGACTAGAGCCAGAGTCTCTGCTGGCACGGCTGCTGGCGCGGGGGTCGGCAACACCGTGGTGACCTCCGTGCGGACCTCGGTCAAGGTCCTGATTATAGTGGCCCCACCGATAGTCTGCGTCGTCACCACGGTCTGGGTCACCACCTGGGTTACGACCTCCGGTCTCCTGGGGGAGAGGTTGAGAACAGATATCTTCGATGTGGGTCCCTCAAACTCTATCCACCCGACGAACCTCTCGGTCCTGTAGGACACGAGGGCAGTCTTCATGTAGAGAGTTAGGGCGGGGATGTCTCTCGCCACTATTTCCTGTATTCTCCACACTATCTCCCGCCTCTTCTCCGGATCCATCTCCCTTCTCTGCTGCTCCAGCAGGACGTCGAGCTCGGGGTTCCTGTACCTAAACCAGTTCCTCGGAGCGTAAGTCCCTATGGGGGGAGCCTGGGAGCTATGGAACCTCTCGTAGAGGTAGTAGTCTACGTCGACAGTCACGGCCATGCCTATGCCCATGAACCCTATGTCGAAGTCTCCGACCCCCTCCCTCTCGTCCACCGTGCCCAGGGCCTGGGCTTCTATAGTGGTGTCGATGCCCACCTTCCTGAGCCATCCCGTCACCAGCTCCGCGGACCTCTCGAACTCCGTTATACCCGATATTGTCAAGATCCTGAACCTGAGCACGGTGCCGTTCGGCGTCTCCCTCACGCCGTCCCCGTCTCTGTCTATGAACCCGAGCTTGTCTAGGATCTCCGCTGCCTTAGTCATGTTCTGCCTCCTGTAGGTGACGGCGGGATTCTGCCACACGCCGTGGAGGGGCTGGATCCACCCGTCGGCCGCCGGATACCCGTACCCCAGCATGACTATCCTCACTATGGCTTCCTTGTCTATCGCGTACGCTATGGCCTCCCTGAACTCCCTTATCGAGAACGGGTACTTGTCGTTGTTGAACCCTATGAACCTGAGGGAGGCGGTGTGCGTGAGCTCCACAATCCTAACGTTCGGATCCTTGATCAGGGTCGGGACAAGCTCCGGGGCTACGGTAGCAGCGGTTATAGCGTCTATGTTGCCTATCCTGAGGTCCAGCATCAGCGCGTCGATGCTCTTGTATAAGACTACGACCATCCTATCGATCTTCGGTCTCCCCCTGTAGTAGTTCTCGTTGGCTACGAGCTCTATGGAGACCCCGGGGGTGTACCTCAAGAACTTGAAGGGACCGCTCCCGATGGGGTTCTCCATGTTCTTGAAGGTGGTCGGGTCGACCTCCGACCATATGTGCTCGGGGAGGGGAGGTATGAGCGCTCCGATGTAGAATAGCGCCGGAGCGTACGGCTCCTTCAGCTTGAACTCCACGGTCCTCTCGTCCACGGTCCTGACGTCCTCTATGTAGTGCCTCAGACCCCACCTGTCGAGCTTGGGCGTGTAGTTCGATGCTACTATGAGCTTGAACGTGAACTCGACGTCCCGCGCGGTTATAGGCTTGCCGTCGTGCCAGTAGGCCCCCCGCCTAAGCTTGAACGTTATCGTAAGCCTCTCGGAGTCGATGCTGTACGACTCTGCGAGCCAGGGGAGGAACGTCCCGTTGGCCGATACGTACAGCATTGTGTCGTAGAGCATCCCCCTGATGTAGCCCGCCGCAGCGAAGAGCCCTATGAGGGGGTTGAAGTTGTCAATCATGTCGGGCATGCCTATCCTTAGGACGACCTCTTGAGCTACCAGGACGCTAGTGTAAGAGCTCGCGAGCCCTACCGACATGGCTACCAGGAGCCCTACCGCGAGAACCCTCCCTAGCTCACACCGCATGGGGCTTCTCCGCGGGTTTCGCAGCACGCAGGCTAAAATAGCCCCGGGGTAAGTAAACTCTCCCCGCGTAGGGTCTGCGATGCTCTTGCAGCGGCGCCTGGAGCGTGCTCGGTCTCTAAGGCTTATTAGCTCTTAACGCTACGCCGACCGGGATCGCGCGTGAGCAAGAAGAGGAGAGAGGAGGAAGACCCCTTTGAGAGGCTCAACAAGCTGTTCAGGGAGATACTCGGGGAGTTCGACGAGGAGATCAGGAGGTTCTTCAGGGAGATGGAGAGAGCTCACGAGCTTGATCTCGAGAGGCTCAGGCCCATGGTTGGTAGACCCTACGTCTGGGGCTTCGAGATAACGATAGGGCCAGACGGTGTACCCAGGTTCAAGGAGTTCGGGAACATAAGGAGGGTCGGCAGAGCCCCCAGGATAACCGAGGAGGTCGAGCCGATAGTGGATGTGATCGACGAGGGTGACAGAGTGAGAGTGGTGGCGGAGCTTCCCGGGGTCGAGAAGGACAAGATAAGCCTGAAGACCTCCGGGATGAGGTTGATAATCAGGGCCAGCAACCACAAGAAGTACTATAAGGAGGTGGACCTGCCTAGCGAGGTAGATCTCTCGACCGCGAAGGCTACGTATAGGAACGGAGTGCTGGAGGTAGAGATCAAGAAGCAGAAGCCGGCGGGAGAGGAGAGGGAGATCAGGGTAGAGTAGCCGCGCTGGCCTAGAGCTGCTCCCGTAACACCGGGTCTTCCTCCTCCGCACGAAAGCCTTCGAGGCTAGGGCTCTTCCCCCCTCCTGGACTGAAGGAGGTCCTCGAGGAGTGCGCGGCGGCTACCGCAGGTCGCGTCTGAAGCTACCACTTGCGGCCGCAGACCCGGTCTCCACCGGGACACTCCCGGCGAGCACCATGGTGCTTCGCAGCACCGCAGTCCTGAACCCACCGTTCCACACAAGGAAGAGACAGGAGGTGTATTGTGGGGCCGCGAGGGCCTGCAAGGAGCCTCAGGGCCGCTCGGGAGGGGGTCAGCCCGGAGCGAACCTGAGGGAGTAGACATCCTCTCTCCTTAAACTTAGCAGCGGCAGGGCCTTTCTAGCCTCGTGGACATAGTCGACGTCGATCTCGTATTCCTGATACTTTTCCCCTATGCCGAGGTCCAGCACCACCACGCCGAGAGGATCGACGACCATGCTCCTCCCGGTGAATCTCGGCCCGTACTGGTTGGCGATTACTAGGTAGTATACGTTCTCACTAGCCCTCGCGCGGGACAGGAACCCCAGGGTCTCCTCCTTCAGGGGACCGCTGTACCAGGCTGACGGGACGAGCACCACCTCGGCCCCGCGAAGGGCGTAGTACCTGAAGAGCTCCGGAAACCTCAGGTCGAAGCATATAGCGATGGCTGTTCTGACCCTCGCGATCTCGACGACCTCGCTCGGGGAGGTCCCCGGGATCACGTAGTCGGACTCCTTGATTCCCAAAGCGTCGAAGAGGTGGATCTTCCTATATACGGTGACAACCTCCTCTCCGGGCGACACCAGGGCGGCCGAGTTATAGACCTTGGGGTAGGAGGCCCTCTCGAAGAGGGTCACCAGCACGTAGGAGGAGTTCTCCTTAGCGAACCTCTTGAACTTCGTCACCCACGGATCATCGAGCTCCTCAGAGCCCTCGTACACCTCGCTCGGGCTCTGGTCCACTACGGAGAACATCGAGTACTCCGGGAGGACGACGACGTCGGCTTCGACTCTCTTCATCAAGGCGAGAACCCTCTCCAGATTGCGGACCTTGTCCCTGGATGAGCCGAACTGAAGGATCCCGACCCTTATGCTTCTGCCCAGAGCGCTACCCCTACTCGTCAGGTATTCAGGATTAAGTTTTTCCGGGACTGTGGAAGAAAACGATAGAAAATGGGGTAGGCGAGTTATTTCTCCTACGAGTAGAGAATCCTCTTGTAGTCCTCCAGAATCTTGAGCTCGTCCTGAGGAGTCTTGGTGGCTGAGCTCACGAGCAGGGTCACGACGATGTTCGCCGAGAGACCTATGAGCCCGGCCACGGCGGCGTGATACGTGACGGGCATCCCGAAGTACTTCCCGGTCTGGACCGTGAAGAGGGCTACGAGGATAGACCCTACGACGAAGCCGGCCACGGCGCCGTGCTTGTTTATTACCTTGCGCTTCGGTATGACCATCTGCAACGTCATCGGTACTAGCTGGAGCCCTCCCGCGACCGCTATGGCCGTGATGTCGAATATCAGACCCGGCTTAAGCAGCGCGAAGTACCAGCCTACGAGCATCCAGACGAGCATGAGCGCCCTGCTCACGAGCACGTACTCCTCCTCGGATCTCCCGGGTCTCACGTACCTCTGGTAGATGTCTCTTGTGAGGAGGAGCGACGTAGAGCCCAAGAACGAGTCGAGGGTCGACATGGCCGCCGCGGCGGCTCCCGCTAGCAGGAAGCCCGCAACGACAGGGTGGAGGAAGGTAGTTATCATGGTTGCCATTATCGCGTCGTCGCTCCCGTACTTGGCCCTCAGGACGTCCATGAAGCCCTTCTCTAGCACGCCCGGCATCCCGACGGCGTTCACTACCGCGGCCGAGAGCCCGATCATGGCCGCCGGTATGTAGTAGGACGAAAGATAGAGAGCCGTTCCCACAGCGGAGGCCTTGAGTATCTTCTCGTCCCTGGCTACGTAGTACTTTATCCAGAGATGCGGCAGGAGCATGAGGCCGGGTCCGTAGATCAATATCGACCCCAGCATCATCTGCGGGTCCCACTGCATGGTCAGCAGGGCGGGTCTCAGCGTCCTGAGCTGGTCCATGACCTCCGGAAGCCCTCCCGGGGCCAGCTTGCCTATGATAAGGAGTGCTGCTACCACTATGCCCAGGTACATCCAGACGCCCTGGAGGACGTCGGTCCAGTAGGCCGCCCTGAGACCGCCGAGGATCATGTAGATAGTCGCCACCAACATCAGTATCAGAGACCCGTACGCGTACGGAATGGCGCCGCCGCTCCCTATGTCGAGTATCAGACCGAGTCCTACGGCCTGGACGACTATGTAGGCTATCACGAAGAGTGCCATTATCGCTGCGACGAGGACCCTGAGGAGTTCGCTCCTGTAGAAGTCGGCCAGTCCGTCCGCCGGGGATATGTGTCCCCTGGCCTTGCCGAGCTTCATCAGCCTGGTCCCGACAAGGTACATGAACACCGCTGCCATGGTGGTCCAGGCTGACGAGGCTACCCAGAACGTTATGCCTGTCCTGGCGAACACGGCCACGCTAGTCAGGAACGCGAAGGCGCTGTGGTAGGTGGCAGCTGTGGCGAGGAAAGTCACTACGGTGCCGGCGCGCCTGCCGAGGACGTAGAAGTCCTCCATGGTTCTCTTCAATACCCTCCCGGATATGTAGCCTATTGCTATGACCAGGAGGCAGTAGACGAATATTACCGTGGTCGTTACCTGCCACGCCTCCATGCTAGGCACCCCTCAGGTCTATTACCGCGTACACCACGAAGAGCACGACGGCCACCACCCACCAGAGCAGCGAGTACGCATAGGCAACGCTGAGACCCAATAGCGACGCATCGGGTCTGTTCACCAGGTAGACCCCGAAGGCGGCGGCCCACGCGATAATGACGAGCAGCACGAAAGCGCTTTCGCGAACTCTTCTGGGCAGGGAAGCACCTATGTTCGTGCTACCACCACTTCGACGTTTATCCCAGCCGTTTATATTTTCGTTACCACCTCTCCGTCGGGACTGATGTGGCGAAGTATATAGACCTCAACACGGATGCCGGGGAGTCCTACGGTAGGTGGGTTCTGGTAGACGAGGAGCAGCTCTTCAGGTACGTGACCTCAGCTAACGTAGCGTGCGGATTTCACGCGGGCGACCCTGTTAGTATCTGGAGGACGATCAGGCTAGCCAAGTCCCTCGGGGTCTCGGTGGGTGCCCACCCGGGCTTCCCGGACCTCATGGGCTTCGGCAGGAGGGAGATGTCGGTCAGCGCTGAGGAGCTGAAGTCTTACGTAGTCTACCAGCTCGGTGCCCTCGACGCGTTCCTGAGGGTCGAGGGGATGGAGATGCAGCACGTGAAAGCGCACGGAGCTCTCTACAACATGGCCTGGGTCAGGGAGGACTACGCCAGGATCGTAGCCGAGGCCGTCCACTCCTACGACCCCAAGTTGATCCTAGTGGCCCCCTACGGGTCGGCCATGGCTAGAGCGGCCGAGGAGCTGGGTCTCAGAGTGGCATACGAGGCGTTCATAGATAGGGGCTACACGTCCGACGGAAGGCTGGCCCCCAGGGGTGCTCCCGGAGCCCTGGTGACGGAACTGGAGAAGATACTGGAGAGGGTCGTTTCGATAGTCGACAGAGGGATCGTACTCTCCGTGGATGGGAAACCCGTGGAGATCAGGGCCCACACCCTCTGCATACACGGGGACAGCCCCGGGGCTGTCGAGATAGCCAGGGCGGTCAACCGGAAGCTGAGGGAGCTGGGGATAGAGCTGAGGCCGATGGCTAGGGTAGTGTAGCGGTGGGCGGGTTCTCGGAGCCTAGGATTGTCAGGAGCGGCGGGTACGTGGTACACGTAGACGTTTGCGAAGAGCTTAGCATGGAGTGCGTCGGGGAGATGCACAAGCTCTACTACCTGGTGAAGATGGGGCTGGCCGAGGCTATCGACGAGGTGGTCCCCGGGGTGACCTCCATCGCGGTGTTCTACGACCCGAGGAAGATCGGGGGAGAGAAGGTGGCGTCCAAGATCAGGGAGCTGTGGTGGCAGAGGAAGAGCGTGGAGCTCGAGGACCTGCACAAGCCCAAGAGGTTCACCATACCCGTGGTCTACGGTGGTGACTTCGGTCCGGACCTAGCGTTCGTAGCGAGCTGGTCTAAGCTCGCAGAGGAGGAGGTAGTCAGGGTCCACTCATCGAGGGTCTACAGAGTGATAACCCTGGGCTTTACACCGGGGTTTGTCTACATGGGAGAGGTCGACCCAGCCATCGCCGTCCCGAGACTCGAAACCCCGAGGACAAGGATCCCCAGGGGGTCTGTCGGGATAGCCGGGAAAATGACCGGGATCTACGGTCTAGAGAGTCCCGGGGGCTGGAGGCTGATAGGCCGGACTCCGCTGACCATGTTCGACTACAGGAGGGACCCGCCGATACCTATCTCCCCGGGCGATGAGGTCCAGTTCAAGCCTATCGGCCCGGAGGAGTTCGAGAGGCTGGTCGGGGTGTTCGTCGGTGACTACGGCTCCTAGGATCAGGGTCGTGCACGTGGGCGGCTACGCGACGGTCCAGGATCTGGGTAGGAGGGGGTATAGAGCGGTCGGCGTCCCGGTCTCCGGGGCGCTCGACAGGCTATCGGCAGCGTACGCGAACGCTCTAGCGGGCAACAGAGCGGGGGACGCGGTACTAGAGGTCTTTGGGACGATATCCCTAGCTCTGCCCGGGGATGCCGTGGTAGCAGTAACCGGGGGCCAGCCGAGAGTATTCCTGGACGACGTTGAGGTGAACCCGTGGACCCCCGTCTACTGTAGGCAGGGTAGCGTACTACGCGTACTCCCCACGGGGGTCGGGCGAGCGCGCTACATCGCCGTCTCGGGCGGCGTCGTCTGCGAGAAGGTCCTGGAGAGCGCTTCCACGTACGCCAAAGCCGGGATGGGCTGCCTCGGTAGGCCGCTGAGACCGGGGGACGTCCTCGAGGTCGGCGGCGCGGACCCGGCCGAAGCGTGGGATAGAGTGGCTGATCTAAAGCCCCCGAAGGAGCTCGTCAGCAAGCACTCTAGGCTCGGCGAGAGTCTCGCGCTTAGGGCTACCGAGGGAGTCCACGCGCACCTCCTGGAGGACTTGGAGACCCTGCTGCGGGGGTACTACGTAGTCGCTCCGGAGAGCGATAGAATGGGGTACAGGCTCGAGGGGGAGCCCCTGCGCTCCGCCGGGAAGCTCGGGAGACTCCCCTCGATACCTACGGACAGGGGCTACGTCCAGGTGCCCCCAGATGGCAGGCCCATAGTGCTGATGTCCGATGCCCAGACCACCGGCGGTTACGCTGTCGCTCTCCACGTGATCCCGCCGGACGTAGACCTCCTGGCTCAGCTGAACCCCGGACAGAGGGTCAGGTTTGAACTGGTGTCGCTAAGCGAGGCGGAGAACGAGGTTGTAAAGTACCTGGAGGAGCTGGAGAGCCCATCTCTACATCGGGAGGAGCTCGAGTACTGGGGCTAGCCGTTCGCCCCCGGGCACCCCTCGCATCC
>CALKCU010000008.1 GCA_938083005.1 uncultured Sulfolobales archaeon | reverse complement strand
GGTCCGTGGGCTACAGAGACCTGGAGATAATGTACGCGTGCAAGGCCAACAGCAACGCCGGGGTCCTGAGGATCCTCAGGGACCTCGGGTCCGGCCTCGACGCGGTATCGCCCTGGGAGGTCCTGCTCGGTGTTAGGCTGGGGTTCCCGAAGGAGAGGATACTGTTCACGGGCGTTGGGGTCACGGACGAGGAGATGAGGTTCGTCAGGGGGGAGCTCGGGGTCCTCGTCAACGTAGATTCCCTACCCCAGCTCAGGAGGTACGGGAGGATGTTCCCGGGGACGGAGGTCTCCGTGAGAGTGAACCTCGGAGTGGGGGCCGGGCACCACAGGTACGCGGTCACCGGCGGTCTCACGAAGTTCGGAGTGCTCCCGAGCCAGATGGGCGCGGTCAGGGACGCTCTGAGGGAGTACGGGCTCAGGCTCGTCGGGCTCCACACTCACATAGGGTCCGGGATCCTGGAGGTCGAGCCCTTCCTGGAGGCCGCTAGGAGGCTCCTCGAGCTCGCCTCCGGGTTCCCGGACCTAGAGTTCGTGGACGTGGGCGGGGGCTTCGGGATCCCCTACGGACCGAGCGAGAGGCCTCTGGACGTGGAGCTCCTGGGCTCCAGGCTCTCGGAGCTGGTCGAGGGGTTCGCCTCGAGGTACGGCCACGTGAAGCTGAGGTTGGAGCCCGGGAGGTTCATAGTCGGAAACGCGGGGGTCCTCCTGACCAGGGTGGTCGACGTCAAGGAGGTGGAGGCCGGTGGAGAGAGGAGGACGTTCGTGGTGGTGGACTCGGGCATGAACCACCTGATCAGGCCGGCTCTCTACGGGGCCCGCCACGAGGTCGTTGCGGCGACCAAGGCCGACAGGCCCAGGGTCCTGAGGGCGGACGTGGTCGGGAACCTGTGCGAGAGCGGGGACGTGCTAGCGGTCGACGTAGAGCTCCCGGAGCTCGAGGAGGGGGACCTCCTGGCGGTGATGAACGCGGGAGCCTACGGGTACTCGATGAGCTCCAACTACAACATGAGGCCCAGACCCCCGGAGGTCCTGGTCTACAGGGGCGAGGTCAGGCTCACGAGGAGGAGGGAGACCTTCGAGGACCTGGTGAGGACCTCGGAGCTACCGTAGGCTACCGCTCGGCGGATCTCCGCCGAGCAGCGTCCCGAGCTCGAGGTAGCCGCTACGGGGAGCTAGACGGTTACCCTCTCGTCTCCGGCTTCGAACCTCTCGACCGCGACCCTGAGGACCACGAGCAGCCCCCTGACCACGGTCTCGACGGACATGCTCGGCGGGATCCCCGACCAGTCCCGGCCGAGAGAGGCCGCTTGCCTGTGGGAGAGCGGCACGTGCACGAACCCGGCCCTGAGCGGGTAGCCGCGCCTCGAGGAGTGGTGGAGGCCCAGGTACATGACGTAGTTGCAGAGGAACGTGCCGGCGCTGTAGGAGAGAGCGGCCGGGATCCCCTCCTCCCTCAGCCTCCTCACTATCGCCTTGACCGGCAGAGTGCTGAAGTAGGCTGCGGGTCCCTCCGGGTCTATCGGCTCGTCGACCGGCTGCTCCCCGTCCTCGTCCGGGGTCCTGGCGTCGGCGAGGTTCACCGCCACCCTCTCGATCCTCAGGTGGGCCGCTCCGGGGCCTAGGCCCACTCCGACGTACGCGTCGGGCCTCTCGCTGTCCAGGAGCCCGAGGAGCTCCTCCCTAGCTCTCCTGAAGGACACCGGCAGGACGGCCGTGACCAGCTCGAGCCCGGGGAGCTCCTTTGCGGCGACCTCGGGCAGGAGCCCGACAGCTTCTCCGGAGGGGTTCTCCGAGTACCCGCCGTAGGGTCCGAACCCGGTTACCAGGACCTTCACGCGGATCGCCACGCGAAGCTCCGTCACGAGGCTTTATGCTCAGCCTCTCGACCCTCGAGGCGTCACGTCCCGGGGTCTCTCGGGCTAGAGCTCCGGGATCCACTCGAAGGGGGTTGGTCCGGTGGTAGCAACGGCGGGGAGAGCAGGGCCAACGCCCCCCGCTCTCTGGGAGCGCCACCAGCGCGAGGCACGCGTAGCCGACGGGCCCTGCGCACTTCGTGAACTCCTCTACGAGCTCGAGCTAGAGGCCAAGGTCCGGGAAGTAGTGCTCCAGCGCTCGGTTGAGCGCCCTGGGAGACCTCGAGCGCCGCGAAAGTCAAGGCCGAGGAGAGCTACCGCCGGGACGAGCAGAGCGGCGAGCTCCAGCCCCTTCCCGCTGACTCCCGCTCACCCCGCCGAAGCCTTCGCGCCTCCGCGAAAATACTGATCCGGGCGAGCGCTCGGAGTATCGCCCGGGAGCTCTGGGCAGCGTCCTCCCACTGGGAAGCCTAGCGGAGGCCCGGGGAGAGCTCCCGGGACGGCGATCCGCTGCGGACGCGTCGACCCGGTCCTGGCGAAGGGAGGGCTCAGCGCGAGCCTCCCCCAACACCCTGCCGACGCCGTAGCTGAGGAGGGCCGCCGCGAGCTGGGGGAGTACGGCCACCAGGGTAGCTAGCCTGTAGAGTATCACCGCCGCGGTCGCGACCTCCGGGTCCAACCCCATCGCGGCCGACGCGACGAGCTGCGCGACCTCGACCTGCCCTATCCCGGCCGGGGTGACTACCGGCAGGAGCCAGAAGGTGACGAGCAGGGCGTCGAAGATGACCAGAGAGTAGACGGGGTCAGCGGAGTATCCGAGCCCGGAGAGTATCGCGTGGCCGCTCAGGACCGTCGAGGCCTTCTCGAGCCCGATCAGAGCGAGGGCCGCGCACAGGGGACCCGCTCTGGGGCGCCTCGCGAAGCTGGGGACGGTCCAGCGGGCGCCGAGCCTCGATGCTAGCCTCTCGAGGAGCTCGAGGACCCTCCGGGATCTAGCGGAGGCCAGAGCGGCCAGGTTCACCGCGTTCGCGGCGGCGACCGCTGCCAGGAGCCAGAGGACTACGGCATCGACCCTGCGGAGAAGGAGAGCTACTAGGAGGACCTCGACCGCCGCGGAGACCGAGTGAGCGAGCCTGTGCGCGAACGTGAGCTCCACCGCTCTGCCGGGGCTGAGCCCCTCGCGGACCAGGAGAGCGACCCTCCCCACCTCGACAGCCCCTCCCACGGGCACGGCGTACTCCAGGGACAGGGAGCTGTACACCAGGAGGAGGGTCCTCCGGAAGCTCAGCCCGCAGCCGTAGGACTCCGCGACCATGTAGAACTGGGCAGCGTGGATCAGGAGCCCGACGCCCCTTAGGGCAGCTGCCAGGGCCAGGACCGGGAGCGGGAGCGCGGCAGCCCTCGCGAAGGCCGAGCCGAGGTCGACCGAGAGCGCGTACCTGGAGACCGCGAGGAGAGCGGCGATCCCGAGGAGGACCGCGGCGAGAGCCCTGGCTAGACTCCTCGAGCCTCTCACGCCGGCGAGCCCCCGAGGGCCTCCGGTCCCGCTCAGAGCTCAGCCCCGGTGGTCTCGTCGACCACCAGGACCTCCTCGAAGCCCAGCCCGAGGAGGGCTTCCCTGATCCTCCGAGCTACCGCGCTCATGAGCGCGTGGTTGATGAACTTGCAGAAGCCGCAACCCGGGTCGGACCCGGCGAAGTCCACGAAGACAGCTAGCCTCGTGCTGTCCCTGGATACCCTCACCCTCCTCACGAGGCCCGACGAGACCACGTCGACGTCGAAGCCGGGTACCTCGACCCTGCGGAGGGCCTCCCAGATGCTGTCTATGTCCGACGCCCCCACCCGCGCTCTGGCGGGGGCTAAGGTTAAATAGAGCCCCCGGTCGGGAGCCCGAGGGCGCGGACGATGCGACCTCGAGCTAGGCCCAGCGGACACCGGGCTTGCGGCTCTCGAGGAGAGCGGGGTCGGGCGCGCGGGGCGCGGCTAGGACTAGCCAGCACTCCTAGGTGGGGGTCCCGAGCTCCTCGGCGGCCCTGCTGGGACCCGGAGTGAGCCGCGGGGATCCGGGCGAGCTCGGACCACCGCTCCCCGAGGCTTACAGAGGCTTCGGAGTCCCTACTCCGCGCCTCCAGATGGGCCCGGAGCCGGGGGCCTCACCGACATCAGCAGCAGTTCGAGGGGCCTCAGCTCGCCCTTCACGGGGTCTACCTCGAGGCCGAGCTCCCCGAGCGTCACGACTCCTAGGAGGTACGCGCCCTCGTCTCCGAAGACGGCCACGGTGTGCGCTCTTATGCCGCTGACCTCTATGCCCACTATGCCTACCTCCCTCTCGACGACCCGGTTGTCGGCCAGCCTGAACCTCCTCATTCCCACGCTCCTGACGCCCAGCGACCTGAGGAGGCTCTCGGGTAGGACGGTGTAGACGGCGCCCGCGTCGGCCAGGAGCACCACCTCCGCAGAGCTCTCCGGGTTCTCGACGTTCCAGACCCTCGCTCTCACCCTCACGTATCCCAGAGTCCCCCACCGCAGGGGGGAGCAGCGAGGAACCTAAAATCCGCACTCTTCGGCTCACCATCCGCGGGCGCTGGGGTTCGAGTGGCGGCCCCGGGGGCTCTCAGCCTCGGTTGCTGCACTCCTACGCTCCCTCGCCGCCGCGGCTCCAGCGGTAGCTGTGGGCGAAGCCGGGAGCGCGGCGCTCGGCCTTTAGGCTCCGTGCTTTTACGATAGCCTAGCTCGAGGAGGATCTCGGTAGGAGACCGTGGAGGCGTGGTGCGGGCTCATTGCGTACTTGGCCCTGGTCCCCCTGATCCTCGCGGTGGGCGCTGCTATAACCAGGAGGATCGAGAAGCTGCCGACGAAGCTGGCCAGGCTCTACGAGTAGGGTTCGTGGGGCCTCCCTCGAGCCGGGCAGCGTAGCGCGGGAGCGTGGCCAGCTCCGCGGCCCCGCGCTGGGGCCGCGCTCTCCAGAGGAGTCCACGGACCCCGCGCTGCGGCACTGGTCGCCAGTACCCGCGCAGCGTACAGCTACCTACCCGCCGAGGAGGCCCCCCTCAGGCGTCCGCGTGCTTCAGCAGCTCCCCGACGAGCTCGTCGAGGTCGGCGTAAGCTACAGCCACGTACTTGTCGGAGGCGCCGTAGTAGACCACGAGCTTGCCGTCCAGGACCACGTGGCCGCAGGAGAAGACCACTCTCACGCCCTCGGTCTCGTACCACTCCCTCGGCTCCAGTATCGGGTAGTCGAGCCTCGAGAGGACCGTGGTCGGGTCCTCCCTGTCCAGGAGGGCCGCGCCCAGCCTGTATGCCCCGTCGTAGGACGACTTCGCGTGGTACACCATCACCCACCCCTCGCTCACCTCCACCGGGACCCCGGCTACGCCAACCCTATCGCTGTCCCACTTCCCGGGCCTGACCCTGAAGAACTCGAGGCCCCTCAGCCAGTAGCCCCTGAACTCTAGGTCCTCGACGAAGTCCACCCACACGTTCGGGAAGAACCTGTGGAGGATCGCGTACCTGCCCCTGATCCTCCTGGGGAGGAGAGCCGCGTTCTTGTCCCACACTCCGGGCGGGGATACAGGGATAGGCCTCGACCACTCCCCCCACCTGCCCTCGACGAAGTCCGCGGTGCTGATGCTGGTCATAGCGACCCTGACGTAGTCGTAGGCGTCGCTCACGGCCGTGTAGAGCATGTACAGCCTCCCGTCTAGAACCGTGACCCTGGGGTCCTCGCAGCCCACCGGGCCTATCCCACCGACTACCCTCCTCTCGAAGATCTCTCTCGGTCCGTAGACGGGCTCCTCGGCGACGCGCTCGACCGCGAACCCGTCGGGGGACACGGCCAGCCCCACCGTGGACTCGAGCTCGTAAGACTGGGCCCTGAACAGTATGTAGACCCTGCCGTCGAGAGCTACCGCCGTCGGGTTGAAGGCCGCGAACTCCATGAACCCCCTTGAGGGGTCCGGCCTCAGTATCGGGTTGCCCCTGTACCTAGTGAGCGTCAGCTTCGCCACACTAGCCACCCCTCGCGATAGACCTCAGGAGGGCCCTCTCGTCCGCCTCAGCAATGGCTACGTACCTGTCGGCCGCTCCGTAGTAGAGGACTACCCTGCCGTCCCCGGTCCTCAGGGCTCCCGTGGGGAACACTATCCCCCTGAGGGGCTCTGAGAAGGTCAGCTCGTACTCCACGGTCGGCGACAGGAGGGGTCTCGGGGATACCCCGACGACCCTCGAGGGATCGCTCTTGTCCAGCAGCACCGCCCCGACCCTGAACTCCCGGAACTCCCCCTCCTCGTACACTATGTCGGGGACGAGGAGGAGCCAGTGGTCGTCCAGCTCCACGGGGGGAGAGCCTATTTCGACGAACGGTCTCTCAGGAGTGCCCTCTAGGAGGACCCTCGGCTCGGCCAGAGCGGACCTCCAGAACTCGGGGTCAAGGAGGTCTTCGACGCGGTCGAACTCCACCAGGATCACTCTCGAGGGCGGCAGGTCAGGGTTCAGGGTCAGGGCCAGCAGGTACCTGCCATCGTACTTCCTCGGGAAGACGAACCCCGCCTTGGAGTTGTAGGGGCAGATAGGCCCCACTTTGACCACCTCCCTGAAGTCCTCGGTCAGAGCGAGGGCCAGCCGAACGGTGTCGGGCCTGGACGGGATCGAGGAGACGGCCGTGTACGTGATGAAGTAGGTGCTCCCGACGAGCGTTACCCTGGGGTCCTCCGTAGCGTAGGACTCCCAGGGGTACTCGGGTCCGAAGAGCATGCGGCGGGACCCGAACTCGTAGCCGTCCGCCGACTCAGCGTAGAACACTGTCGAGATCCTTATGCTCTCGTAGGGCGACCTCGGGATCGGCTTTGAGAGGGCCCTGTAGAGCATGGCTATCCTGCCGGAGAAGGAGACGACGGAGGGGTTGAAGACCGCCTCGGCCTCGAGCCAGCGGCGCGGATCGGGGAGGAGCACGGGGTTGCCGGGGTACCTCCTAAACAGCAACTCTGAACCCGGTGGTCTCTGAGCTCATGGCGCTTTTAAGGAGGCGACCCCTTCGCCGACTCCACCAGCTCCTCTATCTCCTCGACCGGGACCTCGCCCGCGGCCACGAAGTAGTCGGAGGCCCCGTAGTACACGAGGAGGCTGCCCCCCAGGACTGCGGAGCCCGTGGGGTACATGACGTACGGCTTACCCCCCGGGTAGACCTCGTACCAGTGCTCGGGCACGGCCAGGGGCTCGTCCGGCCTGTAGAGGACCCTCGCTGGGTCCTCCAGGTCCAGGAGCATCACTCCCAGCTTGTACCGGTACCCGTCGGAGGGAGCGAAGTCCGAGGGCCTGAGGCCCTCGGAGAGGTAGTAGTCGTCCCAGCCGGTCACCCCGTAGTACACGAGGACCCACGCTCCCCCGAGCTCCACGACGGAGCCGGCCCCTATCTTCCTGCTATCCCAGTGCCTGGGCCTCGTCCTTATGGCCGGGCGCCCCCACAGGTACCTCCCGCGCTCGAACTCCGAGAGGTCCTCGACCGCGTCAACCCATATGTGGGGGAATATCCTGTGGAGGAAGAACCACCTGCCCCCTATCTTCCTCGGCAGCATGACGATGCTCTTGTCGGTCACCGAGGAGTGCGTGATGAGGATCGGCCTGCTCCACCTGTCCCAGCGGTGGTTCAGGAAGTCGGCCAGCCTTATCCAGCTCATCGCTCCCCTCGGCGGATCGACCCCGTTGTAGGCTACGTAGGTCAGGTACACCGTATCCCCGACCGCGGCCACCCTAGGGTCCTCGACGCCGAAGCAGCTGCCCCCGGAGTGGGTCCTGGCGCACTTCCCGGGGTCCGAGAAGCTCTCCAAGGGCTCCAGCCCGGGGTCGACCGCGGATGGGTGGAGCTCGAAGGGCTCCCGCGGGACGTAGACGGGAACCTCGAGCCTCTCCGAGACCTCGCGCCCCCCGTCCAGGACCGCGAGCCCCAGGGTCGACACGCAGTTTCTCGAGACCTGTCTGTAGAGCAGGTAGACCCTATCGCCGAGAGCGAGGGCAGCCGGGTTGAACGTGCCGCCCGCTTCCCAGAAGTTCCCCGGTCGGGGGCCTATCAGAGGGTCGCTCCTCAGCCTCCTGAAGCTCGGTGGCGCCATTTCTGGTAGATTTCGGTCTCCCGGGTTACTAAAGAGGCGGGAAAAGGAGCGCGCACGGAGCCCCCCTCTTCACCGGGTGTAACACCCGCGGCTGAAACTACGTAATACCCGATGTGGTATTACCTACTCCCCAGTTAATACTTCGGTAGCCCCGAAGAGCGTAGTGAATCTGTAGTTGCGGAAGGCGGAGCTAACCCGCATCGATGAGCGCATAAGGCAGCTTCTCAGGACGGCCTCCGAGCTGGAGGAGAAGTACTCGACGAGGGGTCTCAGGCTTCTGAGGGACCCCGGCGCCGCCGGGCCCCTCATGGAGGGGCGCGAGGAAGCTAGGAGAGATATCGAGGTACTGATGGCCCTCTACGCTGAGCTGGCGAGACTGCTCGAGCTGAGGGCGTCGAGCTCCGGAGCTGCTAGGAGACCGAGCGAGCGACCCTCTCCCTAGCTTAGCATGCGGGTTTCCCGCACTAGGCGGGAAACCTCGGCATCGGGGAGCACTGATCTCGGGAAGGGGACTGCTGGATCCCGGCAGCTAGACCTGGGCAGACCCCCTAGCTCCTCCCCTGCGCGCTAGTCAGGTACCTCTCGAATTGCTCCGCGTACTTGTACCCGCTGTCCGGGAAGATGAGGACGTACACTCCCCTCTCCTCCGCCACCCTCTCGAAGGCGCGGACCACGGCTCCGGCGCTCAGCCCTATCAGGAGGCCCTCCCTCCTCGCTATCCTCATCACGGCCTCCACGGCCTCCGACTGCTTGACGTCGACCACCTCGTCTATCTCGACCCAGTGCACCCACTTCATCCCCGTCTCTATCCTCCTAATGCCCGGTATCACCTCGTCCGGCGCCGGCTGGACCCCGATGACCTTGACGCTGCTCCCGTACTTGGCCTTGAAGTATATGGAGACGGCGCTCATGTGTCCAGACGTCCCCAGCCCCCCGATTATGTGGGTCGGCCTCAGACCGAGGCTGGCCAGCTGCAGGTCTATCTCCCTCGCCGTGTGCTTTAGGTGGACCTTGAGGTTGGCGTCGTTCTCGAACTGGTTCAGGTGGGTAGTCCCGTCCGCCCTCGCCTCGGATTCCACTCGGCCTATAGCCTCCACCGTTAGGCTCGTGGGGACCCTGACGACCTCTGCCCCGAGGACCTTCAGGTAGACGTCGGTCACTCTCTGTATGGTCGCCGGGACGTAGAGCCTGGCACTCAGCCCGAGGATGTTAGCTATCGAGGCCAGGGCTATGCCGGTGTTCGTGGAGGTCGCCTCGTAGAGGACCTTCCCGAGCTTCCCCGCTTCCGTGGCCTCCCTGATCATGGACCATGCTATCCTGTCCTTGACGCTGTTGCTGAACGGGTTGTAGCATTCGAGCTTCGCCCAGACGCTCCTGCTCTCCGTCGAGAGAGAGTTCAGCTTAACGAGGGGAGTGGGCCAGCCCTCGTAGAGGAGCTCCAGCGTGCTGTTGTAGACCCTCAGAGCCTTCCTGCCCGGCCTCTCCCTCCTGAGCAGCCTCCCCAGCGGGACGCTCACTCTAACCCGCTCGGCCATGAGCGCGAAGCTTCCGGGAGGGAGCTTCACCCTCCCGAGACCGGCCCTCACGATATCCTCCTTCGTTAAGCCCGCCGGGCTCCTCACCTCCACCCTATCTACGTCTACCCTGAACGCCGGAGCCCTTCCGACCGAGAGCAGGTCGAGGGCTTGGAGAGCCTCGTAGCCGTCCAGCAGGACCCACGTCCTCCTGTCCACGACCAGGGGCACGTCGACGGTCTCGGTCTTGAGGAACCTCGAGTAGAGCGGTATCGCGTCCCTCAGGTTCACCCGCATAGCTGGCTTAACCCTCTCCAGAGGCACCAGCTCCAGCTCGCTCCTCAGGACCTCCAGCGGCACGTCAACCCTCTTCTCGATAGAGAATATGTGCTCTAGGGAGTCGCTCCTCCTCACCATATGCCGCGACGTCTTCGGGGGGAGGAGCCTCCCCGTGAGGGCTGCCTCGACTACCTCCCGCTTCGTCAGGCTGTAGCCCTCCCTCCACGTCAGGACCTCTATGTCGGGGGACTCGTAGTCCACGTAGACGACGGGAACCCTCCTGCACCCCAAGGTCTTTAGTGCGTTGTAGCGGTGGACCCCGTCGAGTATGACGTTCGTCCTCCGGTCGACGGCTATGGCGTACTTCAGGACCCCGTCGGCGGCTATCTGCTCGGTGAGCCGTCTCAGGTGCTCCGGGTCCACCTCCTCGTGCTGGAGCAGCCTCTCCAGCTCGACGAGGTACACCTCGTAGCTCTCGGACATTTTTAACCCAGTTAATTTTAACTGGGTTAATATGTGAATCCGCCCCGGAGGGACTGTTGCTGCTAGCGTTCAGCGCCTCGGAGTGTCCGAGCCCCTCCTCGCTGGGTCGAGCGCGGGCCTCCCCTCTGCTCGCTTGCTTACGCGAGCTTGCGGGGAGCCGCCGGCGGGCACGCCGGTGTCGCGGCGAGACGCACTCCGGGTCCAGGACCGTCCGCACCGCAGCGCTGAACCGCGGGACACCGCGGGCGCGGATGGGGGCCGGCGTTCTCATGCTTAAAAGCCCGGCGGTGCCGAAATCAGGCCCCGGTGTCCCCTGTGGAGCTCTGGGCCTACTGGACTCTCGGGCTAGCGGTAGCGACGCTCGCGGGCGCTCAGCTCGTCAGGAGGTACAGGGACACCTACGGCTACCCGGCGCTCGTCGGGATCTACGTAGCCTTCATCCTGGTCTCGAACCTCCTAGCCGGCAGGCTGGTCTACTACGAGATCTTCGGGGTGGAGGTCGTCACGGCCGGCGCCACTCTGGTCTTCCCCTTCGTCGCGCAGGTCGTCGACATGGTCAACGAGGTCTACGGCAGGAGGGCCACCTACATGGCGGTCCTCGTAACGCTGGTCTGCAACGCCGTCGCGAGCATTCTGGTGTGGCACGTATCCTTCGAGAGGCCCGCTCTGGAGGTCATGGAGGTCCCGCCGGTCTACGAGGAGGCGTGGAGGTTCTTCATGCTCCAGGCACCGAGGATAGTCCTCGCCTCCTACCTGGCCTTCTACGTCGCCAACACGCTCGACGCCAAGGTGTTCGCGGACCTCAAGAGGTACTTCTACACGAGGTACAGGGAGGCCTACAAGGACGTCAGGACGATAGCCCTCTTCGTGCTCGCCAGGAGCGTCGCTAGCGACCTCGTCAACATGGTCGTCGACAGCCTCGTCTTCTTCCCGGTCGCGTACCTCTTCACGTTCCCGCTCGAGGCCCTGCCGGGAACGATGCTCGGCGGAGCGTACGTCAAGGTGGTGGCGGCGATCCTCATGCAGCCGTTCCTCATAGCCTACAGGGTACTCATACGGGACGTGGAGAGAGTGGTCGACTGATGGAGTCTTAAGCCCCCGACCTACTCCGCGGGCACCGCCCGGGAGCGCGCTCTCTCGCGCTCTCGCTTAAACTCTTTAACTGCGTTTAAATTCTCTTTAGAGAAGCTTTTATTTGCGCGCCCTCCCCGGGGAAGGTGAAGAGCGTGGAGCGGAGCGCTGCGGAGAAAATGCTGGAGCCCTGCTACAGGGTCGCCGAACACACGCCCATGATCTGGGTCTGCGGCGGTGCCTCCAACGTGGGTCGGATAGCGTACGAGGTCGGAGTCCTGCTCACCCTCACGGGCAGGGGCAGGATGTGCTGTACCTCGGCCATCGGTGCCGGGTCTAGAGCGCACGTAGAGATAGCCCTGAAGGCTGGGAAGAACGTAGTCATAAACGGGTGCGGCAACAGATGCGCCTCGAGGATACTGGAGAGCGCCGGAGTGCGGATAGACCGCGAGGTAGACGTGTCGAAGTACGTACGGAAGATGTCGACACTCGAAGTCCTCAGCGACGACGTGAAGAAGATAGCGGAGAAGGTCGTCGAGGAGGCCGAACTCTGAGACCGCTGCCGCGAGGGAGCGCGCACTCCGCTTTTTAGCCTTACGCCGGACCCGGTCTCGACCGGGAGGGCTGGGAGTGTCGGCGAGGCAGGAGCCCCTCGTCTGCGGGGCGGACGGGTTCGAGTACGAGGTCTGGTTCGCGAGGGAGGGATACACTCCCCACTACGCGGAGCACCTGGTAGACCCCCTCGACAAGAGGGAGAAGCTCCTCATGTTCGACCCTCACACGAGGTTCAGCGCGATAGTGTACGACCTGGAGGAGCGGAGGATCGAGTGGGAGTTCAGGGTCCCGGGCTCGGCGGTGAACAACCCCCACCAGGGCGGGATGCTCCTCGAGGACGTCCCCGGCTTCGGGAGGAGGGGCGACGTGTTCTGCTCCGACAGGGACAACAACGTCGTGGTCGTGGACAGGGTGAGGAGGGTGGTGGCGTTCCGGAGGAGGCCGACCTCGTGGAGCGTCGGGTGGCTCCACTGCGTAGCGAAGGGGCTCGGGAGCAGCCTCGTTGCGACGGACTACACGGCGAACGTCGTGGCCAAGCTGAGGCTCCCCGACCTCTCCGAGGAGTGGAGGATCGCGAGCATAGCCAGGCCGTCCAAGGTGTCGACGATAAGGGGCGTGGGGTTGGCCCACGACCCGAGCTTCGGGGGGCACTACCTTGTAGCCTCGAACACTCCCAGGGGAGGGGTCTTCGAGATCAGGGACGACGGGGCGATCGTGTGGTCCGTGGACCCCCACACAACGATGAGAGGACCCTGGATGGGCGCCCCCCACTCGGCGTTCAGGCTCGGCAGGGTCGAGTGCTACGGGAACGCGACCGTGGTGGGCGGGGAGGCCGGTGGTGGCATACTGGCGATAAACTACTACGGGGAGCCGATCTGGGGGATAAGCTCCCTATACCTCAGGGAGGCCGACGGGAGGTCCCTCTACTACTTCAACCCCTGCGGCCTGGCCGAGGTTACTCACGTCTTCCCCACTCTCGACGGGAGGATAGGCTTCGTGGCCTGGGCCGGGCACAACCGCTCGATAGTGGGAGTGCTGAGGAGGCTGCCGGAGAGGCAGCAGGTGGGCTACGTCCTCGCTCACAACGACGGCACGGCCGATGAGTGGACGGGCCTCAGGCCGGTAGCCGCCGACGGGTGGGGCGAGGTGCTCGTGGGGCTCAAGAACACCGGCCCGAACCCCATGGAGTTCCGAGTGATCGGGTACGCGACGCCTGTCCTCGACCTGGAGGTCCCCGCGGGAGGGTTCACGATCGTAGCGGATAAGACCGTCCCGCCCGGCGGAGAGGAGTACGTAGTCCTCACCGGCCCGCTCTTCTTCTACCAGGTCCTGGTGAAGTCCGCCAGCCCGGGGAGGCGCACGACGTACCAAGCCTTCGTGGTGAAGAGGAGGGGGTGAGCGGGTTCCGCTACCGCTCCCAGCGAGCGCTACTCGTTAAATAGCTCCGAGGGGGGTCTGGGGAAGGAGAGGCTGTGGTAGCGCAATACTGCGGAGGGTATCGCGGGTTCGAGGTCTCCGGAGAGGAGATCGTCGACCTGGGGCCCGCGTCGCTCGTCCTGACCAGGGTCGGTCCGGACATGGTCAGGGTCGTGCTCAGAAGGGGCGGTAGCGAGGCGGTCCACGGAGATCTCTGCGTTCGGGAGGGCGCGAGCGTGACCGTAGCTCCGCACCCTCCCACTGGCGGTCCGGCGAGCGTCGACTGCCTCCTCGTCCGTTTCCCGGAGAGCGTGTTCATCCCGCCGGGCGGGACCGTCAGGCTCGACCTAACGGTCCCCGTGGACGTGGGGCTCTACGTAAGGGGGTCTCTGGCCGCGGTCGTCCCGGTCAGAGTCAAGTACGCTCTCTACGGTCCGCCGGACCTGGGGGACCTCTGCAGGTACTCCAGCCAGGAGCTAGTCCACGACCTCGGGCCCTGCCTGAGGCCGACCCTGAGAGTCAGGCTCTCCAACGAGAGCGGGACCGCCGTGAGGGTTTCCAGGACAGTTGTACCGCTGAGAGGCCTGGGCGTCTACCTAACGTCCGAGAGGCTCCCCCTCGTGACCTCCGCCAGGATGGTCGTTCGCAGCCAGAGCTATGCCGAGGTGACTACCGAGCTCCTCCCGTCACTAGACGTGGAGGGGGTCTCCGCTCTCGTAGTGGCGCCCTCGGTGGTGACTTACGTCATGAGGTACGGGCTCTGAGCGCCGTGTCCCGATATAAGGCCCCCCGGTATCACGTCTGTGGCGAGCGCCATGCTTGAGGAGCTCGGCAGGTGGGTCTCGGAGAACGCGCACCTCTTGTACCGCTACCTGATCGCGCTGGCGGTAGTCGCAGCGTTCTACTACGTCTCGAGGGTCGCCTCGAGACCCATAAGCAGGCTGAGCGTCGCTCTGAAGCCCGAAGTCGTCCACAACCTGGAGAGGTTCGCGAGAGCGGCGTTCGTCTTCGTCGGGGTCCTGATAGCCCTCTCCATAATCGGGATAGACCTGGGCGGGCTCCTGATAGCGGCCGGGTTCACCGGTCTCGTGATCGGTCTGGCCGCGCAGCAGACCCTGGGCAACCTCTTCTCCGGCCTCGCCCTGCTCCTCGAGGGTAGGCTGAAGGTTGGAGACTCGGTAAGGATAGGAAGCGACGGGGGCGTCGTAGAGTCCGTGGGGCTCATGTCGACCACGGTGAGGCTGTGGAGCGGTGAGGTGCTAACGGTCCCGAACAGCTCGGTGATGAGCTCCCCCGTATACAACTTCAGCAGGTCGGTCGCTAGGAGGGTCGAAGCGACGGTTGGGGTCTCCTACAGATCCGACCTGGAGGAGGCTATCAAGGTCATCAGGGAAGCTCTGTGGAACAACGAGCTGGTTCTGGCGGAGCCCGAACCCATGGTGTTCGTAGACTCCTTCGGTGAGAGCTCGGTGAACCTCAGGGTAATGTTCTGGGTGCCGTCGCAGGCCTTCCTGGCCGCCAGGAGCTCGGGCCTCTCGAGCATCAAGAGGGCCCTAGACTCCGCGGGCATAGAGATACCGCTCCCCCAGAGGGTGGTGTGGCTTAGGGAAGGCTCGAGCGGTGGTGCGGGGCTCGCGGACCAGAAGTGAGGAGGCTCGCGGAGATCCCGCGGCTCGGACGAGCGCGAGTGGAGCTCTAGCGGACCTCGACCACGTATATGTTGTCCTCGTTGCTCAGGACGACTGCGGCCACCCTCTCCCCAGGGGATAGGCTCCCGGCGCTCCTCGCAGCCATGACCCTGAGGCCCCTGGAGTCTACGAGCAGGGTCTCGCCGCGGTGCCACCCGGGCCCCAGGACCGTCGCTCTGACTCTCTCACCGACCCCGTACGGGGGCTCCACTTTCGGCCTCCTCTCCATGCCTATCTCCCACGGCTCTACTACCAGTCTGTAGCCCGTCTCCTTCTCGAGCTTCCTGAGCCACGCGTAGAACCTCCCCCACGTCCACGGGCGGACCCCGGGTACCTTCCTCCCGTATTTGTGGACCTCGTACTTCTGTATCAGGACCCCGGTGGGCCACCCGCTCTTCTTGCCGGCTCCGCGCCTCCTGGCCCACTCTACGAGGGCACTCACCTCGTCCTCGTTGTACCCGGGGACTACGACCGGCGTGAGGACCACGTCGATCTCCGTGTTCTCGAGGATCCACTCGGCCAGCCCCAGTATTCTCTCCGGGTCGTACCACTCGACTCCGGCGAGGAGAGCGGCCCTCTCCTTCGCGACCGCGTCCACGCTCAGGTTTATCCTATCGAGCCCCGAGGCCCCCAGCCTCTCGACGAGCTCCCTAGTGAGGCCCCCGCCGTGGGTCTCCAGGGCCACCCTCTCTACGTACCCACTCTCCTTCAGAAGCCTGACGAGCTCCGGGAGCTCAGGGTGAGTCAGGGGCTCGCCGACGCCGTCCAGGAGGACCTCCACCCTCCCACCCTTGAGCTTCGCGACCTCGATCGCCCACCTGGAGAGCCACGCGACGTCCACCAGAAACTCCGACGCTCTGAACCTGCTCCCGGGTCCAGCGTCTACGCTACAGAAGACGCAGTTGTGCTGACAGATCGTGCTAGGCCTCACCTGGACGACGTTGGTCCCCCTGTCGATGACCCCGAAGGCTGCGTGCCCCATCAGCGGCACGGGCTCGGAGATCTTGTAGACCGGTCTGCCGTAGGAGCTGCCCGCCCTCCTGACCCCCCTCACGTAGTTCAGGTCCCCGACCATCCCCCTCTCAAGACCCCGCGGCGCCGTCCAGTCCCGGGGTGCTGTCCGAATATATTAGCTCTCGTCAACACTACCGCTGGTGCGCTGGTGGGCCTCCGCCTCGACGGTAAACCGCGGGGTCGGGTGAGAGCGTGAGCTTCGTCAAGGACATAAGGAGGGTGCTCGTCGACGGGAGGATACTCATAGAGAAGGAGTGGGAGATAAACACGATCGTAGCGTGCCTCCTAGCGAGGGGCCACGTCCTGATAGAGGGGGTCCCGGGGGTAGCGAAGACCTACACCGCCAAGTCCATAGCCAGGCTCCTGGACCTAGACTTCAGGAGGGTCCAGATGACCCCGGACCTCCTCCCGTCGGACATAGTCGGCTACTACGTGTTCGACCAGAAGACCGGGGAGTTCAGGCTGAGGAGGGGTCCCATATTTACCAACATACTGCTGGCCGACGAGATAAACAGGGCGTCGCCGAGGACCCAGTCCGCTCTCCTCGAGGCGATGCAGGAGAGGCAGGTGACGATAGAGGGGCAGACCTTCAAGCTCGAGGAGCCGTTCATGGCCCTCGCGACCCAGAACCCCATCGAGATGGAGGGGGTGTTCCCGCTCCCGGAGGCCCAGCTGGACAGGTTCCTAGCTAAGATAGTGACGGGCTACGTATCGCACAAGGGCTTCGTAGAGATGCTGAGGAGAGCCCACGAGATCGAGGCGGCGATCGAGGAGCTCAAGCCGGTTATACCGAGGAGCGCCCTCCTGGAGGAGATGGCCAGGTCGACCGGCGTCAGGGTCGACGACTCTATCCTGGACTACATAGCCTCGATCGTCGAGGAGACTAGGAGGCACCCGGCCGTGAGGCTCGGGGGGTCTCCGAGGTCTGGGATAGCTATACTGAAGCTGGCGAAGGCCTGGGCCTACCTAGACGGGAGGAGCTACGCTATACCGGACGATGTGAAGGCCGTGGCGAAGCCGGCCCTTGTTCACAGGATAATCCTCAAGCCGGAGTACGAGCTCCAGGGGGTCACTCCGGAGAGGGTCGTGGACGACGTCCTGACGAAGGTCCCGGTGCCGAGGCCTTGAGAGCCCCGCTCGCCCTCCTCGCGCTCCTGGTCCTCGCGGTCTCCGCGGCGGCCGAGACCCCGAGACACACTCCCGGCTTCCCGAACGTCGAGACCTCGGAGCATCTGGCCGAGCTCCTGAGGCTCCTCCAGGACCCCGTGGTCGCCGAGCTCCTCCTCAGGCTCGCTAGCGTGGGCCCCGGCTCGGAGGAGGCGGTCGAGGAGCTGGTCGAGAAGGGGGTCTTGGGCCCCGAGCAGGGAGCGGGAATCCTGAGGGCCCTGAACTCCTCCATCGACGACCTAGCCGGCAGAGCGGACCCGGCCCTACTGGAGGAGCTGAGGGGGTTGCTCGGCTCCGAGAAGCCCGACCCGGAGAGGCTGAGGGGGTTGCTGTCGACCCTGCTCGCTATGCGGGAGTCGGGGCTCCTGGACCCCTACACCTTCATAGCTCTAGCCGGGATCCTCTCCGGGGCCCTCAGGAAGCTGGGATTCGAGGTCCCCGCAGAGCTCTCGCACGGAGTGCTGAGCTCTCTGAGCGGACTGCTGAGCCCCTCGACCTCCCCGAGCCGTGGAGCGGAGGAGAGGCCGGTGGCCGGTGTAGGCGCAGGTTTCCCGAGGTCCCCGGAGTTGGGAGCGTCCCTCCCCTCGGTGCCCACGCTACTCGAGACTCTCTACCCCGCGCTGCTCTCGATCCTCGCCTGCTCGCTGCTCACTCTGAGCCTGGTCTACCGGAGGAAGAGGATCTCGGGCCTCCTGCTCAGGCTCAGAGCGTCCCTCGGTAGGGGGCTGGAACCCCGGACCCTCACAGCGGGGGACGACCCCGTTTCCGTGTACTGGAGGTCTGTCGGGCTGGTCGAGAGGGCCCTGGGGGTCAGGAAGCTCGACCACGCGACGCACAGGGAGTACTTGAGCTCAGCGACCCGGGCGTCCGCCGAACTGGGGAAGTACAGGAGGACCGTCGAGTGCTTCAGCGAGATAACCAGGCTCTACGAGGTGGTCAGGTTCGCTGGGGAGAGCCTGGAGGGCGCGGCGGTCAGAGCCGGGGAGAAGTTCAGGGAGATGGTGGAGTCCCTTGGTCGACCCTAGGCGGGTCATGCTCCTGCTCGCGCGACTCGTGCCCGCGGTGGTCTTCGTAGACGTCATCAGGGCTACAGTCGTCGCTCTGCCAGCTCTTCTCCAGCTCGCCTCGGCCGAGCCTCGACCCACAGTCCTCCTCCCTTCAGCGGTCGCGCTGGTGGTCTCGGGAGTCTCGGCTGCCCTCGCCGTCGCTACGGGGAGCGTCCTGGCCTACTCAGTAGCTCTCGTAGCCCTCGTCCTAGCTAAGATCCCCGTCGGTCCCGGTTTCGTAGACTCTGGGGGATCCGCGCTCCCGGCGGAGCGCGCGGTGCTCGGAGCCTGGACCGCCGGAATCGAGCTGCCCTGGACGGGCGTAGCCGGGCTCCCGGTGCTCCTCGCTCTCGACTCGTACGCGACGGTCTACAGGCGGAGGGGCACCGGGCTGCCGGATCCGGCGCTTCGGAGCGTGCTGAAGTCCCTCGGGACCTTCCTCGCTCTGTCAGCCCCCTTTGTGGTCGTCGCGGCTATCCTAGGATCTTACCTCTCCGCGCTGCTGAACCTCCTCGATGACCTCCCGAGCAAGCTGAGCGAAAGCCCCCTGAGGTTCCTGGCGGAGTCCCGCCTCACCTACGCGGTCCTCGCGAGCGTCGCCTTCCTCGCGCTCGTCAAGCTCATGGACTCCGTGACGGGGATCATGGCGCCCTTCCTCCTGCCGTCCAGGAGGCTGTCCTTGAGCGTCCTTCTGGACGAGACCGATCTGAACAGAGTATTCGCGCCGCCCCTGCTCGGGACGGTGCTCGGGCTGGCCGCTCTGGCCTTCTACCCGGCGGTTCACGCGCTGCTATTCGAGGCGATACTGGAAGTCCCGGAGGAGCTCGGGATCTGGGCCTCCGTCCTCACCCACGCGGTCTCTCTCTTCGTGACGTCCTACGCG
>CALKCU010000007.1 GCA_938083005.1 uncultured Sulfolobales archaeon | reverse complement strand
CCGATCACCACCACGTACCTCGCCACGACGGGCCTTACGCCCGCCGTTCTGTACTGCTCGCTGAGGTAGCTCTCGGCCTTCGTCAACTTATACACGGTCACCCGGACGTCCTCGCCCGGACCGGTGCGCACCCAATCGACCGCCAGCAGTGCCACGCTCTCTCTGAAGGTGGAGTCCGTGTAGTCGAGGAAGCCCAGGAGCGCGCTGAACGGCTCGGAGAGGGCTTCCGCTACGGCCTCTTTGAGGATCCCGAAGAGCACGGCCGCTAGAGACCCCCCGTACTCCACATCGGTTATACCGATCTCCGTCGTGTCGATCCTCTCGTAAGTCTCGGGTACGTCCCGGTGCCTCGCGTCCCTGAGGCGGTGGTAGCTGAGCGGGATGGTCTCCGTTACCCGGTAGACCAGGTCGTTTAGGTTGCTGGCATACGATGGGCACTTGCCTCTGAGGTCCCCGTCCGCGTCGTAGCGGCACTCAGGCCAGTCGTGCTGCCACCCCACCTCCCTGTAGTACGGTGTGACCATCGGGAGCGGTATCGCGCGCCAGTACTCGCGGCCGCCGTAGCTGTACGTCCCTATGTTCCAGGTGAAGACTATGGCATCGTACTGGTACTCCATGATCGTGGGGACTATGATCGCCCAGCTGCGGGTCCCGAACTCCCAGTCGTCCCTAGCGAGCGAGACAGTGGACAAACCCCAAATCACCGCGTACCCCCTCTCGCCCCACAGCGCCGCGCCCATGAACGAGAAGCCGGTCTTCTTGAACGCCGCGTCGGGCACCCCGTAGAGCAGTGCGATACGCATCGCGGGCATGCTGTCCGTGTACGAGAGGACGGATATCGCGAGCGGCTTGTAGACCGCGAACAGCGACCCCGGAGTCCTCGAGTGGGTCCAGCCCACGTAGTCCCTCGGGACGCCGCTGGGGCGAGCGCACTCCCCCACTACATACTCCATGCTCACCGCGGTCCCCACGTTCTCCCGCTTGCGGCACGGGTTGAAGGCTGCCGCCACCGTCAGGTAGTCCCACGCGCTGCTCAGAGTCGCGTACCTGGACTTGTCCAGGAGGTACTCCGTCGAGTAGATCTCTACGAACCTCGTCCACATATCCTGGACCGCTCTGCTCCTGTCGAGGGAGGGGTGCGTCCACACCCTGTCGGCGAACCACGACTGCGGCGTGCTGGGCAGGCCCCAGTAGTTCTCCCTGTAGCAGACCCCGGTATCGTAGTACCGGTAGCCCGGCGGGCACACAGACGATGTAGTCGCGGTCTGTTCAGGCCCGAGGTCCTCGAGGCCTAGCTCCCTTCTGATCTCCTCGACGGCTCTGGTCACGTTGACGGGGACCAGCTTCCTGGCCAGGGCGTCGAGCCTGACGAGTATCAGTGGATGCCCTCTCACTACTGCCAGGGGGTCCTCCAGCATCCTCGCGTACGCGTCGTAGTACCCGTAGCCTCTCGCCGCGTAGTAGTCGAGGGAGGTGAAGACCTCGCTGGCTATGTAGTGGACTCCGTCGCCCACGAGCCAGAAGGTGACTGAGACGCTCGGCATGGTCATTCCCCCGAACCCCCTCTTCTGGAGCGTCCTCCGCACCTCTCTCGCGCTCATCCCCTCCCCTATCCCCAGCTCCTCGAGCCTCCTCCTCCAGTCCCCGACGCCCTCGTCGAAGTCTACCCTAACCTCTCTCTTCCTCCCCCTAACGCCCTCGTCGAGGTCTATCCTGACCTCCCTCTTCTTCAGGAGCTCGCATAAGTCTATCGAGCGGAACTCCCCTCCGAACATCAAGATCACCGACCCGGACAGGTCTCTGCAGAGGAGCTGGCCGTCGATCTCGAACGGCTCACCCTCGATCCTCAGGGTCACGCCGTAGCCCCGGAGAAGGGGGCCGAAGAGCGCGGCCAAAAGGGCTGCGAGAACAACAAGTGCGAGTCCGAGCCTCCTCAGGCTCACCAAGTCGCGTCCCGGGGTGTGCGTCCCGGAGACGTTTATAAGCGCGTCGCGGAGCCCGCCCGGCGGATCCCCCGCTCCGACCGCCGGGGGCTCTCGCGCTGCGGCCCCCACTCAGCGAGTGGAGACGGAAAAGTCCCCGGAGGTCCCTAGCCGGGCCCCACCTTAGGGCCCTGAGGTGAGGCTCTCCCCGGTGGCGGCGGAGCGCGTTAGCCGCTTCACGGAACACGATATAAGGTGAGATTGTGACCGGATGGGGCAGAGGCGTCGACATCGAGTAGTATGCGATAAACCGGTCCGGCGGTGGTTCGCCTCAAACCCTCCTTATAAGTGCTCTGCGGCCTCCAGGGATGTCCCCTGGGACTTGTATGCTACCCGGTTGTCCCCCGATCGCCCGCCCCCGGGAGCGTCGGAAGACCCGCGAAGGCGGCAAGCTCTTGAGAGCGCTGGCGACCTCGAGGGGCCGACGGCAGCTCTGTCCCCCGCACCACTTAGCTAGCAGAACCTACAGCGGACCGGCCCTCCTCAGGAGCTCTCCGATGGCCGAGGCTACGTCCCCCAGGCCGGCCCTCTCGGCGTACTCGGCGAGCTTTACTACGGTCTCCACCGGGAGGTCCACGCTCACGTACTCGGCCCCCAGGAACGACCCGCAGCTCTCGAGGGCCTCCGCCACCGGCCTCAGCTTCTCCCTCCCGAAGCCGACGCCGTCCACCACCTCGATCCCGCTGCCCTCCAGCTCGGACCTGATGGGACCGGGGACTTCCGACCTCGAGACCAGGATGGACCTCCTCGGTCTGTACAGAGACGTGTAGAGCTGGACCAGCTTGTACTCCCTGATCCTGAGCGACCTCCCCTCCTCGACGCTCTTCCTGATCTCGCTCCTCCTCACCCCCAGGGCGTCCGCGAGCCCGGCGTAGAGCCCGCTAAGCCACATGCTCCTCCACTCCTCGGCCGTGAGAGGGCCCTTCTTGAAGTAGCTCTTCAAGTCCCTGGACCTCTCGTACCAGTCCGAGAGCTCCTTGAACTCTACTATCACGTCCGGTCTCCTGACCGGGGGACTGGAGCCTAGCTCTACTATGTCCATCACCTTCCCCGAGTAGACCAGCAGGTCCGGCCTGAGCGTCGTGTAGAGAGACCAGACCGCTTGGAGGTCCTCGCTGTCCTCCCACGAGAGAGGCCTCGGGGCCTCGTAGAAGAAGCTGATGAACCCTCTCCTCGGGTTGAAGACCACTATGTTTGGGGGTATCCTGCCGAGCTTCTGCTTCCCGGCCCTGTCTATCGTCAGGTACCTGTGCTCGGGGAAGTGCATCGAAAACCCCCTCTCGGAGAGGTGGTTGAGGATCACCGCGAAGCCCCAGACCTGGTAGGCCGACCTCATGTTGGTTCTGAGCGACGTGTAGACAGCTGACGAGCACTTCTTCACGAGCTCTTTCGATCCCACCTTTCCCCGAGCGTAGTCGTAGACGTAAACGAAGATCTTTTTCTTGAGGTGCGCCAGGGGGTTCTCCCTGAACGACTTAAACTCGCGCGGTAGGCTGTAACCGGACAGCCTGTAGCTCCTGCTGAGGGCTTCGAGCTCCGAGTTGACCCTCTCGAGCCACTCCTCAGCTTCTGCGAGCTCTCCGCCCACCACGTCCAGTATGAAACACTCCCTGAACCTGGAGATCAGCTCCGAGACTCTAGAGTCTCGGATGGTCGGTATCAGGGCCCCGTCGGAGACCTCGGCCGAGAAAGCCTTCCTCAGCTCGGAGAGCATGTCCTCCCACGAGCACCTCTCCCGCAACCCCGCTCCCGAGCTTTAGCGAAAAGGGGGCTTAACTCCTTTCACGTGGTGCGAGCCCGCGGAGCTCACAGTCTGATCTTCATAAGCTTTCGCGTCTCGTCTACTGCCACTATGACGATGGGCGTCAGCACCAGGTACGCCCACAGACCCGGAGGTAGTGGTACCACCCTGAACACAGAGGACAGGGGCGTGTACAGGACTACCAGATGGAGTGCGAGCGAGGCTAGCAGTGCCGGGAGCAACCACTTGTTCTGCGGCAGTTTCCAGGAGGGGGTGTTCTCGCTCCTGGACACGAGTGCTCTCCCGAACTCCGAGATCACGAGGGACGTGAAGGCCATCGTCTGCGCAAGCTCGTAGGAGAACCTCAAGAACCCCTGGTAGACCGCTAGCGCGAGGGCGCCTATCAGAGAACCCATGACCGTGTAGTAGACCACCTTCCTCTTGGTTATAAAGCCCTCGCTCTGGGGCCTTGGCGGCCTCTCCATTACACCGGGCTCGGCCGGCTCGAGGCCGAGCGCTATGGCCGGGAGAGCGTCCGTCGTCACGTTGACCCACAGTATATGGATCGGCTTAAGCGGTGGCGGGAGGAGGAGAAGCTGGGAGCCGAAGACCGCAGCCACCTCGCCGAAGTTGCAGGTCAGCAGGTAGTTTATCGGCTTCTTCAGGTTCTCGAAGATGACCCTTCCCTCCCTTATCGCTTCGACTATGGTCGCGAAGTTGTCGTCGAGGAGCACGAGCTGGGAGACCTCCTTGGCTACCTCGGTACCCCTTATACCCATGGCGACCCCCACGTCGGCCATCTTTAGAGCTGGCGCGTCGTTGACTCCGTCCCCGGTCATGGCCACCCTATACCCCCTCGCCTTCAAAGCCCTCACTATCCTGGCCTTATGCTCCGGGGTCACCCTCGCGTAGACTGTTATCCTGTCAGCAACCTCGATGAACTCGTCATCGCTCATGGAGTCGAGCTGCCAGCCTTCGAGCACGGAGTCCTCGTCGACCTCGAGACCGATCATCCTGGCAACAGCGACGGCCGTCAGTTTGTGGTCCCCCGTCACCATTACGACCCTTATGCCGGCCCTCTTCGCGATCTCCACGGCCTCTCTAACACCCTCCCTCGGCGGATCTATGATTCCCAAGACGGCTAAGAAGGTGAGGTCCTCTTCGACGTCCTCGAAGTCCATATGCTCCGAGTACTCACTGAGGATCCTGTAGGCTACCCCCAGGGTCCTGAACCCCTGGGAGGCCAGCTCCTCCACGGCTTTCAGCAGCTCGGCGCGCACCTCCTCGGTGAGCGGGAGCTCGCCGCTGCCGGCCGCTGCCCTGGTGGAGAGCCCGATGAGGATCTCCGGCGCCCCGGATACCACGGCTATATAGCTACCGCGGTATTCGTGAATCGTCGACTTCCTCTTCCTGAACCTGTCGAACCTGTTTATCCCCACGATTTTGAGCCTCCTAGCGGCCTCCTCCGCTCCCTCCCTGCCGAGGCTCGAGCGCGCTAGAGCCGCGGCGGCCACCTCAGTCGGGGGGCCCTTGACCACCGGCCTGTCCCCCTCGTAAGCGACTTCGACGTCGGGGGACGTGTGGACGGCTAGGAGCTCGAGGAGGCTCCTCAGCCTGTCGTCAGCGCCGCTTCCACCGACCAAGACCGCTCCACGGCCCTCTCTGACCTCATAGAGGGAGTCCAGGAACCTGATCAGCTTTACCGTCATCTCGCCCTTGGTTATGGTCCCCGTCTTATCGCTGCATATTACGTCAACAGACCCGAGCGCCTCGACTGCTGCTAGCCTCCTCACGAGGGCGTTCTTCTTCGCCATCCTGTAGGCTCCTACGGCTAGGACTACCGTAGCTATGGCAGGCAGCCCCTCGGGTATCGCCGCGACGGCTAGGGCCACCGAGGTCATGAATGCCTCTAGAACCCCCAGGTACCCCTCGGCCAGGGAGGTTACGAAGACCACTCCCGCTATGGCGAGTATGATGATCCCTATTCTCCTACCGAACCTGTCGAGCTCCCTCTCGAGCGGGGTCCTCTCCTCCCTGACCTCGGCTACGGCCTTAGCTATCCTGCCCAGCTCCGTGCTCATCCCGGTGGCTACGACGATGGCCTTTCCCCTCCCCCTGACGACCATCGTTCCCCTGAACACCATGTTTGTCCTGTCGCTGACGGGAGTCTCGGGAGGTAGTACTCTATCCGCGTACTTCTCGACCGGAGTGGACTCCCCGGTTAGAGGAGACTCGTCGACCTCGAGATCCTCCACCTCCACGAGCCTGCCGTCGGCCGGGATCAGATCCCCCTCCCTGAGGAGGAGCACGTCTCCGGGGACCACCTCGGCCGAGTCCACTTCGACGACTCGCCCCTCTCTCAACACCCTGCACTTAGGGGACGCGAGCTTCCTGAGCGCCTCCATGGCCCTCTCGGCCTTGTACTCCTGGACGAAGCCCATAACTCCCATCAGGACGACTATCAGGGCTATCGCGACAGCGTCTACGATCTCCCCGAGGACCGCGGATATCGCCGTGGCGACCAGGAGTATGCCTATGAGGAAGTTGGCGAACTGCCTGAGGAACATCTCCACGGGAGTGACTCTCTTGACTTCGACAACGTTTCTCCCGTACTGCGCCAGCCTCCTCCGAGCCTCCTCCTCCGGTAGGCCCTCGTCTGCGTTCACACCGAGAGTCCTGGCGACCTCGAGTGGCTCCAGCGAGTGGTACGGCTCTATTTTGTCATTCCCCGAAACAGCGCGCACCTCCGCCTAAAAGCTAGCTCCACCACGAGTCAACCCCTTATCCCCGGCCTCCGGCAGCTGGTGGTGACGAGCACGCGTAGGGCAGTGGCCGCGGTCCCGGGAGGGCTGGACGGCACCCGCTACCTAGCCCGACGGCTTGCGAGGAAGTGTGAGGAGCGCGCTACGACCTTCGCCTGCGGTCAGAAGGGCTCGGCCGAGGTAGGCGCAGCTAGGTCCGTTCTAGCAGACCTAGCCGAGCTAGCGAAGAGCAGGGGATGGGGCAGTATCGCGGAGCGCGGAGTAGTAGATTTCTCGTTCATGAGGGACCTACGGAGGGCTCGACAGCTAACGGACGACTCCGTCGGGGTCGAGGGGCTCTACTCTCCCACCGTGGTCGTACCCACAAGGAACGTCGTTATGCTGGCAATAGCCTCGGCCTACGCCTACACGATCTTGGAGTAGTCGGGTGCGGAAAGGGTCTACGTAATATCCGGCGCCCAGCACGATGACGCGGCCCCCAGGAGCGGTACCCGGGAGCCGAGGTACCCGGATTGCGGCCCCGAGCGTGTAGAGCCTCTCGAGGCTTCCTTCAGGATACGTCGCTTCAGGGAGGGCAGGAGAATCGGGTCGTGGAGCCCCAGCCGGGAGGGGCTGGGGAAGAGCGAGAACCCAGCCGAGTGCTACCGCATCCTCGGAGACGTAGTATACAGGACCTGGAGCTGCTACCCTTCGGGGAGTTACCACCGCGGCAGGTGCGAGAGTCGCGCGAGCAGGCACAGGGCGTTCACTGAGGCGAGGATCCCGGGCTGCGCGAAGCACTCTAGCCCCCCGGGACCTCCAGAGGAGTTCGTCAAGATCGGGGACTACTATTTGCGTAGAAGCTGCCCAGCGACTGCGGGTCTGGTTTGAAACCCCGTTTACCGGGCTGCTCCGAGGAGTCTCGTAATCGCAACCCCAATGTTATTAGCTCGCGCACCAGCGGCTTCGGGGAGGGAGACGCTAGTCAAGCTCTTAAAAGAGGTGGTCGAGGCGAGCATCAGCAGACGCTACGCAGCTC
>CALKCU010000006.1 GCA_938083005.1 uncultured Sulfolobales archaeon | reverse complement strand
CAACCCGTGCCGGAAGTGGCACAACGTCGGGGTCCCCGTAGACATGAGCTACGTAGTCAAGGAGTGCCTGAGGCCAGGCTACGTCTCTAGCGGGGACCTGGGTTGGAGTCACTCGAGACCCCGGGGGAGCCAGTTCACGGTTTACAAGCCGCTCACGATAAGGGCCTCCTCGGAGACCGGCGACTTCCCTCTGGACGTCCTGTTGGTGTACGGACTCTTAGGCTACAAGAAGGCCGGGTTCTCGATCATGGGAGTGATGATCTACGGTTGGATGGGATGGAGCGTGAGCGGAGGCAGTGATGCTATAGTGTTTACGGGTCAAAGATGGTACGAAGGCGCCCGCGTAGCGGCGATGATAGTCCCCACCTACATGGAGTACCGGTACGACGCGGTCATCCTCGTCTGGAACGTAAGGACCTACCGGTACTCGGGGCGCGAGTACTGGCTGGCCGAGCCCGTCCCGATAGTTGTCCCGTACTACGAGGAGAGGGGCTGGGCCCGGGATAAGGAGTGGGGCCTGAACTTCTACGACGCAAACGGGAACTGCCTCTCGTCCTCGAGCACGCACTGCTACTACGCTCCCAACATCGACAATCTGGTCCGCGAGTTTACCGAGTACCTGCCGCGGTCTTACCAGCTCCTCGTCTATACTTATCACAAGGACATACCCAAAGCATATACTATCGTAGACGAATCGGTGACCCTGGAGGTCTCGTACGCTGAGTCCCTGGGGTCCCAGCTGTTCGGGATCCCGCGGAGCCTGGTGGCCGAGCTGGTTCCCCCGATTGCCCGAGTATTCCTGGGCTTCCTGAACCTCCTGGACTACACCGACACCACGTTCAGCGGGAGCACAGTAACGTTGCGCCTCCGGTGGCACAGGTACGACCCGCCCGCGGACGTTTCGGTGTGCGCGTACAAGGCGACCAAGGACTCGGCCTACCTGAGCCCGCGCTACGACGAGCTGCCACGAGATCCCGGCCGTCCGCCCAGGCGGCCCCTCGTCGTCGAGTACCTAGTCTACGTAGGCTGCCCCGGCGGGGAGCTGAGGCCGTAGCCCCTAACCGCTAGCCCCCTTTCCGGAGAGCCCGCCGCGTCCCAGTATCCGGGCCCCCACGCACTCCAAGGTTTCCTAGCCGGGTCGACCTCCGGTCCGCGAAGAGGGCGCCCCGAGCCCTCCCCCGCGAGGGCTACCCAGGACGCAGTCTAGGAAAACGGGGACCCCTCCTCGCAAACCCCGGGTGGCCTAGTCCCCATGGACGGCTCGAGCAGCCCTCGCGGGGCAGCCCGTCGAGGTCATAACCCCTAGCTGGCTCGCGGAGGATAGTGCGGGAGAACCCGCCCAGTGCCGAAGGGGGGAGTTCCGGTAAACCTGTGCGGCTAGCTAGGGGATAGCCTCGACCTTAGGGCCTTCACGAGGTCGTCCACGGTCGGATGCGTCGACACTATCAGGGGCAGCATCTCCCTGTCCGCCAGCCTTATCGCTAAGACGTCGACGACTCTCGGCGAGTGTATGACCACCGCCGCGGGCTTCGTGGGAGCGACGCGGACGGCGACCATGGGCGAGCGCCCGGTGCTCACGGCCGTGAACACCAGGGCCCTGACGCTGGTGAGCCCCATGATGCTCCAGAACTCATTGCCCCTCAGGCCCTCGATCGCCTCGTAGCTGTTGATGACCGTGTACCCGTATATGGGTAGGACCACGAACCTGGAGTTCACTACGTACCCCTCGACAGCAGCGACCAGCTCGTCGAGCCTCACCGGGCGGCCGAACTCTCTCATGTCTATAACGCCGGCTATCAGCAGCCCCATGCTCTGGGCTAGGCCCTTGGCGGTCGCGTAGCCCGAAGCCTCGTCGTGCTTGAGCAGGGCCTCTATGAAGGACCTGACGAACTTCATTCCGGGCCTCCTCCTGTTCTTCTCGTAGTCACTGATGACGCTAGACGCAACCCCCAGGTACTTCGCCAGCTCCACCTGGCTCAGGCCGAAGGTCGTTCTCCACTTCCTAATGGCCTGTCCCGGGTTGTCGCTGAAGACTATGTCCCCAGCTATCCTCTTCCTGACCTCGTCAACTACGTACCTAGGGATCACGGTGCCCACCGGAGTGCGCGAGTACTAACAGTGTCGCGGTGCCCGAACCCCCACCGGGGCGACTCCCGAGTTGGAGCTTCTGCGCGAGCTCGGGAATCCTCATGCCGCTGGTCCCAGCGTCAGCTACAGTTATGTCCACCTTTTAATATCCTTTGATGAACCTTAGGCACCGGCTTGGGTGCGGGCTCGCGCTCGGGACGAGCACCCGGAGACCCTCCGGGTACCGGCGCGCGAGTATCTCCATAGACCTTATTAGCTCCGGCTGGGCTCTGAGACGTGGGCTACGGGTCCCGTTACCGGCGACTGGGTCTACATCCTCCATCCGAGGCCCGCTTACGCTATCTGCTCCTCTGCCGAGGGGGTCTCCGACTGCCTAGCGGCCGCCTGGATCACACCAGTCTCGAGACGGCCACCGATACTGATGGTCGCCCTAGCGCCTAGGAGGAGCACGTACGCGCTGATCAAGTCCTCGGGGTTGGCCACGGTAAACGTGCTCGGCTGGGACATGCTGGAGAGGCTCCACTACCTGGGGACCGTAAGCCTCTCCAGGGACCCCGACAAGATGGCGCGTTCGGGGCTCAGGGTCTCGGTGGTCGACGGCTACCCGAAAATCGAGGGCGCGCTCGCGGTCCTATACTGTAGGCTGAGGACTGCCCTGAGCATGGGGGATCACGACGCGGTGTTCCTCGACGTGGTCGGAATCGAGGTGAGAGGGGGTTTTGAGCCTAGACCGAAGGTCTCGGAGTACAAGTACGTGTTCCACGTGGGTGGTGGCGAGTACACCACCAACGCAGATAGATCGGTGATCCTTTGACGAGGGGGCAGGGTCTCAGGCTCGCGGCTCTCACCATAGGCTTGCTCTCGCTGGTGAGCTTCTTTCTCGCTCCCGGGGCCTCGCTCCTGGCCGTAGTCTTCGGGGTGCTAAGCCTGGCCGTAGCTCTGGAGGAGTCTAGGACCGCGGCGCTGCTGCCTCTCGCCCAGATCCTCGCGAGCCTGGCGAGCCTCTACTTCCTCTCGGAGGCGCTACTGCTCGGGAACCCTGGCTCGCTGGCTCTGGGGGTCACACTCTCCGCGGCTTCCATCCTCATGGTCTACGTAGAGAGCAAGCTGCTCGTACTGAGGCGCGGAATCGGTGCGACGGGAATCGCGGTCCTCACGGTGGTCTCGGCAGCGCTCGTCTACTCTCTCTCTGCATCGCAGCCGGCCCTGGAGGAGCTCGTCGGGGGGCGGGCCTACGAACCCCTCGAGGTGGTGACGTACGGGGGCCTCCTCTACGTCGCGGCTTCCCTGCCGTACTCCTCGGTAGTGCTTTTCGGCATGGTCTACCTGGTCTACGACCTACTCCGCTCGGTTAGGTCCGATAAACTCCCTCAGCTTTCCCAGTAGGTCGCGCAGGTCGGAGAAGACGGCGTCGTACTCTATCCCGAGCAGCTCCTTAAACCCCCTCTTGAGGTACCTCCTGTCCGCTAAGACTATGAAGGCCCTGTCCCTCTCGGACCTTATGGCCCTACCGTACGCTTGGGCCGCTTTTATAGCGGCTTGAGCGTCCATAACTAGGGAGCCCGCCGCCTCCCCCAACTCTCTCCTAAGGGCGCTCCCGAAGTCTTCAGTGTAGTCGTCGGGGTAGGGGTACGGCACACCGCAGACCGCCACCGCACTGATCAGGGATGCTCCAGACTCGTCCCTGAACTCCACACCCTCGACTATCTTCCCACCAGCTACGGCGTTGACGAGGGTGTGCGGGTAGCGCGAGAGCTTCTCAGCCACGTCTCCCACTCTCGTCCCCTCCCTCTCCACGTACACGCTCTCCAAGTCTCCCAGGTAGGCTACGATCTCGCTCATGACCTCGTAGCTCGGGTAGACGGCCAGGACGGCCCTGCCGACGCTCTCGTAGATCGAGCGCACGAGCCTGGCGTACTCCTCGAACATCTTAGTGGACCTCAGAGCGTAGCTCGTAGTCACGGGAGTGTAAACAGCGTAGAAGACGTTCTCTCTAGGGAACACGGGGCCATAGGAGGACTCGACGTCCAAGTACCTGGTCTCCCTCCCGACGATCGCGTCCAGAACGCCCTTCGGTGGGAGGGTCCCGGACATCAGCAGGACCCCGCGCGGTAGCCTGAGTCTCTCTCTCACCGGCCCGTAGCCGAGCGGGAGGGCGTAGAGCCTCGGGATCCCCGAGACGGCTTGAGCGTAGAGGGAGAAGGGCTCTCTCGAGGCTAGAGCCGTAAACCTGGCGACCCTGCTCACCGGTGAGGAGGTCCTGATGAAGGACTCTACGTCTACTCTCCCGAGGGACGAGAGGGCCTCCAGCCTCACCTCCTGTAGAGCCTCCTCCAGCTCGACCGCGAGCTCGCGGTCGACGCCAGCGTCTAGCTTCGAGACCCTCACCAGCCTCCTGGAGGCGACCCCGCTCAGCAGCTCCTCCATTCTCCTGACTCGCCGCGCTAGGTCGCCGTAGCCGACCCGAGCGAGCTCGTCGGAGCACCTCCTCAGCGTAGGCAGGTCGACGTAGTCGGACAGCACGGACTGGGACGAGACCAGGGTGTGCGCCTCGTCCACGACCACGTAGAACTCGTCGAGGTTCGCGTCTGGGAAGGCCAGGGAGTAAACGCTCTCGTTGAAGAAGTAGGGGTAGGTGGCCACCGCGAGCTCTACCATGTCGACCAACCCCGCGAGAGCGAAGAAGGGGCACGCGGAGAACGCTCGGGCTACGGAGGCGGCCAGCCTGTGCGGGTCCGCCTCCCTCCCGCCGACCAGGAGCTCGACCAGCTCGCTCTTGGACACGCGTCTCAGGTTAGTGAAGTAGGGGCACATGCTCTTGAGCCTGAGGAGCCTGCAGTTGAGCCAGAAGTCCTCGGGAGGCACCTCGGCGCTCCCCACCAGGGGGCACATTCTCCTCCCGCTGAAGACGAGGGTGAACGACGTCCCGAGCCTCCTGGCCTCTCTGACCACCGGGCTGATCTCGTTCCTGGTTCTGACGACGTAGAGTACCCTACCCCTGCCCGAGTGCCCCATCAGGGCCACGAGGGTCTTACCGAAGCCCGTGGGGGCTCTGAGTGCCAGGCACTCGCCGAGCCCGGTCCTCACAAACTCCACGGCCTCCGGCTGGCCCCTCCTAAAGGACGGGTAGGGGAAGCGCATCAGTCAGCCACCGCCTCTGCACCCCTAAGAAGCAGTCGGGACTCTCATCACCTGAATGCAGTCTACCCTCCGGAGCATAAAAGCTGAGACCTCCCCGGTCGATGCCCTCCGGCCCCGGGAGTTCGCGCATTTTTCCGAGCGGAGCGGTAAGCCCGAGGTGAGAGTGTGCACGAGTGGGCCTTGGCTGAAGCGGTGGCCCTGGCGCTGTCCAGCTACGCGAAGCGGGCGGGGATCGGGAGGGTTAAGCGCCTCGTGCTGGGCTTGGGCGAGCTGCAGGCCGTCGATAGGGAGGTCTTCGAGCTCGCCCTCGGTGAATCGCTCAAGCTATACGGGCTGGAGGTGGAGAGCTACGAGTTGGTCACCGAGGAAGCGTTCTTCGAGTGCAAGGCCTGCGGCTTCAGCTGGGGACTGGGGGAGCTGGCCCTCTCAGACGAGGTGCGCGAAGCTATACACTTCCTCCCGGAGGCCGCCTACGCGTACGTGAGGTGCCCGAGGTGCGGGTCGCCGGACTTCTCGATCGTCAGGGGCAGGGGGGTCAGGATCCTGGGCTTAGAGGCGTGAAGCGTTGAGGTATCTGGCAGACCCGAGGCTGGAAGCGGTCTCGGAGAGGCTGAAGGAGGTCGGGGAGGTGGTGGTCTTCGCGAGCAGCAAGGGAGGCGTCGGGAAGACGCTGCTCTCGGTCTCGACCTCCCTGCTCCTCGGCAGGAGGGGCGTGAGTACCGGCCTCCTGGACCTCGACGTCACAAACCCGACGGCTCACCTGGTCATGGGGATAGACATAGCTAGGGCCAGACCGATAGAGGAGAGGGGCGTAGTACCGCCCGAGGTCTACGGAGTGAAGTTCATGTCGCCCGTCTTCTTCACCCAGGGCAGAGCGGCGCCACTGAGGGGGGAGTACATCTCTTCGGCGATACGCGAGGTGCTCTCGATGACCAGGTGGACGGGGGTCGGCGTGCTCGTCGTGGACACTCCACCGGGGATGAGCGACGAGCTTCTGGAGCTCCTGACCTACGTGAGGAAGTTCAGGGCTGTGGTGGTCACCACCCCCTCCGTTCTAGCTCTCGAGTCCGCCGCCAGGCTCGGCGAGGTCCTCGGCCCTAGAGTCGAGGCGCTGGTGATAAACATGTACACCGGGGGAGAGCCCCGAGTGTGGAGGTCCGCGAACTTGGGGAGGCCCGCGCCCGTCTACACTCTACCCTACGACCGGGAGGTGGAGGAGTCCGTAGGGGACCCCGGGAGGCTCCTATCGACTAGGTTCTCGCGCGAGGTGGACAGGCAGATAGTGAGCCACGTAGTCAGGCTCTTCGGGTCCGGGAGCTACTATCCCGTGCCCCGGTAGACCCTATCCAACAGCTCGAGCTTCCTCAGGATAGCCGAGGCCATTCTCTCTGCCTCCTCCTCCAGGATGTAGTAGCCGTACGGTGAGTACTCGAGGGCTTCACAGCTCCACTCAGGACTCGGCAGAAGCTCGGGGATGGTCGCCTTGGCCACGTACGCGCCGGACATAGAGCCTTCGCTGATGCTTATCACGTAGACCCTCTCCCCCCTCTGAGCGGACACTATGTAGCACTCGTCAGCACTCCTACCGACAGCTCTATAGCCCGACTCCCTGAGCTGCTTGACGACGTAATCGACCAAGGCCTTCACCACTACCGCCCGGAGAGCTTTCCCGGTGCTATGTATATATTTAGGATTTCGGCAGAAGCTGTTCGGACGAGAGGACCAGAGCACGGGGTACCGGCCAGTGCCCAACAGTATGAAGGTGGCTGAAAGGTATAGGGAGAGGATAGTCGGAGGGGACCCCCTCAGGGTGGTCCTCTGGCTAGCGGCCCCCCTAGTGGCCGCGCAGCTCGTCCACGTATCGTACAACCTGGTCGACGCGCTGTGGCTGAGCAGGCTCTACGAGGGGGCCCTGGCGGTGCCGAGGCAGGTATGGCCCACCCTCATGCTCTTCTACGCGATAGCCATGTCCCTCTCGTCCGCGAACCTAGCGATGATCTCTCAGTACGTGGGAGCCGAGAGGTACGAGGAGGCGAGCAAGACGGCTTCGAAGCTCTTCACTTTCAACGTGGCCATGGCTCTGGCCATAGGCTCCGCCTACCTCGTCCTCAGGCCGTACATATTCTCTCACATCACTGCGGTGCCGCCCGAGCTCTACGACGACGTGGTGGCGTACGCGGGCATCATGGTCTTCGACATAGTGTTCATGTACCTGGGGATGGCGTTCGCAACGGTTCTCCAGGCGATAGGGGACACGAGGACTCCGACCTACATAAGCGTGGCGGGAGCCCTCCTAAACATGGCCCTAGACCCGATAATGATATTCGGGTGGTTCGGCTTCCCCGCGATGGGCGTCAGGGGAGCGGCCCTAGCGACGGTTCTGTCGAGAGCCCTGGTAGCTTCCGTCGCGATCAAGATGTTCGTGGGAGGGTTCAGGGGCGTTAAGCTCTCTATAGTGAGGCCCGACAGAGCGTGGACCCTGAGGTCTGTCAGGATAGCCCTGCCGCTAGCGGCCCTCCAGATGAGCAACTCCTTGGCCTTCATGGCCCAGCTGAGGCTGGTGAACGCGTTTGGGAAGATCGTGGCCACCGCCTACTCCATAGGCTTCGCGGTGATAGACGTAGCCGACGCAGCGATGTGGGGGTTCTCGCAGTCTATAGCCATAGTCGTCGGCCAGCTGATAGGGGCCCAGCTATTCGGCAAGGCCAGGAGGTCGGCTGTGCTGACGTCGCTGTTCGTCGGGGCCGTCACGGGGGTCGGCGCGGTCCTCGTCTACACGTTCAGGTACCCGATAGCCTCCATCTTCACGGCCGATCCGAGAATCCTGGAGGAGGCCGCGAGGTTCGTAGAGTACTTCGGGCTGACCGTGCCGTTCTTTGCGATGTTTTTCGTGGGCTTCGCGGTCGGGAGGGGCTCCGGCCACACCTACGTCCCCTCAGCCATAGCCTTCGCGAGGCTGTGGGCCCTGAGGGTAGGCCTCGGGTATCTCCTGGCCCTAGGTCTTGGGATGGGCCCGTCGGGGATCTGGCTAGCGATGGCGGTGAGCAACGTCGGAGGAGGGGTCCTCTCCCTGGCCTGGGTCGCTCTGGGCAATTGGACGCGCCCGGTGGTGGAGGTGGGACCGGTGAGACCGGTGACTACCGCCACCGCACCGCCGTCCCCGAGGTGTACGAAGAGGGAGATCGAGGAGGACTCCGGAGGGGGACCGTAGACTGCGCGGTGGCGCGGGCGGAAGAGCGAGGGTGAGCCGAGTGGCCTCCTCCGTGCTGCTGGCCACCTCGATAGCTTTCTTCGCACTGTCCGTCTGGCTGGCCTATGCGGAGAGGTACGTGCCCTCCCTCCTCTCCCTCACCTCGGGCCTCATACTCCTGAGCAGCGCTCTGGGGGTGCTCAGAGAGCTCCCGCCGTCGGATGCGGCATGCGGGGAGAGGGAGCGACCCGCGGCCTAGGCCGCGGAGAGTGGAACGAGGATAGAAAAAGCCCGAGCCCTCCTAAGAGTCTCTCAGTACCACACCCCCTCGGGGAGGGAGCCGAGGAGCTCTAGCCTGTCCAGGATCATCTCTATGAGCTCCTCGTACGTGGGCCTCTTACCTAGGAGTCCCTCCAGCCTCTCCGCGATCCTGTCGAGCGCGCCGACAACCCTATCGCTAAGCCGGACCGTCACCAACTTATACACCTCGCCTAAACTAGTTTAGTCAAGCAATATAAATCCCCGTCCCCGTGCTCCCGGAGAGCGCTTTCCGCCAGGGATCGTGGGTCCGCCGCAACGACGGCTTATAAACCTCGTAGCCACCGAGCCCGGGGACGGCTGTGAGACCGGAGTCCCTTCGGATCCCCGTCCTCGCCGCATCGATTGCTATAGCTCTGCTCGCGGTGGTAGCCCTCTTCAGTGGCTGGGCGACCGCAGAGAGAGGGCACGCCGAGGCGCGGACGGTTAGGGTGGAGAGAACCGATAACGTCCTCGTAGTCGATGGAATGAAGCTCCGCCTATCGCGCCCCCTCTGCGGGTTCAGGATAGCGTACTCGGAGTCCCTAGAGGAGCTCGAGGCGGCGGGGTTGGGGAGGGTTCTGAGCGTACAGAGGCTGGAACTGCTAGAGGATGAGGGGGCGAGAACCCTCTACGTCGCTATACTGGCCGAGGCGGAGGCGGTGCCGGAGCCCTCGGCGATCGGGTCGAGCGCGGAGCTCTGCGGCTGCGTCCGGCCGGGCGAGGCGCGCGGTTACAGACTCTCCCCCAGTTACAGACTCTTCCATCGAGTCAGTCACAGACTCTCCCACCGAGTCAGCTCGGTGTGCGTGAGCGTAGCGCGCGTGAGCGTAAGCTGGGTGCCAGCGGACCAGGCGTCGGACCAGGCGTTGCTCGTCCTCGTCCTAATCTACGACGAGACTACTGGCTGGGGCTACGCCTACCCAGCGGACCAGGCGTTGCTCGTCCTAATCTACGACGAGACTGCCGGTCGAGGCTACGTCTACTACCTCACGGGCGGATCCGAGGCTACGAGGTGCGTGTCGACGTCCGGCTGGGCGAACCCCGTGGTCGCGATATGGAGCCTCCATTGGAACACCAAGCCCCTAGCGTACTATGGGACCGTCGCGCTGTACTACGGCTAGGTCCTCCAGCCGGTTTAGCCCGCGGCGGGGACTAAGCGGAGGCTCTTTTCCTCAGCTAATTCCCCTAGCTTCGGGCCGCCTCTTCGAGAGAGTCCCCGGTGGGATCTCTAAAACCGTGGAGCAGCCTAGACGGAAACCCCCGCTCCACAGAGCTTGGCAGCGGTCGCAGGCCGCGCGGGGTATCTCTATCGCCGTGAGCGGAAGGGATAGCTGCCGAATATCGGTCAGCATCTAGACCCGCAGTCGCGCGCGGAGCAGCCTTAGTAAGGCAGCGGCTAGAGCCGTGGAGCTCGCGGTGGAGAGAATCAGGGATAGGACCAGCAGGGCCGAGGCTACGTGTATCGAGGCGGGGTTGTAGGTCAGCATGTTCACAATAACCGGGACCGCCGGTGCTGGGTGGGACGCCGAGACTCCGTAACCCCCGGCTAGCACCAGGGATACGCTGAACTCGGTAGAGATGTGTAGCGAGGCTAGGGCCGCGGCGATCAGGAACGCGTTAGAGACCAGGGGCAGAGTGACCGTCCTCATGACGAGCGCGTGGCCTGCCCCGAGGTTGAGGGCCTGCTCCTCGACGTCCCTCGGCACCTTCTGCAGGGCCGCCGAGAGAGGTCTCGCGGCGTACGTCAGCCTCCTGGCCGCGTACGCCAGCACGAGGTACGGAGCGGGGTTCGACATCGGGTCCAGGAGAGGCACCCCTCGGAAGACCCCGTGGAAGACCGAGAAGTACCCTATCCCGACCGCGATGCCGGGGATTACCAGGGGTAGAGCGCTCAGGGCCTCGACCAAGGGGGAGAGCCTTGAGCCGAGCCTCAGGCTCGCGTAGGCCGCGAGGGAGGCTACGAGCATCACGAGGAGCACCGAGAGCGTGCTGTAGACCACAGTGTTCGCGAGAGCGCGCGAGTAGTAGGGCGTCGAGAGCGCGGTGAGGTAGCCGCTCAGCGCGAAGCTCCTGGGCAGGAGGCTCCCATACCATCCCTCGGTCACGGAGTAGGCGAGCACCATCGCCTTGGGTAAGAGGGAGAGGGCCAGCAGAGCGGAGGCCGCGACCGCCATGAGCAGACCGGGGACCCCCGTCTCCACGTAGACGGCCCTGGTCGAGACCACCGGGTACCTGTAGGCCCTCAGGTTCCTCCAGAAGACCGTGAAGACCGTCGACGCTACGAGCGAGAGCGCCAGCACGTAGGCGACGGACCTGAGGCTCACTGTGAACCCGTACTCCGACACGAAGTCGTAGTAGGCTACGTAGGCCATCAAGTTCCTGGCCGAGTTGTACCTGCTAAACGCGACGGGCCCCGATAGATCCTCAGCCGAGAGGACGAAGGTGAGGGTCGCGCTAACTAGTAGGGCGGGCTTCGCCAGCGGGACGACGATGCTCCTGATAACCCTGAGCCCCCTGGCGCCCAGGTTGCTGGCGGCCTCGATCAGGCTCCTGTCTACGAGATCTATGTAGCTCATAACGATGAGGTGCGAGAGCGGGAGGAAGCTCAGCAGCTGGTAGACCAGGACGCCGCTGATGCCCTCGAGGGCCATCCTGAACCCCAGCAACCTCTCCAGGACTGCGTTCAGCAGGCCGAACTCCCTGTGGAGCAGGTGGGTTATAGCGTACGCCGAGATGAAGGGCATCGGGAGGGACGCCAGGAGGGGTAGCACGTACCCTACGAAGAGCCTGAGTCCGCCCCTAAGCCCTAGGCAGGACAGAGCCGAGAATAGACCGAGGAGCGTGGTGACTAGGGAGACGGTGGAGGCCAGGAGGAGGGTGTTGAGGACGGGTCCGAAGTCGAGGCCCGTGAGCGATACTACCTTAGTGCCCCGGATCTCGTAGACCCTGAAGACCTCCCCGTCGGGCGGGATCTTCACGTTAAGCAGCCACCTGAGGCCGCCGAGGAAGTCCCCCGCGAGGACTCCCATAAGAGACGCTGGCGGGACCAGCAGGAACAGCACTACGAAGAATATCGGGAGTAAGGCTAGGGCTCTCGCTCGATCCACCGTCACCGAGACAGACCTCCCAGATCCTTCAGCTCTCTCAGGACCTCTCTGTACCTGGCGAGAGCGGCGTTCCTGACAGCGTCGAAGAACTTCGACCTGAACACGAGGTCCTCGGCGACCAGCCTGTTCACCTCCACGGCGAAGTCCTTGGAGAACTCCCTTAGCTCCCCGTCGATGCTTATCCGGAGGGGGCTCCCCAGCTTGCGCGCTACCTCGAGCAGCCCGGCCTCCGACAGCACACCCCTACTGTAGAGGCTTACAGCCAGAGACCAGGCCTCCTTCAGGAGCGTGTTAGCGTCCGGATCGGCTATGGCGGCCTCAAAGTAATAGACCGCGGTCCTCTCCCACATCGCCGCGTCCTCGGGGTCGTACTCGAAGATGTTGTCCTTGAGCTCCTCGTATACCCTCTCGAGGACCGTCCCCTCGGGCTTGACGTAGGGCAGATAGTGGAAGAGCTCCGCGAGGGCTCTCTGCCCCTCGGGACTCAGGAGCCACATGATGAACGCTAGAGCTTCCCGCTCGTTGCGCGTGTTCTTGGCCACGGCCGCGGGGGAGATGTCCGGCAGGACCTCGCCCGCCGCGGGGTAGAACCTAGCCCTGCCACCGCTCAGCTCCTCGGCTCTGACTCCGTACACGAGGACCGTTGGGGCTAGGCCCGCTACCCCGAGCGCGACGTCGTCCCTGGCCTTCTCCGAGCTCTCAACGATATACGAGTTGGCTCCTATTACCGAGAGCAGCACCCAGCCCTCGTTCCAGCCGTACTTCTGGAGTATCAGCTGGACCGTCCTGGCGGCCGTGGTGCTCTTGGTAGGCCTCGGGAAGGAGACCAGGCTCTCGCCGTAGAGCAAGGGGGTAGAGAACCGGGCCGAGAGCAGATCCCCCCACGTCCTCGGGGGCTCGAGACCGTACTTGCCGAGGAACTCCAGGTTGACAGTGTAGCTGAAGACCGTCCTAGCCACGGCGAAGAAGCAGATGCTCCCGTTCGGGAGCCCGTAGACGTAGGCGCCGAGCTCGGAAGCCCTTCTCAGCAGCTTCTCGTCGGCTACGGGTCTCAGGTAGCCCTTATCGCAGAGGTCCTTGTAGAGAGCGTAGCCGCCGATGAAGAATACGTCCGCTTTGCCCTCCTCCGCGTAGATGGGCCACTTCGCCACGTCCTCCTTCAGGAACACCACGTCC
>CALKCU010000005.1 GCA_938083005.1 uncultured Sulfolobales archaeon | reverse complement strand
GTATCCGGCCTCGAGCCTGAGCGCGTCCCTGGCTACGAGGCCGGCCGGCCTGACCCCCATCTCGATGAGCTTCTTGAAGAGCTTCACTCCCAGGTTGACCGAGCACCACACCTCGAACCCGTAGGACCTCAGCTCTTCACCAGTCCAGCCAGATCTGCTCACGAGGACGGCCCTCTCCCCGAGGACCTCCGCGTCTCTTACGAACTGGAGCAGCTTGAGGCTCCGGGCGTCCCCGACGCCCAGGGATTCCATAACCTCGAGGGACTTGGGTCCTTGGATCGCTACGAGCGCGCTCCTCTCCGTCACGTCCTCTATCTCTACGTCCGTGTACCCCAGCTCACTCCTCCAGCGCCCGAGCCACTCGTAGTCCCTCCCGATCCTCGGAGCGTTGACAACGGCATACCACTCATCATCGCTCACGCGGTAGAGCATGTTGTCGTCGATTATCCCCCCGCTCTCGTTTAGCAGTAGCACCGGCCCGCTCATGAACCCCTCACGCACCTTCGATACGTCCTTGCTGACGACCCTCTGGAGGAACTCGGAGACCCTCCTGCCCCTCAGGACGAAGCGACCCATGTGGCTTACGTCGAAGAACGCTACGGACGTCCTGACCGAGACTGCCTCCGAAACGGGGTCTCCGAAGTCGAACGATGTGAGCCAGCCCCCGAACTCTCCCAGGTTCCCGCCGAACGCTCTATGGAGCTCTATGAGGGGAACCTCCCGCACCGCGACCCCGTAGGACGCTAGCACGCTCATCCATTATATGTTTTATCTCTACCCCGTGGGCTCCCAATTACCCTCTCCAGGTATCTCAGCCCAGCGCCCCTCCTCGCGTGCTCGCGGATGCGCGAGTAGCACTCCCGGCAGGCCCTTATCCCCGGCTGAAGCTCCGCAGAGCACTGCCTGCAGACGAGCCTTCCACACACGACGCAGCTGTCAACGGCCAGCCTCTGGCCGCAGACCTCGCACAGGTTCTCGTGGCATACCGAGCACAGCCCCGCGTCGACCCTGAAGTGTTTGGGGCAGACCCTCCTGCGGCACAGGCGGCACTCGTACTCTGCTCCGGCGGCCCAGCAGACCTCGCAGAGGCTCAAGGATTTTAACCCCGAGAGACCAGTGCACTCCGGGATGACCTAACGACGCTCTCTGACCAGTGATGTAGGTGGAGCGACTGGGACCTCCACGACTTCCTCACACTCCTGGGCTACCAGGTCCCTCGTTACGCTCTCAGAGGCGAACACCTCGACCGTCGCGACCAGGTTCCGGGTCAGCACACAGCCGGATGCCCCGACCCATTCCGGGGCTCTGCCCGCCTTCACGTATACCCTGACCCTCCTCGCTCCCCTGCTGAGGAGGCCCAGGAACGCTCTGTAGACCTCCTCGCAGAGGTCGGTGAGGGTAGAGGCTCTACCGGGGTCCACGTAGATGCATGCTCTCCTAGGTGGAGTGCTTGAGCTCGGGGACCTCAGGGGTCTTACCTGTGCTTACAGCCCAGGAAAGGGAAAAAAGCTTAGGAGGTCGTCAGAGCGGGTTCACTGGCGAAAGCGCTGGCGTAGTCCATCTCTTTCTTGGAAGGGGAAATAAGCCTTCGGAGCGGAGCTTCTGCACGTTCTGTCCGCGGTAATAGCGTTGGGATCTCTTCGCAACCAGCCGGGAATCCTCAGCACCGCAAACGGTTCGGAGCCCAGTAATGCCCAGTGCCGCTCCCCTAGAGGAGGGTTCCTCAGGCATCGACTGAAAGAAAAAGCTCGTCTCTCTCGCTAAGACTGCGGCTTTTATACCCTCAGGTAGGCTCTCAAGGTGTACACTACGAACGAGACTATCGCGGAGCCGCCTACAGCCCCAGCTCCGCCCACGTAGAATACGTCCCTCAACCTCTCGACTCCCAGAGCCTTGATCAAGGCCAGCCTGGCGGCTACGGTGACTAGCACGGCTATGCCCGCGGGCGGGTTGTATATCATGAGTCCCGTGGCCAGCAGTATCCCTATCTGCCTCTCAGGTCCCCCCGCGAGTTGCAGTATGAAGCCCAGCGGAGCCCATGTCAGTAGCCACCTAGCCAGCTCGGGGTCCGCCGCCGCTTTAGCGGTAGCAGCGAGGGTTCTGGCTGCCGGCGGGTATAGGTTCAGCCCCGCGAAGTACGCTCTGTAGAATATGACGATCATTGCCAGCGCTACCGTTAGGGAGAGTACCTTGGCGTAGAACTGCCACCTCCTCCCTAGCCTCTCGAAGCTCGGATCCCTCCCTTCGCCCCTGAGGATCCACCCCGTCTTCAGGTCGTAGTTGAGGTCCGCCATACCCGGTCCCGTAGCCGCGACGTACGCTACGCCTATCCCCGCGGCGAGCGGCGGGAAGCCGAAGAGCAAGCTTATGACTAGCGCGGCGAGAGCTGTAGCGAACGCGGGGAACCAGCCAGCGTACATGCCGGACAGGGCGCAGATCAGGGTGGTGAACCACGCCTGGAAGCCTATGTAGAGGACCCATATAGTAAACAGCGTCGGGGACATCATGTTGACGACCCCGCTCACCAGGCCAGCTACCAGGGCGCCAGCTGTGAAGAGGACCAGCGCTACGATCAGCTTCCTCATCCCTTCCTCCGCGCTAACGAGAGTCGGTGTCGCGCTGGGCGCTGAACCCGGCTGTACCCGCATGCCCGTCCTCCTGACTCTGAAGTAGAGCATGAGGAACTGGATCAGCGCGGCTATCCCGGCACCGGCCATTATGCCCTGCGGTGCGTAAATCTTGTAGAAGTCTATGCCTACCAGCGTCGGTCCGTACGCCCTCAGTACCAGACCGATACCGAAAGACGTTATAGCTACCAGCTGGGTTATGAGGGTTATGCCGACAACGTCGCCCGGGTAGCCGAGGTACGTGAGCGCCCCGCCGAAGATCATGCCGTAGAGCAGGAGCAGCGCTCTCTTGCCCCTACCCAGAGCGGCTCTTATAGCCTCGGCCGTAGCTATGCCCGGCGGCCACGGATTCCTGGCCGGGTAGAACGGCGAGTCGAATATCCAGTTGGCGAACAGTATGTCTACTACCCCCGCGATGAGGACTCCCAGTATAACCCCGTAGAAGTACGCTCCCTCCGTAAGCCCCAGGAGGTAGGGCACCGCTATCGTAATCAGGAAGACGTTCCCGGCTTGGAACGTCGCTCCCGATATCACCGTCTGCATCAAGTTGACCCTGTGCACATTACGCATCTTCCTGGCGAACTGAACGGGTATGGTCGAGAAAGCTATGGCTATGAGGGCGCCGATAATCGATGTGTTCGGGTTAATGCCAACCCTACATATCAGTTCCATACCGATTATAGCACCGAAGAGCGCTAGAGCGAGCCCCGTAGCTAGGACGATGGGTTCGTAGAGTTTTGGGTGGTACTCCGCAGGTTCAGACATATGAGCGCCACCACATCAACGACCTCGTAAAGTATTTAAACTTTAACTCACCCGATTTTGATTAGAGGTCAAGTAGGTCGAGAAACAGCTTTATTTAATACTTAACGTAGCGTAACCAACTTGGGAATGTGAGAAGATTTAAAGGTTTAGGGAGTACTTAACAACGGTCAGCCATGTCCACTCTAAAGTATGTGTTGGAAGTAATAGACCTTCTAGACGATCCCAGGGTTAACGGCGAGGTCGTTAGGAGATTCCTCTTAGGTAAGGGCTTCGGTGATATTCGAGTTGCGGTGGAGACTATTCGCGGGGATAGGGGATCAACAGACTTCATAACCATAGTTATCCCTGGGGAAAGAGGTAAGAGCTCGGGAGGTTCGTCCCCGACGCTGGGGGTCGTAGGTAGGCTAGGAGGGATTGGCGCCAGGCCCGCTCAGCTGGGCATGGTCTCTGACGCCGACGGCGCGATCGTAGCGCTTGCCGCCGCATACAAGATCGCCGAAATGAGGGCTCGGGGCGATGTGTTGCCAGGGGACGTCATCGTCACCACTCACATATGCCCTAACGCACCGACGCGTCCCCACAAGCCCGTCCCCATGATGGACTCCCCGGTCGACATATTCGCCCTGCTCAAGAGGGAGGCTACGGACGATATGGACGCGGTTCTCTCCGTCGACGCGACTAAGGCGAACTGGGTCGTGAAGCACACGGGGTTCGCGATAACCCCCACGGTGAAGGAGGGGTGGATACTCAAGGTCAGCCCCGACCTGCTGGACATCTACGTTAGGGTCACCGGGGAGCCTCCGGTGGTGGTCCCGATAACGATGCAGGACATACTGCCGTATTCGACCCCCGTCTACCACCTCAACAGCATGATGCAGCCGTGGCTCTACACGAGGGCCCCCGTGGTGGGAGTGGCCATAACGGCCAGGATGGCGGTGCCGGGCTCGGGTACCGGCATCACCAACTTCGCGGCCCTCGAACAGGCCACCAGGTTCGTCGTGGAGGTAGCCAAAGACTTCACCATGGGCAGGGCGAGGTTCTACGACCCTGAGGAGTGGGAGACGATAATCAGAGTGCACGGCCCGGTCGCGGACATCCTCATGAGGGGCGCGCCTCCGAGGTAGCAAGCGGTATGGCATACACCGTCGGGCTAGTCAGGGTCGTAACGCTCAGAGATGAGAACCTGCTGAACCTGCACGGCAGAATCATCGAGAACAGGTTCCCGGAGCTGAGGGTCGTGAGCAGGTGCATCGAGGACCAGCCGAGAGGCATATACGATCGCGAGTCCGAGGAGGTGGCCAAGCCCAAGATCCTCAGGCTGGTGAGAGACTTCGAGAGGGAGGGGGTTGACGCGGTCATCGTGAGCTGCGCCGCGGATCCGGCGGTTGGGGAGGCCAGGAGGGAGGTGAGGATCCCCGTAGTAGGGGCGGGCTCCGCGGCCGCTTCCCTAGCTTTGGCCTACGGGGAGAGGATCGGTGTGCTGAACCTTACTGAAGACACTCCAGAGGTCATTAGGAGGATCCTGGGACCCCACCTGGTGGCCGAGGCTAAACCCGAGGGGGTTAGGGACACCCTGGACCTGATGACGGACTGGGGCAGAGCCGCGGCCGAGAGAGCGCTAAGGAGCATGCTAAAACACGGTATCGACGTGGTAGTGCTCGCGTGCACCGGGTACTCAACCATAGGCTTTGCCGAGGTAGCCGAGGAGATAGCCGAGGTCCCGGTGGTGGACCCGGTGGTGGCCGCCGGAGCGGTGACCCTCCACGCCTTGAAGAGGAGGGCGGCGCGGGGTGCTGCGGTGTGAGGGTTAAGGTCGACGAGAGGATTGCCGAGGCGGCGATCCTCGGAGGGTCGTTCTTCGGTGGGGGCGGCGGAGGCGACGTTAGGACCGGTACGTCGATAGCTAAGCTAGCCGTAGAGCTGGGGGATCTGTACATAGTCGGCATCGACGAGGTTCCGAGGGAGAACTGCGTGGTGACGGCGTCCATAGTGGGAGCGCCCGCTGCGAGGGAGAAATACCTGAAGCCCAGCCACATGACAAGATCCGCTGAGCTATTGATGGAGTACGGTAGTGTGAACATATGCGGCTTCGTATCCTCGGAGAACGGCGGTACATCGACTGCCAACGGGTGGATACCGGCGGCGGCCCTAGGGATCCCGGTGGTCGACGCTCCCGCCGACGGCAGAGCCCACCCGACGGGAGTCATGGGCTCCATGGGCCTTCACAAGGTCGCGGGCTACGTCTCGGTGCAGGCGGCCGTAGGGGGGAGCAGGGACGCGGGGACCTACGTCGAGGTCTTCGCGCGCGGCAGCCTGCCCAGAGTCGACAGGCTGATCAGGGAGGCGGCCGTGCAGGCGGGCGGTATGGTCGCCGTGACCCGCAATCCCGTCAGCCCCGGGTACCTCAGGGAGAACGCTGCGGTCGGCGGGATTAGCAGAGCCATCGAAGTCGGAGAGATAATGAAGAGGCACCTCGGCGACGCGGAGAGCATAGCGCATGGAATAGTAGAGAGCCTCGGTGGCGGGCGCGTAGTGGACAGGGGAGTGGTGGAAGAGGTCTCGCTGGAGACTCGGGGAGGGTACGACGTGGGGAGGCTCGTCGTTCGCGGGACCTCCGGGTCCTACGAGATAACGTTCTGGAACGAGTACATGACCTTGGAGGACGCGAGCGGCGCGAGGCTGGCCACCTTCCCGGACCTCATAAACACCCTGAGCCTCGAAACCTCGCTCCCGCTCACCTCGGCTGAGGTTAAGAGGGGCGATAGGGTGCTGCTCATGGTGATCCCCAAGGAGCTCGTCCCGCTGGGCGCCGGAGTCAAGGACCCGGAGATCCTGAGGCAAGTCGAGGTCGTCGTAGGCAAGAGGATCCTGTGATTCACCATGAGGAGGCTGGGCCTTATCACGATAGGTCAGTCCCCCAGGGTGGACGCCGTCCCTGAGCTCAAGGAGATTCTGGGCGACGTAGAGATAGTCGAGTGCGGCGCCCTCGATGGGCTCAGCAGGGAGCAGGTGGCGGAGCTCGCCCCCAGGGAGGGGGAGCACCTCTTCGTGACCAGGCTCAGGGACGGGACCGAGGTCAAGGTCGCTCGGGAGAGGATTCTGCCCCTGCTCCAGAGGTGCATAGACGAGCTCGAGTCGCGCGTCGATGTTATGGCGATCTTCTGCACCGGTGAGCTCCCGGGGCTCAGGTCGAGCAAGCCCCTGGTGGAGCTGTCGGAGCTCCTCCTCAGGGTCGTGGAGGCACTCAAGGTGCGCAGGCTGGGCGTCGTGATCCCGGACCCGAGGCAGGTGAGGATGACCGAGGAGAGGTGGCTCAGGGTAGCGCCCGATGTCAAGGTCCTGAGCCTCTCGCCCTACACCGGGACCCTCGAAGAGCTGGATAGAGTCTCCAGAGAGCTGGGGGACCGCGATCTAGTCGTGCTGGACTGCGTGGGCTTCAGCAAGGAGGCCAAGAGGGTAGCGGCAACGGCCTCCGGAAGACCCGTGATACTCCCGAGGACCCTGCTGGCGCGCGTCCTTAGAGAGCTGCTCGAGGTGTAGCCTGCAGGCGGGCTTCGGCTGGACTACTCGGTTCCCTGCTAAGCGGAGGGGAAGCGTCGGCAGCCGAGAGTAGTCTGTCTCGCCTCCGCGGTCGGGCCGGGCTGGCGCCTAGAGGACGCCGTTTCGTCGC
>CALKCU010000004.1 GCA_938083005.1 uncultured Sulfolobales archaeon | reverse complement strand
GCGGTAGGAGGCTGAGCGCCGGGAGGGCGACGGACAGGGCGGCCAGGGCTAGGATGATCAGGCCCGTCGCGTTCGTGGTGCCGCGGTTCACCGAGAACCGCCCCGAGCGGGTGTGCCCGGAGGGAATTTATGCGCTCATCTCGGGGCGACGCCTGAGCGCCGAGGCCGGGGCCAGTCCGCGCCGCGGCCCGCTCACCCGCACCCTACACAGCTAAGGGGGGTTAGAGGGCTTGACCGAGCACCGTTAACACGCGCTATCCCGGGCGGTCTGGAGTAGGGGTCGAGGCGCTCTCCCCCGCGCAACTACCCTGGCACCAACTAGGGGGGCCGGGGCTCCGGACCGTCTAGATGGTGAGGAGAGCGCGGACGCCAAAAGGCTTTTTGGTGCGTCCCCAAACGGTCTCTTCCCCTACTGCCTCAATAACAAAGGACTAAAAGCAGCCCTCACCGTCATAACCTCCACTAGGTCTCAATAACAAAGAACTAAAAGGGCGCCTCGTCGGCCTCGGTAGACGCGGAGCCCTGGGTCTCAATAGCGGAGAACTGAAAGGCCTCTTTCGGCGTTCCGAGCGACGGAGAGCTAAAGCCGTTCTTCACCGCGAGCTTCGGTGATGGAGAACCGAAGCCGCACTGCGCGTGGGCGAGACGGAGCCGCAAAGGCTGGGAACGGTGGAGGACCGGGCGCTGCGGGCAGATATTTGCTGGACCGGGCGTAGCGCGGGATGCTCTTGCTCGAGCTGCTCCGCGAGGCGGTGCTGTGCGAGGGGAAGAGAGTGACCCTCGTCCAGAGGACCTACCGCTACGGAGAGAGGGAGCTCGTCCGAGACGTGGTCCTCTTCGGCCAGTCGGTGGCCGTGGTCCCCCTAGTGGGGAGCGAGGTCCTCCTGATCAGGCAGTTCAGGGCCCCGGTCGGCGGCTGGGTCCTCGAGGTCCCGGCCGGCCGCGTCGACCCCGGCGAGAGCCCCGAGGAGGCCGCTAGGAGGGAGCTCGTGGAGGAGGTGGGCTACAGACCCGGGAGGCTGGAGAGGCTGGCCAGCGTCTACACGTCCCCGGGCTACAGCGACGAGGTCCTCCACGTCTACCTAGCCGAGGACCTGGAGTACGTGGGCGGGAGACCGGAGCCCGGCGAGCTGATAGAGGTCCTGGGGCTTGGGCTAGACGAGGCTCTGAGGGCCGTCCTCGCCGAGCCCGTCGCCGACGCCAAGACCCTCCTGTCCCTGCTCCTCCTCAGGTGGAGGATGGCCTCGGGCGGGCTCGGGGACCCCCTAGTACCTCAAGGTCATCAGGACCACCAGCGCGTCGATTATGGCTATCCCGTATATCTCCAGCAGAGCGACCGAGGGCCACCTGACTAGGAGGGCTCCAGCCGGTCCGACGACCGAGAGGGCCAGGAGCAGCCCCCCGGTGGCGAGCTCCCTCCTGGCCAGGAAGCCCGCCGCGGCTGCGACCATCGCCATCCACATCTGGACGAAGAACCAGGTCGACACGAAGACGTGGGGGCGCGTGCCGCTGGGGAACGCGCCGATGAGGGTCAGGAATATGCCGGCCACGAAGACGAAGGCTGAGGCGTAGGTGAGAGGCTTGCTCTCCGAGGCGTAGGCTAGGTAGAGCCCGTAGACCGAGGCCAGGGCTCCGGTGACCATCAGACCGACGTTGTACACCCAGGGGTCGGTAGCCCCGGGGCCTCCCAGGTCGCTGAGAGCGTGCCTGAACACGTCGAACCACGGGTTCCTCCGCGCGGCGAGAGCTATGACGATCCACGCCAGGACCGCGGCGCCGATCCCCGTGAGCCTCCAGGCGAGCAGGGCCGAGCTCCTCCAGCCCACCTCCGTTCCCCAGATACTTAGCGGCCGTCCGCTTTTTACTCGCTCTCGAGGTGCTCGGCGACCCTCCCTCGAGCCCCCGACCGGGGGTCGACGTTCCCGGACGCCCCCTCGCCGTCCAGCGCGCGGACCATCTTACCCGCTCCGCTTGATGGAGCCGCGCTCGAGGACGCGAGCAGAGGCGTCCACGCGCTTCCCGGGCGCGGGGGTCCGGCGTTGTTTTATTGCGTGAGAGCCGGCTTCTCTGGAAGGGCCCCCGGTCTTGAGGATCGCCTACGAGGCGAGGGTCAACGTGGCTCTAGCGAGGCTCCTGAGGGGGGTCGGCTTCGACGCCGCCCCCGAGAGGATCGGCGAGGGCGGGCGCCGGGTCGACGTGCTGCTCCTGCGCAGGGGCCTCAGGATAGCTCTCGAGGGCTCCTACGATCCCCGCGACGCGGAGGAGGACGCGCGGCGGAGGCTCGAGGAGCAGCTCTGCGACATGGCCGTGGCGGTCTGGTACGACAGCCGGAGCCTACCCCAGGACCTCCCGGAGGAGGAGCTCGGGGAGGCCCTGGGGAGGTCCACTCTGAGAGTGAGGATCTTCGCTCCCGGCAAGGACGTGAGCGCGGCGGACGTGACCGGGACGGTCCTGGACTACCTGAGGAGGGAGGATGCGAGGAGGCTTCCCCCGGAGCCGCTCACGGCCGGCTGGCTCGGCGTCGACGTGCCCCTCTTGGCTAGGTGTATAGACCTGGCGATCCAGTACCTAGTGCCCGAGAGTGCCGTGAGGGAGGCCGAGGCCAGGATAAGGAGGTTCGTGGACGGCTTCGCCAGAGCCCTTGGGAACCTCGACGCGAAACTGAGAGTGTGCGAGGAGCTCTACAACATCTTCTACAGGCTGTACGGGCTCTCGGTCGGAGACCCCAAAAGCATCAGGGACCTCGTCTACGGTAAGGCCGCGCTGGCCCTCCTGCTGAGCGCCGTCTTCTACGAGAGCGTGCGAGCGCACCACGGGCTGGAGTCCCTGAAGGCTCGCGCTGCCGGGGGGAGCTACTACCGGGCTCTGGTCGAGGCCTTCGACGATATCCTCGAGGTCGACTACGAGCCAATCTTCGAGGTCGCTAGGGAGATAGTCCACAGCCTCCCCACCGGCATCGAGCCGAGGCTCGAGGAGCTCGTAGACCTGGCGGTCGATATAGCCAGCAACAGGGTCCTGCTGCGGAGGGACTTTGCGGGGAGGATCTACCACACCATAGTCGGGGACTGGGCCGTCAGGAAGGGCTTCGCCACCTACTTCACCTCTGTCCCGGCAGCCCACACTCTCGCCAGGCTGGCCCTCGTGACGCCGAACCCGTCGTGGCCGCGCTTCTGCTCGCTGAACAGCTTCAGGGTAGCCGATCTCGCGTGCGGATCGGGCACGCTGCTCTCCGCGTCCTACGACGCGCTCCTGTACCTCTACTCCAGGGACCGCGTGGAGGCCGGTCTGGGGGTAGACCTGGAGGAGTTCCACAGGGTCGTGCTCGAGCGGGTGATCTGGGGCCTCGACGCGCTGAGGTTCGCGACCCACATAGCCGCCACCACGCTGGCCCTCCACAACCCGGAGGTGACCCTGAAGAGCATGAACCTCTACACGGTGCCCCTGGGCTTAGACCCGAAGGGAACCGCGTTCCTGGGGAGCCTGGACGTAGCGCGGGGAGCCTTAGTCAGCTACCTCGAGAGGTACGAGAGGGTCTCCGCGACGAGCGAGGAGCGGACAACCTTAGCGCTCCCGAACGCTGACCTGGTAATAATGAACCCCCCGTTCACGAGGGCGACCGGCAGGGGAGAGAGGGGAGGGGGCAGCCTCTTCGGCTTTATCGTGGACGAGGGAGTCAGGGAGCGTCTGCTCCGGGAGTACGTGCGGTTCAGGGAGTACGTGAGGTCCGAGCTGGTCAAGATCGCTAAGAATGGGGGCCACCTGGAGAGGTACCGGGGAGAGCTCGGCGAGGGCAGCCTCAGGACCCTAGAGGACGTCGGGCAGGCCGGAGAGGGCCTCCTGTTCCTGTACGTCGCCGGCCGGAAGACCGCTGCCGGGGGTAGGATAGCCTTCGTCCTGCCCAGGAACCTGCTCTCGGGAGTGAGCTGGTTCCTGGCCAGGTCCTACCTGGTCTCCGAGTTCCACCCGGAGTACGTCGTCGTGAGCTACGACGCGGATGGCGGCTACAACTTCAGCGAGTCCACGCAGCTCAGCGAGTGCCTGATCGTCGCGAGGAGGGTTAGCGAGCATAGCAGCGACGAGAGGACCTGCTTCGTGCTCCTGCTGAGGAAGCCCTCGACCGCGCTAGAGGGGGCGTGGCTCGCCGACGAGGTCGTGAGGAAGTGCGCGAAGGGTGGAGAGATAAACCTGGTGGAGCGGGACTACGGAGCCGAAAACTACGTGAAGGCCAACGGAGCCGGGGGAGTGGTCTACACGGTCCCGAGGCGGCTCCTCCTGGAGCACCTGGACAACTGGGGGGTCCTCGCGGCCTTCCCCGACCCGAGGCTAACCAGGGTATCGCGCGAGATCCTGTCCGGCAGCCTGTTCGGAGCGAGCGTTCCGGTGGTCAGGCTGGGGAGGATCGCTACGATAGGCGTAGACCGCCACCAGTTCCACGACGCCTTCAAGAAGGTCGGTGGGAACCCCCCGGGCTCCTATCCCTGCGTCTACGGCGGGGGTGAGGAGAGGAGGACGCGCATGCTGGTGAGCCCGAACGCGAGGATAGTGCCGAGGAGTGCGAGGGGGGACGAGCTCTTCAGGACGTTCTCGAGCAACCTCCTGGTCCCGGACAGAGTGAGGCTCGACACCGCTCACGTGATCGCGCTGTACTCGACCGAGCCGGTCCTCTCGAACATCTTCTACGCTGTCAGGCTCAGGGGCAGCGACGACCGGGCGAGGCTCAAGGCCCTCTGCGCGTGGCTGAACTCGACGTGGGGCGTCCTCTCCGCGCTCGCTTACAGAGAGGAGACCGAGGGCGCTTGGATTAGCCTCAAGATGACGCACTGGAGGCTCCTGCCCGTCCTCGACGTGGCGTCCCTACCGGGGGAGAGGGTCGAGGAGCTCGCGGAAGCCTTCGAGAGGTTCAAGCTGATCGGGCTGCGGAGGCTGCCCGAGCAGTACTCTGGGCAGCAGAGGGAGAGGCTAGAGCTGGATACCGCGGTGCTCGAGGCTCTGGAGCCGGGCTTGAGCGAGAAAGTCCGGCTCGCGGAGCTCTACCGATGGATGGGCGAAGCGCTTAAGATGTGGATCGGTCGGGGACCCGGGGTCTAAGAGCGACCCTCACCGGTACCAGCTTTTCAAGCTCGTTCTTGGATATCTGCGTGTTCCCGGTTATCATCCTCACGACCTCTCGAGTCTCCCCGCCGTTCAGCTGCTCGACGATCTCCTCCATCTCCTCTAGCGTAGCCCCCTCGGGCGGGTAGACCACGTTCACGTGGTTCTCCGCTAGAAACCTCAGTCCCGGAGGCACGAGAGCGGCCCAGAGCCTCGGCCCGCTCGGGTGGCCCACCACCCTCCTGACGACTATCGCGGGCCCCACGTCGTACCTATCGCTCCTCACGTACTGGGGCTTCCCGGGCGCGCTCCCGAGGACGAGCCTGCCGCGCTTTATGTTGTGGGCCCAGATCAGGAGTACCCCCTCGCTCGGGTCGTCCGTCAGCCTGTCCCGGCACTGGTTCCAGACTATCCTCCCCGTCCGCACTCTGTAGCCGAGCTCGTAGAGGGTCGGGTAGGAGCTCAGCTCCTTGAGCCTGTCCGCACGCTCCGAGAACACCGTTATCCCGTTCCTGCTGAAGACGTACCTACCGGAGGGCCTTTCCCCCGGAAGCCTCTTCCTCAGTACCAGGAGCTGGAACGTGTGGCTGACCTCGCCGAAGACCCGGGAGCCCGGTAGGACCCTCATGTACTCGACGTCGGCCACTCTGACTACGAACTCCCTCAGCCTCCTGAAGTACGCTCCGTTGTTCATCGAGGACGAGACCACGTAGGCCAGGTAGCCCCCCGGCCTCAGGAGCCTTAGCCCCAGGTACACGAAGAGGGCGTAGACGTTCGCCCTCCCGTAGATTATCTCGCCGTACCTCCGCCTCAGCTCGGGGTCGGGTTTGAACTCGAAGTAGGGAGGGTTCCCCAGGACGACGTCGAACTCCTCGCGGAGGGGATTCCTCAGCGCGTCGACCACCTCGACCCTCGCCTCCGGCACCACCCGCCTCGCGATCTCGACCAGCCTCGGGTCTATCTCCCAGCAGTGGAGCTCGGGGTCCTCGAAGCGCTCCCTGGCGGACAGGAGGAACTCCCCGGTCCCGCACGCGGGGTCGAGGACCCTCGGCCTCCTGAGCCTCGGGATCCTGGAGAGCAGCTCCTCCCTCAGGCTCCTCGGGGTGAAGAACTGGCCGAGCCTCCTCCGGTGCTCCGGATCGGCCTCCCTCAGGTACCTCAGGGTCTCCGGGTGGAGCTCCTCCACGGCATCCGCGCCCCCGCTTGGCACATGAGCTCGTATCTCAATCCGCTCCAGCCTGATAAGAGCGCGCCGGAGCGGCTCCCCGGGCCTTCCTCGAGGACGGGGGTCGGCTCGCGGGGGGAGGCTGCGCAGGGCTGGAGAGCCGCCTGAGGAGCTAGAGCGGCCGCAGGAGCTCGGCCGCCGCTCTCACCAGAGCGACCGACCTCTCGCTCCAGTCCTTTCCGGAGCTCCCCAGGTCCGCCAGGGTCCTGAGGAGGGGCTCCAGGATCCTCGCGCAGCCTCTCCCGAGCGACCCGGGCAGGCCCGGGCAGGCGACGTAGAGGCACGGGGACGCGAGCTTGGCTAGCGCGAGGACCTCCAGGAGGTCCGAGCACTCGAGGTCCCCGGCCTCGGAGACCGCGTACTCGGCGTACCTCTCGACGTGCTCCCGGAACCCCGCTCCCACCAGGTAGCCGTGGACCTCCAGGTCTTTGACGGCGGTCGACGCTAGGTAGAGAGCGGCGAGCGCGTAGCGGGGCCCGAGGAGGTCCAGGAGCTCCCCGCCGACCCTCAGAGCGTAGTAGCTCCTGCTCCCGTGGAGAACGCTGTGCGCCGCCTCGTGCACGAGCAGGGCCTCCAGCAGCCCGGGGTCGAGCCCGGAGCACCTCCCGTAGTCCACGTGTATCCTCGGCCACCCCATCCACGCCTCGTGGGAGACCGGGTACCCTCCCAGCACCCGGACCCCGAGCTCCGCCGCCTCGGCTTGCAGGAGCTCCAGAGGCTCGACCCCCCGCCCGTAGATCAGGACCTCGACGAAGAGCGGCCCCTCGGCGCGGACAGACTCGTAGAAGGAGCGGAGGATCCTCTCGACAAGGTCGGCGAAGCCTCTCGGGACTCCACCGTACCTCGACACCACCAGCTCGACCACCGGAGCCCCCCCGGCGTAGGAGCTCGGAGACCCTTAAGCGCTCAGCGGGCGGGATCCCCGCCGCTCACCCCTCGGTTCCGGCGCGGGGGTAGCTAGGCCGGGGAGGAGAAGATCGCCCTCCTTCGACTCGGCCCGGCGCGCTCCGGCCCGCTCCTCGAGAAGCCGCCCCGACCGGGAGGCCCGCGATATAAGCTCGCGGGGACCTAGCGCTGGGTCTAGAGCGTGGTGGGGAAGCTGCCCCCGAGCATGCTGCTCAGGTACGTGATCGGCAGGACGGGAGCCAAAGACCCCTCGGTGATCGTGGGACCGTCAATAGGCGAGGACGCGGCCATCATAGACCTGGGGGACGGGAGGGTCCTCGTCGTCCACTCGGACCCCATCACCGGGGCCGTGGAGCTCCTCGGCTGGCTGGCCGTCCACGTTCCCTGCAACGACGTGGCCGTCAGGGGCGTGAGGCCCAGGTGGCTCCTCCCCGTCCTCTACTTCCCCGAGGGAGCGAGCGAGGAGCTCGTCGACTCCGTCACCGCTCAGATAGACGGGGCGGCCGGGGAGCTCGGGGTAGCAGTGGTCGGGGGCCACTCGGAGTTCACGCCCGGGCTCGACAGGCCGCTGGTCTCCTCGACGGCTATGGGGATCGGCGAGAGGGGGAGGTACGTGACGACTGGAGGGGCCAGGGTCGGGGACGCCGTGGTCATGACGAAGACGGTCGGGATAGAGGGGACGGCTATACTCTCCACCGACTTCGCCGAGCTCCTCCTGGATGCCGGGGTCCCGGGGGAGCTGATCGAGAGGGGGAGGACGTTCGCGAGGAGGATCAGCGTGGTCGCTGAGGCCCTGGCCCTGGCCGAGGCCGGGCTCGCCACGTCGATGCACGACCCGACGGAGGGGGGCCTGCTCGGGGGGCTCGCGGAGATAGCCTACGCCTCGGGGAGGACGCTCCACGTCTGGGAGGAGAGGGTCGGGGTAGCCGAGGAGACCGCGGCCGTGGCGTCGGCCCTCGGGCTGGACCCTCTGAGGCTCATAAGCTCGGGAACCCTCGTCGCCACCGTCCCGGCGGAGAGGGCGGGCGAGGCCCTGAGGGTTCTCGAAAGAGTGGGAGTGGAGGCCAGCGTCATAGGCTACGTCAGCGAGAGGTCCGGGGACTCCCTGGTCGTCCTCCGCAGGAGGGACGGCAGGGTCGAGGTGGTTAGCAGCGTGTACGTGGAGGAGGAGCTCTACAGGGCTTGGAGGATCATGAGGAGTGGGCCCGGGAGCCTCCTTCGGGAGAGAGCCGCTCCTCATGGAAAGCTTAAATAGGCTCCCCGAGGAGTGGCGGCGGGCCGGGGCAGCGAGGGAGAGGAACGAGGGAGGTAGCGTATCAGATGGGAATGAATTGAAAGGGAGGTATCGACTTGAAGACCTCGACCACAAGCTCCACCGCCTGTATCAGATGGGAATGAATTGA
>CALKCU010000003.1 GCA_938083005.1 uncultured Sulfolobales archaeon | reverse complement strand
GCTGATGCCGACGGAGCTACTCTATCAGAGGGATAGCTACCTGAGGGAGTTCGAGGCTGTTGTGATCGAGGTGGCCGACAGCTACGTCGTGTTGGATAGGACGGCCTTCCACCCTACCAGCGGAGGCGTCGACAAGGACCTAGGCGTTCTGATTAGCGGGGACGCTACGTACGAGGTCGTCGACGTAGTTATGGAGGAGGGCGACGTGGTGAAGCACGTGGTCGGCTCGACCTCCGGGCTCGCACCGGGTGTCGTGGTCAGGGGGGTCATAGACTGGAAGAGGCGCTATAGGCTGATGAGGCTTCACACGGCCGCCCACATACTCTCAGCCATCATGTATCGGGACTACGGAGCCCTGATCACCGGCGGGCACGTGTACCCCGACTACGCTCGCGACGACTTCGACCTCGAGACGTTCGAGAGGGAGTTGTTCGAGAAAGCCTTCGCGAAGGTCAACGAGGTCGTCGAGCAGGGCTTGGAGGTCAGGATCTACTGGCTATCGAGGGAGGAGGCCCTCAGGATCCCCGGGATAACGAAGCTGGCTCTCAAGTCTCTGCCCCACACTCCCTACCTGAGGATAGTCGAGATACCGGGGATAGACCTTCAGGCCGATGGGGGACCTCACGTCAGGAACACGTCCGAGATAGGCGCGGTGAAGCTGCTGAAGGTGGAGAACAGGGGGAGGAGGAAGAGGAGAGTCTACTATACCGTGGAGCCGTAGTCGGTGTTGACCGTGATGGAGCCCGAGGGCGCCAACCTGCTAGAGCTCGCGAGGGAGCAGGTCGGAGAGGTGCTGCGGACTGGTAGGCTCACCATAGCCGTCTTCGGCCTCGGAAGCGTGGGGCTCGCGGTAGCGTCAGTCTGGCTGAGGGCCGGAGCTAGGGTCGTCGGAGTGGACGTGGACGAGGACAAGGTGAAGCGCATAGCGTCAGGCGATGTACCGCATCCGGAGGGGGTTGTCGTGGAGACCATCAGGAGCTCCCTGCGAAAGGGTTTCTTCCGCGCGGTCACCGACGGAGCGGCGGCCGTCAAAAGCTCCCACGTAGCCGACGTCGTGGTGCCGGTGCTCTACGGACCCGGGGGTCCGGATTTCAAGGCCCTAGACGACGTTGTGACAACGATAGGGAAGCACATGAGGAGGGGGTACACCGTCATCATCGAGTCCTCCCTGCCACCGCTAACGACCGAGGAGAGGGTCAAGCCCATGCTCGAGGAGCTCTCGGGGCTCAAAGCGGATATAGACTTCGCACTGATCTATAGCCCCGAGAGAGTGTTAGTCGGCAGGGCCGTTGAGGACATAGAGGTCAGGTACCCCAAGGTGGTGGCCGGCGTAGGGCCGAGGTCCCTGGCCCTGGCCGAGGCTCTCTACGGTAACATAGCTAGGGCCGGAGTGGTGAAGGCCTCCAGCCCCCGCACAGCTGAATTCGCTAAACTTGCCGAGGGCGTGTACAGAGACGTCAACATAGCTCTAGCGAACGAGCTGGCCAGGCTTGCCAGGGCTGTCGGCGTGGACTTCACCGAAGTCATCGGAATAGCTAACACTCAGCCCTACTCCCACATACACAGACCCGGTGCTGGCGTCGGTGGGCACTGCATACCGGTGTACCCCAAGTTCCTGAGCTGGCTAGGGCGCCTCCGCGGGGTGGCTCTGGAGCTCGTCGAGCACGCTAGGCTCGTCAACGAGCTCCAGCCTCTAGACGTCGTCAGACTCCTCCTTTACGGGCTAGGCTCGAGGGCCCAGAAGCGTGTCAGGGTAGCCGTCCTGGGGCTGGCGTACAGGGGAAACGTGGCCATCTCCACGCACTCCCCGACGTACCGCATAGTTGAGGAGCTCCTGCGCCTGGGCTTCGAGGTGGTGGTCCACGATCCGCTGATAGGGGAGGACCGGCACCTCGGGTCCCTGGGTGTAGGCCTAGTCGGCGATCTGGCCGAGGCTGTGAGGGGCAGCGATGCGGTCCTGGTGACCACGGACCACGATGCTTACAAGAGGCTGAGCCCCTGCGATCTATCCGGGCTGTCCGCGAAGCAGGGCTTAGTCATAGTCGATGCCAGGGACGTTATGGCGGTGACGGAGTGCTGCGATGCCACGTACATAGGCATAGGGAGGGGAGTGAAGTGTCGTGGGGACGGAACCCCCCAGGCTCCGGAGCTCGGTGGAGTAGCATGGTAGACTCCTACCGCGGACTGCTGGAGGAGGCCCTAATCGCCGCAGCGACCAGGGCCGTCATGTATCTGAGATCCGCTTACGTTAGCAGAAAATCCGTCGGTCCGGGGCGGGGCGGCGACGTATCTAGGGAGTTCGATATCGTAGCTGAGGAGATCATCACTAAGACGCTCCGGAGCTATCTTGGCGAGATCAGGCTAGTGACGGAGGAGAGGGGGAGTCTGGGGGAGGGTCCTTGGTTGGCTATAGTGGACCCTGTCGATGGGAGCCTCAACTTTGAGGCCGGACTGCCCATAGCGTCCGTGAGCATAGGGATCGCCAGGAACGCCGAGCGCGCGAGCGTGGAGGACATAGAGACGGCGGCGGTCGCCGAGGTCTTTAGGGACGTGATCTACCTCTACGATAAGCGTAGAGGGTTTAGGGCCATCGGTGCCGAGGCCAGGAGGAGAGAGCAGCCGAGCAACGTGGTGTTGGGCTACTTCGAGAGCGCCGAGTCCTTCGAACCATACGTGAGGTTCGCCGAGGCCATGAGGTGGAGACCAAGACTGAGGTCCCTCGGCAGCGCCTCCCTGGACGTGGTGTACGTATCCCTTGGTATAGCCATGGGCTTCATTGACGCTAGAGCAAAGCTCAGGAACTTCGACATAGCCCCGTCGCTGGCCATAGCGAGCGGTCTCGGCGCCAAGGCATACTTATGTGACGGAACAAGTGCTACAAGCATCACGGTAAAGGAGGTGACCAAGGTCGAGTGCCTAGTCGTGGGGTACAATGAAGAGATAGCCAGGCTGCTACTCGGGGCTGTATCCGCGCAGGCGCCCCGAGCTCCGCACTACCCCCTCTCCCATAGGTAGCTTGACGAGTAGGGTCAAAGCTCTTTTAAGAGTTCGCGTGAACAGAAAGTTCCGTGAACGTGAAGAATGTCCTCAAGACCGTGGCGGAACTCTCGGCATACCACTGGGTACTAACCTTCGTGAGCCTGGTCCTCGGCGAGCTCAACGTTTGGGGGGCTCTCGCAGGCTTCGCTACCCTCTTAGCGCTCAAGTTCTCGCATAAGCTCCGAATACGGATCGCGACTCTCGTAGTAGACAATGTCAGTGAGTCTTTCTTCGACTTGGTGGACTGGGAGAAAGCCTCCGTAGTGGTCAGGGTCCGAGTGCGGGGAGGCGGGGATCTGAGCTTGTTTATCTCGCTGAGCACCCTAATGTATGCGGCGACCCTCCTAGCCGCACTCGCGGTGGTCCGACTACCGCAACTGGATTACCTCAGGGTCTCGGTGCTCCTGACAGCTTTCGCTCTCTCCGTATTGTTCTACAGGAGCGCTTCGACCTACGTCAGAGCGATAGGAGTCGGCGTGTTCGTTTCCAGGGCTATAGCGTACGCCATCCTGGTGAGCCTCCTAGTCTGGCTGAGCGTCGGGGGGAGCGGCTCGCTTATCCTCTCGGCTCTATTGAACTTCCTCGCCGTAGTCGTGGGTTGCGACGTGCTGAGCATCAGGCGGGCGGTGCTGAATAGCGCTAGGTCTCTGACGATCGGGGGGCTAGGGCTCTACGATGCGGTGATCCTCATCCCCGTGGTGTCGTACTTCGCCTCATCGTTACTCGCGACGGCTCTGGGAGCGTTGGCGTAAAGCCGGCAGATCCCGGAAGACTTTTAGGACCCCTTCTCGATTACGAAGTACCGGTACTCTGCTCTAAAGAGGAGGGACTTGCACGTTTCCGATAGCGAGACCAGCCTGAATCCCAGGATGGTAGCGTACGGGAAGACTGGAACGACGACTTCGACCTTCCCGCTAGTCGAACAGATCTCGACTCGAAAGTACTCGTCTCTAGCCATTTGACGTCCCGGCACTAGGTAGGAGTTTACCGCGCTGATGCTTACGCAAAACTCGCACTCTAAGTGGTCGGCAGCGTAGTAGATGACTATGTAGCCGGGCTTCGGCGTGGGCACGTTGACGAGGCTCGGCGTGGGGTAAGTACTCCAGCTCCAGGACAGCTTCGATGTATGGTTAGCAAAAACCTCGGCTAGCGACTCGTTGATCTGGTCGAAGCTTAAGACCCGGCTCGCCAGGTGGTATGACCTCAGCGCTTCGACCAGCGCTGCGAGCTCCTCGAGGACCTCTAGCTGCCTCGCCAAGTCGTCGTACTTAGCCTTGAGCTCGGAATACGAACCGTAGAGCTCTTCGTAAAGCTCCCGGTACTCTTCCAGGGTACGTAGCGTCGACTCGTACCTCGATCCAAGCGCATAGTAGGCCTCTACGAGGCCTGTGTAGTTTGCCAAGAGGGACTCCGCGAACTCACGTATCACGGTGCAGTTCGCGTAGAGCTCCTGAGCGTAGAGCCTCAAGGACTCTAGCTCCCTCCTAGCACTGAGCAGGGCCTCGCGGCATCCGCTTAGGCTAGCCGAAGTGTCTCCCAGCTGGAGGTAGAGGACCGAGGTCAGAGTCGCCAGGGCCACTAGGGCGAGCGACAGAGCCTTCTCGAGAGTCCTCCCGAAAAGCTTCGTACCGGCCATGAGTCCTCACGTAATTCGGTTCACAGGTCTAATAAGGGTTTAACGAGAAGAGGGGGTTCTCGACCTAGTCTCCAAAGGAGGGGGATGATGCTGGGAGACTACATAGACCGATAAACATGAGTGCTGGAGAAGCGGAAGAAGGGAATCATGGAACCCCATCCCCAGCGCCTCAGCGGGTAAGATCGACCCGCTAGCGGGAGGGAAATACGCGCAACCGTTGGTAGAAGACATTAGCCGAAGAGAGATGCTATGCCCTCAGCTATCTCCTCCTCACCAACCTCCTTCTCTGGCTTCTCCTCTTCTTCCTTCTTCCGGGGCTCAGTTTCCCTGGCCTCGGCCCGTGGAGCGCCGACCGGGACCCCTAGATCGACCCTGCCCGAGAGAGCCTGGGCCAACGCTACGGCCTGGGCCAACGCCCTTACGAAGAGCCCCTGTATCACCTCCGGGATCACGTACCCTATCGCTGCGGCCAGCTCTACCGACGCTCTATAGGCCCTTAAGATCAGCTCCGGCACCACCTCGGCCACGGGCAGCGCGAGCTCCAGGGCTAGAGTTCTCGACGCGCTAGCCGCGGCCGCAAAACTCTTCTTAAACTCTTCGAGGTCTATCTTTAGGTTCTCTGGAAGGTAAACACGACCACTCTCGTAGACAGCTTTCAGCTTAAGCCTGACCGGTATTATCGGTATTCCTAGCCTCCTGAGGAGCGAGCATAGCTCCGGGGACACCTTGTCACCAGCCTTGAGTATCTTAGTGTCCCTGGCTATCCACACTACACCCTCCCTGACCTGGGTCGGTATCTTCAGCTTACCAAACAGGCTCATCGAGGGGCCCGGCTTAATGTCCGTTGGACCGGGGGCCAGCTCTACGTCGAAGTCAACTACATCCCCAGGCTTAGCATACCTATACTCTACCAGCCTGTCGAGGAGCCTAGCAAACTCGAAGGGGTTCATGTTAGTGAATACGAAGACGTTGGAACCCGTGAGGTACTTGGCGATTTCGTCGAGGTTCCCAGCCCCAAGCTCGTCGAGGGCTCTTAGAACTAGGCTGTTCTTGTAGAGTCTGACCACACCGTAGTTAGACACTTTGTTGAAGATCTTCCGAGACTCGGCGGTCGGCGTGGCGTCCGCGGAGATTACGGCCAAGACTCCATACTGATTCAACAAGCCCTTTATCTCCTCGACGATCTCGGCCTTCAGGCTAATGGCCTTCCTTACCCTCTCCACCTTCTTCGCCTCAGTCAGCTCCGACATCAGCTCGGCTAACTGAGCTCGAGTCTTCGCCCTCACGCGTACAACACCTCTACCGGTGGACCCATCGTCGTCTTGACGTAGATTCTAACAGAGCCCTCCAGAGGCCTCTTGATCTTGTTCTTCACGAACTCTATCACCGTCATGGCGTTCTCGGCGAGGTCCTCGACGGCCATGTCCTCTACCCCTATCCTACATCCGACCCAGTTTTGCTCCTTGTTCCTGAGCCGGGTACTGTTGCTGTACTGCTTGATCAGCAGCTCTAGGTTCGCATGGAGCGGGACCGGAATGGGGGCCTTGCCTCTCGGACCGAGGGCCGGCCCCAGGATCCTTCCGGTCAGAGACATAGCCTCGGTGGCCACCAGGAACCAGTCGTACTCCCGCGCAGTCCTCCTCGCCTCGCGCTTGCTCAGGCCCCTCAGCTGGTCTGTTCCCAGAACGCTTACACCGAGCCTCTGAGCGGTCAACCTCATGTCCCCGTCAGCCACCACGAGTATTCTCACGGGCTTGCCTAGACCCTTCGGGAGGAAAACGGAGTCTCTGAACCTCATCTCAGGGGCCTTCCTGTCGAAGCCCGTGAATGCGAAAAGTAGCTCGACGGACTGCTTAAAGTTTCTGCCCGCGCCTAGGTCTATGGCCTTGCTTATGGCGTCTGCGAGCGCCTCCTTAGTTAGGGGCATCTACCCCACCCCTCCGGCTGGTTCTCGTTTACTCGCTCCGCTCCTCCAGTACTCCTCGTACTGGTTAAAGTAGCCGTCGTAGACTCCTCTATCCACCTCGGCTAGAACTTCTTTCGGGTCCTTACCATTTACCGTCAGGCCGATGCTGCGAGCCGTCGATATCACCGACTTCACCGCCGCCTTTAGGGTCTTAGCATTCAGCTCGCTCTTCTTGATTAAGGCTACCTTGATAGCGTCCTCTATAGTGATGTTCCCGACCTTCTTGCGCGCCGGATCCCCGGAGGGTTCTTGGACGTTAGCGAACCTCAGCAGTAGCGACGTGGTTGTGGGAAGAGCGACGTCTATGCTGTACTTGCCTGTCGACTCGTCTATCCTGAGAACGACCGTGACCTCCATCCCCGAGTAGTCCTCGGTCAGCTTGTTTATCTCCTCTACGACCTTTTCGACCGGGAGACCGTACTGAGCGAGGGTCGGACCGAGGGGCGGAGACGGGCTCGCCTTACCTGCCTGCACTCGGAATCTAACCACCTTCACACTCTCACCTCCTGCTCACAGGCTTGATGCTGTCTCCGGGGAGAAATACCCTTAGCGGAAACGCCGCCTCCAGGATCTCTACTTCGACTTCGTTCTTCGACAAGTTGACGGTCCTTACGGTAGCTTTAAGACCCTTGAAGGGCCCAGCTATCACCTCAACAAGGTCTCCAGGTCCGAGCTCCTCTAGCGGCGAGCGAACTCTGACCAGCCTTTCCACCTCCTCGTAAGTCACCGAGCCGGCTACCCTCCCCCTGACGTGCTTTACTCCCTTGGCCACTCTCTGAACAGAGTGGAGGCCGTCCGACTCAACTATCACATACCCCTTCACGTCAGGAGGTATCAATATCCCATAAATGCCCGACTCCCTGGAGGCCCTCAACTCCAGGACTAGCGCCACGTTGAGCTCCTTACCCGAGACCGTCCTGAGGACCGCAAACTGGGGAGAAGCCTCTTTCCTAGCCTCGCCGCTATCCAAGTCCTACACCTTGCAGGAGGGCGAGAAGTAAGTGCAGGGTTATACCTATCCCTCCAACGAGAAATATCCCCGCTAGCGTTACCTTGATTAGCAGCTTAAACTCTTCAGACTCAGGTCTATCGGAGAGCACCAGGATCCTTTGCCACATCTCCACCATTTTCGAGATCTCTATCTCCGTTCACCTCTCAACAGCTTTCTCTCAAACTTTTAAGCGCTAGTCGTCAGAGGTAGAGTCTCGGGTTAGCTCAGTATCCTCTCGACGACATCTCTAGCTCTGAAGACCTCGAGGTCTTCGTAGGACTGCCCCGTTCCAACGTACACTATGGGCCTCTGGAGAAGCAGCGAGAGCGTCAAAGCGCATCCACCGCGAGCATCCGCATCCATCTTGGTCAGAATCACCGCGTCGAAGCCCACCGCTCTATCGAAGTACCTCACCTGCTCTAGCGCGTCGTTGCCCGTTAGCGCGTCGAGCACGAGAATCTTCATGTGGGGCCTGACGACTCTGACAATCTTCCTCAACTCCTCGACCAGGTCCACGTCTACGTGCATCCTACCGGCAGTGTCTATGAGAACCGCGTCTAGACCCCTCTTTGCGAAGTGCGTCACGGCGTCCTTCGCCACCGCGGCCGGATCCGCTCCGTACTTGCCCCGGAAGAAGGGCACTCCCAGCCTCTCGGCGTGGAGGGCCAGTTGCTCCTGGGCACCGGCTCTGAAGGTGTCCGCAGCGACTACCGCAGGCCTCAAGCCAGCCTTCATGAGCTTGTATGCTACCTTAGCTATCGTGGTCGTTTTCCCGACCCCGTTCACTCCGAGGAACACCACTACGTAGGGTCTTGCCCCGGAAGCCTTGATGTGATCGATGAGGTCCTGTTTGGGCTCCACGTTGGACAGTATGCTCGTTAGGGCCTCTTTCATCAACCCCACGAGCCCCCCTTCGCCGAGCCTGCTCACTTTAGAGCCTATCAGCCTGCGCTTCAGCTCCTCGAAGAGAACCGGGAGTACGTCGTAAGCAACATCACTCTCGACTAGGGGCAGCTCCACCTCCTTGAATACCCTCTCCAGGTCTTCCTCTGTCAGCTCCTTCTTGCTAACCGTCTCGGCTATCCTGCTAGCTATGCCCCGGAAGACCTCTCCGACCCTCTTGAACACTACCCGGCTCTCCCCCTGCTCGTTGCCTGAGCCCTCGCGGACAGGATAACCTCTTGCAGGCTCCTGAAGTACTTCGAGGCCTCCTCGAGCTCCTTCTCGAGCTCCTTCAGCAGCTCCTTGATCTCGTTCTCCATACCCACTATGACTTCCATAGCCTTCTCGGGGCTGAGCTCTACGAAGTACTCCTGCCCCATCTGGACGATTACTCTCTCCCCCCTATCGAGCTTCGCGTAGACGTACACGCTCCCGCTTCTGTCCGCGGGAACTAGCATCTCCTCGACCTTCGAGAGCTTTATAGTGGATATGAGCTCCCTGGCTACCGCGAGGTCGTTTAGCCTCTCCAGAGCGCGCCTCACGTTTTCCTGGAGCCCCTCTATGTACCTCTTAGTGCGCTCCAGCTCGGCTACGACCGCCTCGACGGGGACCACCAGCCTGACCTCCTTGCCGCTGCTACTCAACGTACCACCCTTCGAGGGTCTCTAGGTCCTTCACGAACCTGCTCTCCGCTTCGCTGACGTCTATCTCTTCAACCGACAGTATCCTTATGTGCGGCCTCTTGAGCTTATGCCTGCTTCCCAGCTCCGAGAGTACTTTCTCTATCGCGTCCTCCTTTCTCACAGCCCTCACCTCGATCGTGAACTTCTGCCACCTCCTCAGCTTGTCCGGACTCACGAGAGCCAGGCCCATTATTCTGTATACCTTGACATCGCGACCCATCTAACCACCCACCTTTAGTGCTCTCGCTATCCTAATTATCTCGGGTCCCGTGGTCAGCTCGCCCACCAGGACCCCGTAGTTATTTGCCACGAGGCCCGATCTGACGAAACCTATCCCGAAGTTCACGGTCCCCACATCGAGCTCCACTCCGAAGAGCTCCGAAAGCTTTCTCACGTCCTCGTCGGAGGCGCTCGGGTGGACCAGCCCGCCCCTGTCGGTTACTACGGCGGCCGACCCGACCGTGGGTATTCCTCCCACGGTCCTCGGGACGAACCCGCTAACGCCGAGCAGCGATGCTATCCTTGACGCGAGGTCTCTGTTCAGCTCCGGGTGGACTATCGCGAACTTCGAGTTGTGCAGCACGATGTTGCCCAGCGCGTTGAAGCTGGAGGTCTCGAGCACTTCGACCCTGAGCCCCACCTCCCTCAGCTCGCTTACCTCCTCCTCCCTGACAATGTCGGGCACCGCGATCCTCCTGTCCCGCGCTACGACGAATATGCCTATCAGCGACGTCCCAGCGATGCTCGTCTCTATGATGTCGGTTACGGAGAGAACGTCTCTTACCTTCCTCCTGAAGTCCTCCTCTACTCCCCTGGGAACCAGTGTCACCTCGTCAGTGGTAGCCACGTACGTGCCGATGTGGGGGCTGCCAAGGACTCTAGCCTTGTCTATAGACCCCATCACTGGGTAGACCCTTCGGGCTGGGGTGGTAGAGCGACAGGTACCGCTAGGGAGGCCTTGACCACCTTCCCCTCCGGGTCTAGCTTCATGACCGCTACCGCTACTCTCCTCGGCGGCTTGTCGTACCTCCTCTCGAACACATGCTTGCTTATGGAGCTGTCTAGTACGACCTTCTCGGCTTTCGTATGCCTCTTGATGAGCTCTCTGATGTGCTTCACAGCCCTGGGAGCTCTCCTGCGCCTTCCGGTTCGGTAAAGCTTGGAGAGGTTTATGATGTATATAGCCTCGGACACGGACTCACCTCTATACGTTCTTCAGCTTGGCCCTCCTCCAGTGCCTCAGCCTGGGTCTAAAGGGGACCCTCCTCCTAGTCTTGACTACTACCCATATGGGCACGGCCGAGTTCGACTTAGTCTCTTTAGCCAGCCGGAGCTTTCTCGCCAGGTGCTTATTCCTGGCCACGCTACTCACCCTTCCTCTTAACCGTGATTCTGAGCTCTCGCCTAGTCTTGGAGTCGACCGCGGCTAAAATATCCCGGAGGGCGTCGTCGTCTATGACCCTCTCCACCTGACCCGAGGAATACATGCTGATAAGATAGTCCTCGACGGCTCTCGCAAGCTCCGGCCTGACAAGCTTTACGTTGGCTAGCCTCTCCCTAGCCTTCGGGGTTAGGATGACTCTGAGGATGGCCTGTCTCTGCGCCTCCCTGGCGGCTTCCTCCTCAGCCCTCCTGCGCCTCTCCTCAGCTTCAGCCAACATCCTCTCCATCTTCCTCTTTTTCAACAGCTCCAGTTCTTCGTCGCTGTACTCGTAGCTCATCTCTACCCCCTAGGGTCCGTATTTAGCTAGTTCTGGCCTCTCCTTGACTAGCTCTCTAAACACCTCATAAGCTATCGAGTCGAGTAAGGACCAGCCCCTGGAGGTCAAGACCCTGCCCCTGGGGGTCCTAGCGATCAGGCCGGCCCTCTCAAGCTGTTGAAGTATCTTCCTTACGTGGTTTCTGGAGGCCCTCCTAAAGTGAGGGGGAGCCGACCCCCTTCTCTTCAACCCGCCGTAGATAACGCTAAAGGTGTTTAGGCCCACGGGCTCCTCAGACACAGCCAGCTTCCTCAAAATGCTAGCCGCCCTCACGTACCACCAGTCCGGGTCCTCCGGACCATGCTCCTTGTGAGCTCCCAACTTAACAAGGGGGGCCCACGAAGGAGGTCTGAGCTCTCTCACGTTCTCTTTCAGGTACTCGCTTAACCTCTTTATCAGGGCGTCCGCCGGCACCTCCCTTACTGTCACCATCCTCCAGACCCAGCTCTAGGGGACTAACTAGTTAAAAGGCTTTCCAAGACCTTGGCTAACCCACGTTCCAATTGACGACTCTAGCTCGCCAGCTGAAGCGAGAGCCCGGGGCTCTCGAATCCGATCGGGCTAGTTCCCCAGCAGCGCTAAAGATCTATAAGCCACGCAGGGGAAACCGTGGAAGCTGCACTCGGAACCTCTCGGAGAGCGATCCAGAGGGAGGTCCCGCATAGCCGAACCGCCCGCGAATACGCGGGGGAGCGGCGGGTGGGGTAGAACTCCCCGGACGCGCCGGCGGGCGTCCGGAGCAAACAGCGTTGCACCTAGGTAGCGAAACGAAACAGCTCCAGTGCCGGTGAAGGCTAGACCCGCGGGGCGATCCACGCAGATATACTAGTACCGTCCTCCAGCCGCGTGTAGATCTTCAGGGGGAGGGTCGAGCCGAACTCCACGTTCACGAGATCTGTAACGGATACGGCTGTGAGCACAGTCTTCAGGTAATCCAGGTCGTACTTGCTGCTGACCATGGCTTCTTTCGATTCGAGTTTGTAGAGGGGTTTGTCGAGGGTCAGGGTGGTCCTATAGGACCTTCCCTCCGAGATGCTTGAGACCTCGATGGAGCTTTCCCTGAATACTAGCTCCAGCTCGTCCCCGACGATCTTAACGTCCCTAATCAGCCCCCTGAGGTCGTCGATGGATATCTGGAACCTGACCGGCAACTCTATCTGGATAGGCTCGACGAGCTCCGTGGCGACCTCGCTCACCTCCACGGAGAACTCCCGCTCCACCCCGGTCTTTATGTTGGTCAGCAAGAGCCTCAAATACCTGGACGCTCTCTCGTACGACAGGGTCACGCTATCCCTCTTGCTGGCCCTTCTGATACCCCTCAGGAAGTGGTCCCTGGAGAGGGTCAGAGTGGTATCGGACTCTACCTCGATGCTCTCAAAGGCCGTGCTCGGGATTACGACCTCCAGCATCATATTCTTGTCGGGAGTCAATGCCCTGAGCTCGAGCCCCTCCGGGGTAACTTTGATGGGAACGGCATCGAGGGGCTTGACTACTCCCGAGAGAATCCTTTTGAACTTGCCTCCATCGCCATAAACCAGCTTGAACATCTACGCACCGAACAGCTACTACTCCGTGAGGTAATAAAAATACATCAACCCGGAAGGCGTCGGCTGAGCGTTAATCGTCGCACTCGTTTTACCGTTGCCGGCCGCTCGTTTTCCGGAGGAGTAGACCCCGTAACTGCCGAGGGCTCTCGAGGAAAAAGTATTAACGGCTAAACCGCCTCTACCCTAACTTGACAGCTCTTCCTGGCCTTGACTACTAGCTTAGAGCCGCACATTGGGCAGCGTATGAAGGCGTAGCCCTCCCTGAGAGCCCTCTCGCTGAAGGGCTCGAGCTCTTGCTTTCTGAAGAACTTACCACACGACCAGCACCTGTAGTAGACCTCGCCCTGGC
>CALKCU010000002.1 GCA_938083005.1 uncultured Sulfolobales archaeon | reverse complement strand
GGCTACGCCTAGGAGCGCCACTATCGAGACGGCGAGGAACGCGAGGAAGTGCCTGTACCGCATGTCCAAGATGGTGAAGGTTCGCAGGAGGAGGAATAGACCAAGGGACACGATCCCCTCGAAAAGAGCCCTCGAAGACTCAAGCGTCAGACCGCCTCTCACCTCCTCCCAAGATCTCCTCAGCTCACTGCCAATTCCGCTGCGCGGTGGGTTGACTAGCAGAATGGTAGCTGCTGATAGAAGGAAGCACAGCGTCGCGAACGCGACTATCCTAGCGCGTCTTACCGTTCTCGCCACCGGGGCTACCAAGGGAACTGTAGAATAAAACTAGAAACCCGCGAGTGCGGAAGATCGTGGCAGTGGGGATCCAGGGCAGGAGCATGAGCCGCGAGAGCTTGTTGCGAGTCTCGAGTCGCGCGGTCTTAAGCGGATCGCGCAGCCCGGGGTCGGCCAGTATCGTATCCTGTCGAGGCGAATCCGCTCCTCACCAGCCCCTAGAGGGGCCCTGGGGCTGAGGAGGGTGTCATCAGTCTGGGGGCAGGCCCCCGTAGCATGCGTCATCTCGCGGTCGGAACTCTTCCCAGCTTCGTCGAGAGCTCTACGTCTCACCACCGACTTTTCTACCCGAAACCGTGGGCTAGACGAGAGACCCTGAACGCGCGGGAGGTTGACGCAGATAATATAGCAGTAGGTCTCTCTGTAGTTGGGACGTCCCGCTTGAGCTACGGGTACTGCGAGATGTGCGGGAGAGCGGTGCCGAGGCGCGAGCTGAGGGTGATTTACGTCGAGAGCGTCAGGCTGTCAGTCTGTCCGCCCTGCTACGGCAGGCTCTCGAGAAGGGACGTAGCGAGGGAGATAGAGGAAGAAGCGTCCAGGGTCCGCCAGCAGAGACCCAGAGAGAGAGTCGAGGCGAGACCGGAGGAGAGGCTCCTGGAGGAGTACGAGGTCGTCCCGGACTACGCGGAGAGGGTCAGGCAAGCCAGGGAGAGGCTGGGCCTGACTCAGAAGGCCCTTGCGGACATGGTCAAGGAGAGTGAGAGCACGATAAAGAGGATAGAGTCCGGGAGGCTAGTGCCCACGATAGCTTTGGCTAGAAAGCTCGAGAGCGTTCTGTCGATCAGGCTCCTCGAACCCCTCGCGGACGCAGGGCAAGCGCGTCTCCCGAGCCCGGCTAAGATGAAAGAGCTGACCCTGGGCGACGTCGTCTCCCTGAAGAAGCGGGAGAGGTAGATTGGGCACAGTACTGCTCGTTGCTAGGGAGAGGGACCTGGTCGAGGCTCTGGAACTCGCTAGAACGGTCCACGGTAGCGTAGACGTCGTGAAACTGCCGAACGGGTACAGAGCCTCGACATCCACCTACTTCACCCCGAAGTGGCTTAAGGTCGTCAAGGGCATGGTCGAGAGCGGGCGCTACGGGAAAGTCTACGTGTACGACGTCCTCAGTCCGAGGCACGTGAGTCATCTCATGAAGGAGCTACGGATGCTGGTTGAGGACAGGGTAATGCTGATCCTCGACGTCCTAGCGGAGCACGCGGGATCGAAGGAAGCTAAGATACAGGTAGAGATGGCCAGGCTGAGGCACCAGCTCCCCCTACTCAGAGACTGGATAAACAGAGCAAAGTTGGGAGAACTCCCGGGTTTCCTAGGTCCCGGAGGCTATGCCGTAGACGCCTACTACGCTCACGTGAGGAGGAGGATGAGCAGGTTGCGCAGAGAGCTGGAGAAGCTGAGGAGGGTCAGGGATCATGAGAGGGCTAGGAGGGAGGAGATAGGGCTGGTCCACGTAGCGGTAGCGGGCTACACCAACGCTGGCAAGACTACCCTTTTCAACGCTCTAACCGGCGAGAGGAGGGCCACGGGCCCCGAGCTTCTGACCACGACGTCGACGAAGGCGAAGATGGTCCCCCTCGACGGTCTGAGGGTGGTCTTCATAGATACTATAGGGTTCATAAGGGACATACCGCCGGAGGTGATCGAGGCCTTCTACGCGACCCTGAGGGAGATCTCGTCCGCCTCGGCCGTGGTATTAATCATGGACATGTCGGACGGGGAGGGCGAGTTCAGAGTTAAGCTCCGGGAGTCCCTCAAGGTCTTGACGAACATAGGCTACGTAGGTAAGCCTCTAGTCGTAGCCCTGAACAAGCTGGATCTCGTGGATCCGTCTAGAGAGATCGCGCTGAGGGAGCTTGTTGAGTCCGAGGTGAGGAGCGACGTGTGGCCCTACAGGGTGGTTAGCATATCAGCCCTCAAGAGGATAAACCTCGACTCTCTCAAGGACGCTCTTTTCGAGGTTCTCAAGAACTCGGGGACCGTCTTTCCGTGGAGGGGCCCGCGCGAGCTCGCGGCGGGACCCGGCGTTTCCTCCGCAAGCTAAAGAAACCCCGCCCGGTGATTACCGTCACAACCGTCCTGGGCGCACTCGTGTAGTGCGGGCTCCCTCTCGCGGTCCTAGGTATTCCCAAAGGCTCCTCCAGGCTTCGTGCTCTCCCCTCGATACTCGCGTCCCCTTGGGTTTCTTATCCCACGTACCAGATGGCCCGGCCCCCCGGCGGCCGTCTGCGCGCGTGAGACTGCCGAGCGTAAGCAGAAGCGGTCTCCGCTCCCTGGAGCACGGCCACTCAACGCGGCTTCCCGAGGCCGAGCAGGGCTATACGTGACTACCTCAGGAACATATGGGCTAGTAACACCAGGATCGCAGGGACCAGTATTAGCGGGTCTCTCCTCGAGACTAGCCTAGGCCTGGGAGCCGGGGGGATTCCGTGGATGTACAGGGCCTCGGCTATCTGCCTGCTGTTTAGTATCGAGTCCACTACGAGGGGCTTAACCAGCGAGGCCACTCTCCTCCCTCCTAGCTTGAGCTTGGCCACCACGTACGCCTCCGAGAACGATGTGAAGGTCGTCGGTAGCTGAGCCATCGCTACGGAGAGCAGCTCTGAGTAGCGCCCGAGTCCCAGCCTTCGCAGCAGGAACCTGAGCTCCCCTATGGTTAATAGCTGGAAGAAGAGCGTGAGGGCTATCACTATGCCAGCCATGCGGAGGGTCCCGAGGGCCAGTACGGCGGCGTCCGAGGGCTCGAAGCCCAGAAACGCGGAGAAGAGGTTCAGGGCAAAGCCGAGGACCAGGAAGAACCCGACGAGTCTGAACACTCCCAGCAGCCTCCTGGATCCGATCAGGTAGGTCGCGAGGAGCGCCTCGTAGACCAGGGCGCTCACGGTCTGAGACAGCGGTGTCCTGGTCCCCGGGATCACGTAGGGGAGGGTTAGCGATAGGAGGACAAGCAGGGGAGCGAGAAGCCTAGCCACTAACCCGAACCTCCCAGCCTTCTCCGAAACCAGGAACGCGTAGGCGAAGTCTCTGAGGAGCGACATCAGGTCACACCGTATACTCCCAGCTCTCTACACCTCTCGGCAGCGCTGATAGCTTCGGGATCCGCCTCAGGCTTTATAGCAGACAGGCGACCCTCCCTGAGCTCGTAGACTCTTACCGTGGACAGCGGAGACAGCAGCGATAGGGTCTCTCTGTTGCTGACCGTAAGGATCTTGGGGACTTCCATTCTCGCGAGGAGCTTGGCTAGGGAGAGTCTGTCGGCGTACGTCAAACCCGTAAAGGGTTCGTCGAGCAGGAGGACCGCGTCGTTCCCGGCGGACGTAGCGATGGAGATGGCGGCCCTCACCGCTTGGCCCCAGGAGAGGTTAAAGGGGGACGCCTCCACGTCCAGGTCGGCTCCCAGGCTCTTCAGGGTCGCGAGGCCTCTCTCCAAGCACTCGCTCCTCCGCCTGGGACAGACGACCTCCAGCTCCCTTCTCAGGCTCTCTTCCGTGAAGAAGAGGTAGACGTTCTGCGGGACGTAGACCGTCCTTACTCTGGGGGTCTTCCAAACCCTTCCCCTCTCGGGGGTCAGGTACCCGGCCAGCAGCTTGAGTAGGGTCGACTTACCACTCCCGTTTTGGCCGAAGACTATTAGAGATTCCCCCGGGTTCTCCACGGCGAGGTCTACCCCCCTGAGGAGCCACTCCCCATCTTTCTCGTATCTGAACCAGAGGTTGTCAGCCCTCAGCATCGGCTTGACGCCTCCAGCAGCCGCACCGGGACTCGGCTCGGGGCCGCGGTGGAGTGCGGGAGCCTTCCTCGGATGCCTGAGCTCTCCGTGCTCCACGGAGCTTAAGGTCCCTCCTCTCAGCACGTACACTCTGCTAGCGAGGTCCAGCAAGCCTAGGAACCTGTGCTCGAAAACCAGGAGAACCCTACCCATGGACTTTAGCGTGACCAGGACTTCCCTGAGCTCCCCCAGCCCCTCGTCATCCAGCCACATCAGCGGCTCGTCGAGGATCACCACCTGGGGGTCCCAGAGCATCGCCTTGGCTATGGCAGCTCTCCTCAGCTGACCTCCGGACAGCTCGAAGAACCTCTTGCTGAGCACACCCTCGAGCTTGAAAGCGCTCACCGCTTTCCTGAACACCCTCTCCCCTCTCTCGGGGCCGTGTATCGCCGTAGAGCTGTAGTAGAGGTCCAGCCCTACAGTGTGCTCCAAGAAGTGCGTGTACGCGTTCTGGTTCACCACCTGTACGGCTTTCCGCAACTCCTCGAGGGTCATGTCCTGAACGCTCCTCCCGCCGATCAGGACCTCGCCCCTCATCTGACCGCCGTAGACCCAGATTCCGATCCCCGTGAGGGCTCTCAATAGGGTAGTCTTCCCTGAGCCGCTCGCGCCCAGGACCAGGACGAGCTCTCCGCGGCCCACGGACAAGCTGACGCCCCGTAGCACCCAATCCGAGGAGGGGTACCTGAACCACAGGTCTCTGGCCACCAGAAGAGCATCGGTCGGCAGGCTCTCCAACAGCGTTCCCGTCGCTACCGCGGTTGGAGCACCCTCCCCAGGGTCTCGGCGCCGAAGGTCTTCGAGATTACCTTGAATACGCCGATGCTCAGCGCTCCGACGTACGAGGCGGCTATCAGGTTGAAGATCGCGACGTGCGGGAGCAGACCGATCGTCATCGCGTACGCCTTCTCGAAGCTGAACCCGATCAGGACGAGCCAGTGCGGCGTGACTAGGTAGTTGCAGAGAGACATGACGAGGGTCCTGCTCACCATCCCCAGGGCTATCGGCAGGGAGTAGTACACCGGGCTTCTCCTCGAGCCGACCCACCTGTACCCGTAAACTAGGGGCACGAAGGTGGAGGTCTCGGCGATCACCTTCATGCCTGCGCCGACGAAGTCCGCGCCCATCAGCTGGAGCCCCACGAAGACTATCGGTAGAGCGGCTACCGAGGTCCTCAGCGAGTAGAGAGCGAGCGCTGCTAGAGCTATCCCCATCCCGTCGAACTTGAGGAACGAAACGGGGGGGTACGGGAGCTTGAAGAGGTGGAGCACCAGCGATAGGGCCGTCAGAGTAGCACCTAGGGACAGCTCCAGAAGCCCTCCGGGGAACCCCGGGAACCTCGTCCCTCGAGCGCTCATGGCTTCGCCCCCATGCTGTGAAGGTGCCAGAAATAAGCATGACCCAAGGTCTCCTCCGCGTCTAGCTAGGGGCTTATAAGCGATTCTACATCGAGACTTGCCGACCGGTTTATCGAGGGGAGACTCCGCTCCGGAGCCCGACCGAGGAGAGAAGCCTCCCGAAGTTCTCGGCCACCCTCTTCGAGACCTCGTCCACGTCCACGGACTTAATCTCGGAGATCCTCTCCAGGAGCCTCCTGAGCATCTCGGGACCGAGAGTCAGCCCCCTATAGCTATAGGGACCGTCCGATTCCGTGAGCACGGAATCCAGGGGCGACCTCTCGAGTACGGCCTCGTGCTTTTTCTGAACCAAGAGGGCTGGGTTTATCCCGATGAAGTAGCCCTCAGCCACTATCTCTTCAAGGAGATCTGGGGGTCCCGTGTACCAGTGGAAGACGGCCGCTGGAATCCGGTACCTTCTGAGCATTTCGAAGGCCTCCCTCCATGCTCCGGCCGCGTGGACGCTCAGGCCGAGCCCGTAGTCCGACGCTATTCTGAGAAAACCCTCGAAGAGCCTCAGCTGAACGTCGAACGTCTCCGGGTGGAAGGCCCTGTCGAGCCCCACCTCGCCCAGGAACCGGATTCCGTGCTCCACCACGAGCCTCTCGACGGTCCTGAGCGTTTCGCTCACGTCGACCCTAGCCGCGTTCCAGGGATGGACCCCGACAGCCGGGACGACGTGGGCGCACTCCCTCCCCAGCCGGACCGTTACGACGCTGGAGTCCGCGTCGTCGGAGACGGCCAGCATCAGGTACCTCCCATCGCAGTAGCTCCTCCAGCCGTCCCCGTACTCATGGAGGTGGACGTGCGAGTCTACGAGGATGCTCACTGAGGGCTCCACCCAGCCGACGCTCCCGCAAAGCATAATAGCGCGAGCCCCCCTCCGAGCGCGCTGCCTACGCTTTTAGTTGGGACCTCCGATACCGAGTAGGAGCCGTAATGCTGGGGTACGCCGCGATACTGGTCGCGTCGCTGCTGTGGAGCCTGAACCCGGCCGTAGTGTCTAGGTTCAGGAGCTTCATAAAGCCCGTAGTGTTCACCGCGGCGCAGGCTGTGTTCGCGCTCCTGTCCCTACTCCCCGTAGCGCTTCTGAGCGAAGCCGACGTGTGGAGCGTCCCCCTCTACGCCGTACCGGTGATATACCTATCTGCCATCACCGGACCGGGGCTGGGCAACGCCTTCTACACCAGGTCCATACAGCTCGTGGGGAGCTCGGTTGCTGTATCGGTAAGCTACACTTACATCTTCGTCGCCCAGGCGCTGTCGGTCCTGACTCTAGGGGAGCCCTTCCGATATACAGTGACGCTAGGCTCTATTACCGCGCTCCTCGGGATAGCGGTGTCAGTGCTGGGAGAGAGGGAAGGCCCGAGACTAGACCCGAGAGGTTTAGCGTACGCCGCAACCGCGGCCCTGCTATGGGGTGTGAGCACCGTTACGATAGGGATCGCCCTGGCCTGCACCGGCGCTCTCTCATTGACTCTCGTCCGACTTCTCATGGTAGCTGCCACCTTTCTCCCGATAGGGTTCGCGCTTGAGGGTCCTCCTGGGAGGACCCGCTTGAGCACGTTCCTGGCAGTCTCGTCGCTAACTGGAGCTCTAAGCTGGGGAGCCGGGATGTACCTCTTCATCTACTCGATAGGAGCCATCGGGGTGTCGGCCACAGTCGTGGCCACGGCCCTCACGCCCGTCCTGTCTCAGGCGCTGGTCAGACTCGTCGCCGGGGAGAGACCTGGGCTAAAGCAGCTGGCGGGAGCCCTACTCGTCTCCTCGGGGATAGCGCTTTCTATGGTGTAAGTTCGAGAGCGTCCTCGTCGCAGCGCGCTCCGAGGAGATCGGGGGGCCCGAGGGCCTCCGTTAACTTAGTAGTACCGGGCAGTCCCGCTGAAGTAGAGAGGCAGCTCTTTCCGGTCCTCCCGGTAGTCCCAGCCGCGCTGAGCGGCACTACGTTTGAACACCGGCTACCCCCCACCCTTAATAAGTTCTCGTAGCTAGTACGACTACGGTGCGAAGCGCTTGAGCTATGCGGGCAGTGAGAAGAGGGGCAACATCTTCGAGTACGTCAGGTACCTAGAGGATAGGGTACAGCAGCTAGAGGCCGAGGTCGAGTTCCTAAGGAGGGAGCTCAACTACTACAAGGGGGAGATAGACAAGCTCCTGGCGGCTCCGCTGGTGGAGGCGGTACTGCTGGAGCTCATGGACGACGGGAGGGCCATCGTCAGGAGTAGCGCGGGGCCTACCCTAGTCGTAAACGTGAGCGGCACCGTGGACCCGTCGAAGCTGAAGCCCGGAGTCCACGTGGCGCTGAATCAGCGAGGGTCAACGATAGTCGAAGTGCTCCCGATAGTGGAGGACTACTACGTAAGGGCCATGGAGGTAGACGAGAGGCCGAAAGTGAGGTTCAAAGACGTGGGGGGGCTGCACGAGCAGATAAGGGAGCTGAGGGAGGTCGTAGAGCTCCCTCTCAGAGCGCCCGAGCTTTTCTCCAAGCTGGGCGTCGAGCCGCCGAAGGGGGTCCTGCTTCACGGCCCCCCGGGATGTGGTAAGACCCTTCTAGCCAAGGCTGTGGCCGGAGAGGTCAACGCTACGTTCATTAGGCTCGCAGCATCGGAGCTGGCCCAGAAGTTCGTGGGCGAGGGGGCCAGGATCGTCAGAGAGGTCTTCAGGTTGGCCAGACGCAAGGCCCCAGCGATAGTCTTCATCGACGAGCTCGACGCTATCGCCGCTAGGAGGGTTGACGTCGGTACCTCCGGGGAGCGGGAGATACACAGGACGCTCTCGCAGCTCCTCGTGGAGATAGACGGCTTCGACCCCCTCGACAGAGTGAAGGTCATGGCCGCCACGAACAGGTTGGACGTCGTGGACCCGGCCCTCCTGAGGCCTGGCAGGTTCGACAGACTGATAGAGGTGCCGCCACCGGACGTTTCGGGGAGGTACGAGATATTCAAGATACACACGTCCAGGATGGCTCTCGCGGACGACGTGGACCTCCGGAAGCTAGCGGAGATGACTGAGGGGTTCTGCGGAGCCGACATCAAGAACCTGTGCACGGAGGCCGGGTATAACGCCATAAGGCGGAACGCGGAGACGGTCACGATGGGGGACTTCCTCCAGGCCCTCGACAAGTACACTGTCGCCAGGTTCAAGGGCAGAGGGAGCAGGCCCGAGCCGCGGATGAGCATATAGGGGGAGGACCCTGCGGATCTCGATCGTGCTTTCTGGAGTCTCCTCTCCCCATAGGCTTGTGGAGTCCGTCAGGGTCGCGTACGGGTTCAGGGGGCTCGATGTCGATGCGTTCATAGTGGTGAAGTCCACGGGCCTGGCGTCCCAGATCGGTGTACCCGAGGCCTACAGGGTAGCCCTTAGGTATGGCAAGCCCCTGGTAGTGTTGCCGAGCGTTAAGGAGGTTCTCGAGCTTTTCAGATTCGACGAGGTGTACGCGGTGCTGCCCGGGCGGCACGACCTGCGGAGGCTGGACGAGCTCGACCTGAAAGGCCCGAGGTGTGCTCTGGTTCTCTCCGGGGAGGAACACGGGAGGAGTGAGCTACCGGCCGAGGCTATCTCGATTCCCGAGCTGCCGGTGGATGCCCCACCGCAGGCGGTCATAGCTTTAGCCCTCTACGCGATCCTTAAGAGAAGGGAGGGAGCCGGGACGAACGCTACCGAGCGTTAGGGGTCGGAACGTTGGGCTACCCGCCCGCGTGCAAGCACCTCTACGCCAACCTCTACGACGTGGACCCGAGGCTGCTAGCAGACGAGAGGGGGCTCGTCGGCGCGATTCTGGAGGCCCTCGAGAGCGAGGGACTGAAGCCGGTAGACGTGAAGTCCTGGAGCTTCGGGGGCAAGAAGGGGGGAGTCTCGGTCATCGTCATCCTCGAGGGAGCGCATACGGTCGTTCATACGTGGGTGGAGTACAGGTATGCTACTGTCGACATACTCGTAGCGGGGGACCGCGACCCCTCGAGGATCTTCGAGAGGATCCTCGACTCCCTGAAGCCCAGGACCTACAGGGCGGGCTTTACGTACCGGGGGGAGGTGCCCGGGTGAGCCAGGAGACCCTGCTCGTAGTCGAACCGGATAGCCGCACGGCATCCGAGCTGGTCAGCCTCGTCGAGGAGGGGATGGGAGCGTGGCAAGCGCGCTATGCCGTGGAGTGCCTTAACCAGGGGGTATGCCGCGGCCTTGTAGCGTACTCGCGGATACCTCTGGGAGCGGTACTCTTCTACTCCGTAGGGCTAGACCCCAGCTACGTCCTTGGAGTGATATACTACGTGGTAGTCGGGGAGGGCTATAGGAGGAGGGGGGTAGGCAGAGTGCTCGTGGCCTCCGCTGAGCACGTGCTGGAGGAGGAGGGCGCAGACGTAGTTCTAGCCACCACCAGGGTCGAGAACCTCGGCTCGAGGCGTCTCTTCTATAGCATGGGCTACAGAGAAGTGCCTCTGCACTCCATTGAGGAGGAGTGCGGGGACCTCCTCACGAAGCTTACCTGCAGCTACGAGGACGACCTGGCCCTCGTGAAGGAGATCGGAGCGGGGTTCGAGGACGTGCTGGCCGCCCTCGGCGCTAAGCCCAACGCGCGGAGAGTGGAGAGGCTTTGGTACTCGCTATGCTACAGGCCGTGGAGGTCGATAAGGCTTCGAGCTCAGTAAGTGGTCTGGCTAGCGGTCCCCGCTACACCCTCCAGCTCTCTATAGCGCGGAGGGCGACAACCCCGTTTCTACCCTCCACCAAGCGTAGGTAGTCCTCCCATGTGTCGACGTCCTTCCACACGTCCCCGGTGACGTCCACGACGACGCTCCCGCGTGTCGATCTGGAGAAGCACTCGTACAGAGCGGACATCTCCCCCTCAGATCCGCAGCGCTCGACGTAGTCCAGCAGGCTAGCGGAGACGACGTGCAGACCCGTGTCGACGTAGTCCCACCGATCGAGGTTCTTGCCTATCCTCTCTATCACACCGCTCTCGCTCACCTTCACCAGCGTGGCCTCAGCGATGTCTACGTGGACAGGCTCTCTGTCCCCGGCTATCGCCAGGGGGGCTTCGCCGTACCCCCTCACGAGCCTGGCTACGAGAGTTGAGGGGTAGACGTGGTCAGCTACCGTTACCAGGGACACCGGCTCGCGGGAGCTAGCCAGTCCCAGGAGCAGGGAGCGAGCATTACCCTTCTCAACATCGTCGTTGATTACGAACCCTACCTCTAGGCCGAGCTCCCTCTCCAGCTCAGTTACGACGCGGCTCAGCTTCTCAAGTAGGATGCTATTGGTCACTACTAGGAACCTCGATATCCCAGCCGCGGCGATGCTCCTTATGGGGTACTCTATGAGGTGGTGCCCGGATATCCTCGCGAGTAGCTTGTGCTCGCTACCTCTGAACCTCTCCCCTAGGCCGGCTGCGAGGACTACGGCCCTCCGCAGCATGCTATAGTCCGTAGAGCTTCTTGAGCTCCGGTATGAAGTTGTGGACGCTGTACCTGGGTACCCTGGTCAGCTCGCCAAGCCTCAGGAGCCAGTCCAGGAGTAGCTGGTAGGCCACTATCCTGGATATAGACCTCGAGCCCTCGGGACCGGGGCTCTTCATGTAGAACGCGTTGATCTCGTAGATAGTTCCCCTGAGCCCCCTGTCGAGCGCCGCCTTGGCCAATCTGACGAGGTCCACCAGGAGGCCGGCGAGGGCCGGGCTATCGTTTATCCTGGCGTTCACGATGATCTCGTCGACGGACTCGTTGAACCCGACGTACTCTATGTGCATGGAGACGAACTTCTTGTCACCCAGGTGCTCCACGAAGCCCGTTGGCTTTATGAAGTTCGGGACCTCAAAGCCGAGTACGTCCGACACCACGGAGCTCTTGGTCTTCTCCTTAGCCTTGCTTCTCCTCTCATCGAGGAGCGCCAGGAAGTCGAGATTTCCGCCAATGTTGAACTGGACCACTCCTCTGGGGACTCTGCTCCTCTCGGCGAGGTACTCCAGGATGTCGCTAGTGAGGGGCGTAGCGCCGCTAGCTCCGTCGTCTCCCAGGACAAGGCTGCTCCTCTCCTCGAAGGCTTTGACTATAGCCGTGCTCCTGGCCACGGTGGCTGGGATAGCGTTCACGTACGCGACGGGCTTAACGGTCTCGGCGTAGATGGCTGCCGCGTACACGTAAGCGTAGGTGGCCGGGAGGTTTTTGAACTCTCCGGACCTCACCCACTCGCGCAGCTGCTCGAAGCTCTTCGGGGGCTCGGTATACTCCGTCGTTATCAGGTTGATTAGCACGTCTACCTCGCTCTTCTCCCAGTGGTCTACGATTTTGTGAACGGCGTCCTCCAGACCGTACTCCTCCTCTAGCCCGACGGCCTTTATCGGGAGGTTCCTCGCACTCCCGAGGTGCAGGCCCGGCGCGACTCTGACTCTCTCTAGAGGCTCGTAGACCTTGTTGACCGCGGGGAAGTACGTCCTGACTACGTCGAGTAGTGTGGAGCCTATCTTAGCGGCATCGACGTCGACGCTAGACGCTATCTCTATGTCGTTAACGGAGTAGCTCTTAGTGAAATCCTGGAGCGGAATCCCGTTGAGCCCTATCTCTCCCTCCTTAATCCTCGCTAGCCCCAGGGCCAACGTCGAAGCTACGTACCCCTGGCCGATTATACCCACTCGAATGGTCATTTGAGTCACCAAACAGTCCGCGCTCTTTTGCGCCGAACCAATATAAGTTTTAATCAGCGTTACGATGGAGAGATAGGCTAGATCGCGTGTAGAGCTTCCGCTCTTCGCCAGAGCGCTCGGACGCCTTGGCTACGGACCCCGGGCCCTCCTGGAAGGGGACCAAGCTCGCGGACCACTCTCTGACTATCGAACGTTCTCTCCTCGGCTACATGGGCATTAGCCCGTGCTTCTTTGGCGGAACCCACATCCTCACTTCTCTCTTCGAGGATAGCATCTCTAGAGCCTTTGCTAGCGCTCTCCTCGTGTCTCTCGGCTGGATCACCATGTCTACGTAGCCTCGACTGGCGGCTATGTAGGGGTTTGCGAACTTGCTCCTATACTCCTCGGTGAACTTGACCAAGAGCTTGGCTCTCTCCTGGGGATCCTTCACCGCCTCGAGCTCCCTCCTCCATATTATCTCCGCTGCTCCCTCGGGCCCCATGACGGCTATCTCCGCGGTCGGCCAGGCCACCGCGAAGTCTGCCCCGAGGTGTTTAGAGCCCATAGCTATGTACGCGCCCCCGTACGCCTTCCTGGTGATGACCGTCAGCTTGGGCACCGTCGCCTCGCTATACGCGTAGAGGACCTTAGCTCCGTGCCGTATTATACCGCCGTGCTCCTGCCTCGTGCCGGGCATGTAGCCCGGTACGTCTACGAAGGTTAGTATAGGCATGTTGAAGGAGTCGCAGAACCTGACGTGTTCAGCTATCTTGTCCGACGAGTCTATGTCGAGGACGCCGGCGAGGTAGTTCGGCTGATTGGCTACGACGCAGACCGCCTTGCCGTCCAGCCTTCCGAAGCCCGTTATCGCGTTCCGAGCCCACAGCGCCTTCACCTCCAGGAACGACCCCTCGTCCAGTATCCTATCTATCACTTCGTACATGTCGTAGGGAGCGTTGGGGTCGTCGGGCACGACCTCGTCGAGCTCCGGCACCTCCCTGTCGGGCGGGTCGCCGGTTCTGACTACCGGCGGGTCCTCCATGTTGTTACCCGGGATGTAGGAGAGGAGTCTCTTGATTACGGTAACAGCCTCCCTATCGTCCTCGGCAACGAAGTCCGCCTGCCCGGACTTAGTCGCGTGGACTTCGGGGCCGCCGAGCTGTTGCTCGTCAACGACTTCGCCTATGGCAGCCCTGACGACCCTGGGTCCTGTAATGAACATGAAGGAGGTCTTTTTCACCATCACTACGAAGTCCATGAGCGCCGGGGAGTAGACCGCTCCCCCCGCGCACGGACCCATTATCGCGGCTATCTGCGGCACCACCCCCGACGCCATGACGTTCATGTAGAATATGTCCCCGTAACCTTTCAGGGAGTCGACACCCTCCTGTATCCTAGCGCCCCCGGAGTCGTTCAGGAAGATTATGGGGACCCCCTGGCTTATAGCGTACTGCATCGCCTTGACTATCTTAGCCGCGTGCATCTCTCCTAGGGATCCACCCATGAAGGTGAAGTCCTGAGCTATGACGATCGCTCTCCTCCCGTCGATCCTCGCTAGTCCTGTGACCACAGCGTCCCCCCAGACCCACCTCTTGTCCATGCCGAACTCCGTAGCCCTGTGCCTGACGAACATGTCCATCTCCAGGAAGCTGCCGGGGTCTACCAATAGCTCTACTCTCTCGCGAGCCGTGAGCTTCCCCTTGGCGTGCTGCGCCTCTATGGCTTCCTTGCCTCCGCCCAGGAGGGCCTGCTCGTAGAGCCTCCCGAGCTCCTCGAGTTTAGACCTGGTGCTCACGCGGTGCCCACCGAGTCGCTAGGCTGCGTCGAGCAAAAAACACTTAGGCCTTGGACTCAGACCTCGTCCAGCTCCGGGGAGATACCGCAAGCTCGACCACGGCCCTCCAGGAGGCCAGGAAGTACACGACCGACATCGCCGCCAGGTGCTTGAGCCCCCCTCCCCTGCCGTACCCGGATAGGAGCGTGAAGAGGGTCCCGAGTAGGCACGCCGCCGCTAGCGCTGAGATGGCGTACCAGGATAAAACGGGAGCGGAGCCCTTGATCAGCCCGGCCACGAGCAGTAATACCGCGACGGTGGAGGTCACCGACGTCAGCGGCGTGAGACCTGTCACGAGCAGCAGAGGCGCGGACCTGGGCAGGGCCCTGAGCCCCGTCGGGATCGACAGTATCCCGCCTCTTATCCAGCGGGCCCTCTGCTTGACTAGGCTTGAGGTGCGGACCACCGGTCTCGTGGCGGAGGGGGGCAGAGCCACCAGCACCCTCACGCCCCTGGCTCCGAGTCTGTACGTCAGGTCCAGGTCCTCGGCGGGGGACGACTCGTTGAACCCGCCCAGGCTCTTTAGGAGCGAAAGCCTCGCGAAGAACGCGGATCCGCACACCTCCGCCAGGCCCGTCTTGCGCATCAGGTACGGCTGGAGGACCATGTAGTAGAAGTAGAAGTCAGACCTCTGGGCCTCGGCTAGGTCGCTTGGGTAGGGGGAGACCTCCCTCACGAACTGTACCGCTCCCACCGACCGGTCCTCGAGTAGCCTGACAGCGATCGATACGTGGTCCCGATGAACGGTGTCCTCGGCATCGTATACGGCCACCACATCGGCGTTCACGTGCTTTAGTGCGTAGTTGAGGGCCGCGGGCTTACCGCGGACTCCCGATCTGTTGACGACGTACACTCCCCTCACGCCGCCACAGTCCAAGAGGTTCCCAGAGGTCTCGCAGAGCCTCGAGATCTCGCGGTACGTCTCGTCGTCCCCCTCCTCACCAACCACTACCAGGGTCAGACGGTCCTTCGGATATCGCACCTCCCCAAGTGATCGGAGTACGTAGCGTACGCGCGGTCCCTCCCTGTAGACAGGAACGATCACCGCTACGCTAACATGCTCCTGAGGGCTGCCCGGCTCTAGCTCCAGAGGCCTGGCCTTGCTCAGTGAAGCGAGGATCACCAGGATCGAGTTGGCCGCGATGATCGCAGCCGACGCGATGCCGAACGCCGCGGAGATCGAATCGAGCACCCTCCGCACCGGGGTATCGCTAGCCCGACCCGGATTTAACCCCCGGATCCTTGCCCGACTCTACGGCAGTGGCTTATTAGTCTTGCCTCCCTAGCTCTGTAGGGGTCTGCTATTGATTTGCCTCCGCTGGACGTGAGGAAGATAGAGGAGGAGGTCAGGGAGTACTGGAGGAAGAAGGGTGTCCCGGCTAAATGGAGAGCGCCCAGCGGTGGGAAGCTCTTTAGCTTCCTCGAGGGGCCGCCGACGGCTAACGGCTACCCACACGTGGGCCACTTAAGGGGTAGGGTGTACAAGGACTTCGTCCTTAGGTACTACAGGATGCTCGGGTACGATGTGTGGGCTCAGGGAGGGTGGGACGAGCAGGGCCTGCCTGTCGAGGTCGAGGTGGAGAAGAAGCTGGGGGTGAGGACTAAGAGGGAGATCTACGAGAGGATAGGGCTCGAGAGGTTCGTCGAGGAGTGCAACAAGCTCGTCGACTACTACCTCGAGTACTGGAAGAAGTACGCGACCGAGATGATCGGGCTCTGGCTAGACCTCGACAACGCTTACGAGACCAGGAGGGGGAGGTACATAGAGTACGTGTGGTACGTGATAAAGAGAGCCTGGGAGAGGGAACTGCTCTACGAGGGCTACAGGGTCCTCCCCTTCTGCCCTAGGTGTGAGACGGCCCTAAGCGATGCCGAGGTGGACATGGGCTACGAAGAGAAGGAGTCTCCATCGATCTACGTGAAGTTCAAGGTAGAGGGCGGGGACGGGGAGTACCTCCTGGTGTGGACGACCACTCCCTGGACCCTGGTGGACAACGAGGCTGTGGCGGTCCATCCAAGAGCGGAGTACTGCGTCATGGCCGTGGGCGGCGAGAGGTGGTACGTAGCCAGGAACCTGGCCGAGCGTGTAGCTCAAGAGCTGGGACTGGAGTCCTGGGGGTGCGTCGAGGTCTTGGAGGGGCTTAGGCTTAGGGGGATGAAGTACGAGCATCCGCTAGCGAACGAGATCCCTCTGCACGCGGACCACCACGATGCTCACAGAGTCCTAGACGCGGAGTTCGTCAGCCTCGAGGAGGGCACGGGGCTCGTTCACATAGCGCCCGGCCACGGACCAGAGGACTTCGAGCTGGGCGTGCGCCACGGCTTGCCGGTGACGAGCACCGTCAGAATCGACGGCGTTTTCGATGAGCGCGCCGGGGTCTTCGGGGGACTCTCGGTAGACGGGGCCTCGAAGCTCGTCGTCGAGATCCTAAGCAAGAAGGGCCTCCTGGTCAAGTGCGGGAGGATCGTCCACAGATACCCCCACTGCTGGCGGTGCGGCACTCCGCTAGTCTACAGAGCGGACAGGCAGTGGTTCATGGCGATGAGCCTCCTCAGAGAGGATCTCCTGAAGGCCCTGGACTCCGTCGAGGTGTTCCCGAGGGTCCACAGGAACAGGTTTGAATCCTGGCTCGCGAGCGTGAAGGACTGGACCATATCTAGATCGAGAATATGGGGTACTCCGCTACCGGTATGGAGGTGCTCCGAGGACCCCAACAGGATACTGGTTATCGGGAGCGTCGAGGAGCTGAAGAGATACGCCTCCAAGCTCCCCGACGTGGACGACGATAGGCTAGTTCACAGACCGTGGATCGACTCTGTCGAGCTCAGGACGTCAGACTGCTCCAGGTGGGTCAGGGAGCCATTCGTCGTTGACGTGTGGCTCGACAGCGGGGTCGCGTGGATAGCCTCGGTCGACGGACTGAGGAACAGAGAGCTTTTCGAAAGGCTCTTCCCCTATACCTTCATAACGGAGGCCGTCGACCAGACGAGGGGTTGGTTCTACTCTCTGATAGCTGCGTCGGTCATCGACAGGGGTGTCGCTCCGTACAGGCAAGTCCTCATACAGGGGCACGTCCTCGATAAGTTCGGGAGGAAGATGTCTAAGCACCTGGGCAACGTGGTGTACGCCGAGGAGGCTATCAAGAAGTTCGGGGCGGACCCTCTGAGGCTCTACCTACTGTCGAGGTATCCGCCTGGAGACTCCTTCATGTTCGACCCGGACGAGGTCAGGAAGGTCTCGACCAGCGCACTGAACATAGTTTGGAACGTGTTCAGGTTCGCCGCCATGTATATGGACCTCGACGGGTTCTCCCCAAGGGTTCACGAGCTCTCCAAATACCTCGGGAGGCTCTCGATCGAGGACGAGTGGATACTCTCAAGAGTAAACACGGTGACGGCCGAGTTCGCGGACCTAATGGTGAGATACGAGGTAAACAGAGCGGTGCAGCTACTGATGGACTTCGCTGTCGAGGACCTGAGCAGGACCTACCTGAAGCTGGTCAGGCCGAGGGTTTGGAGCGAGGAGAGCGACGACAGGTTCGTCGTCTACGCCGCGCTCTACTACGTCCTGAAGCGCCTGCTGAAGCTGCTAGCCCCCGTGGTCCCGCACTTCTCCGAGGCCCTCTGGATCCGCTTCGTCAAGCACTTCGAGCCCGACGAAGCGGAGAGCGTCCACCTGACCAGGGCTGAGAGGGCTGACGAGAGGATGAGGAAGCCCCAGCTCGAGGAGACCTTCAGAAGGGCCCTAAGAATCGCGGAAATGCTAGCCTCGCTGAGGAACAGGATGGGGATAAAGATCAGGTGGCCCATGCGGGAGGCCGTGGTGATCGCGGAGGAGGAGGTCCTACGACAGCTCGAACCGCTGAGGAGCGTCGTGGCCAGGCTGTCCAACGTGAAGAGTATGGTGCTAGCGGCAGACCCCTCGGTCTGCCAGAGCGGGGAGTACGAGTCGGCCCAGGAGGGGGGAATAGTGGCGTGCCTGCTGAAGAGCGTAGACAGGGACCTCTACATGGAGGCCCTGGCCAGGGAGGTGGTGCGCAGGGTACAGGTCATGAGGAAGGAGATGAACCTGGGAGTAGCTGAGCTCATAGAAGTCGCCATAGACTCCGACTCGGAGGACGTGACCGCCGCTGTGAGCCGCTTCCGCGACTACATAGCCGGGGAGGTCAGAGCCTCGGAGGTGCGGATCGGAGTGCCCCGGGACGGATACCTCGTGAAGGCGTGGGACATAGAGGGCTCCACCACCAGGATAGGAGTGAGGAGGCCCCCTAGCTCGGGAGAGCGGATCCCGGGCACGACCATTACCCGGGACGAAGAGGCCGGCGGGTAGCCGGCCCTCAGTAAACGTCCTTGCAAACAGCTCTCAGGTCCTTTCCGTACTCTCTAGCGATAGAGAGAAGGGACACCTCAAGTTCCGCCGCGCTGCGCGACGTGAGCAGCGCCTCGAGAATCTTATCGAAGACCTCCTTGCGCGGCAGCGCGCTCCTAAGCAGCGCCTCGGCCGCCCTCCCGCCTCCCAGAAGCTCGAGAAGGGTCTTTAGGTAGCTCTCCGGGTTCGCGAGTAGCCCCGCCTCCGGGTCTATGCCCATGCCGCGGAGCTTCAGAGAGAACGCGGCGTTGAGGCCTGGGAAACTGCTCGCGAGCCCCCTACTGATGAGCAGGGATGCGCACAGTAGCACCTTGTGTACGATCTCAGTCTCCATCAGTAACTCTCTCTCCTGCGTCTTCATGCTACTCGGTAAAGTCATCCCATGTGTAGAGTAGGAGTGGGAGATATTAAACGTGTATGTCAGCCACCGGTGTAGGGTCCCGCGAATTGGTCTAGAAAGAGGACCGAGCGCTTGGCTTCCAGGAAAGGAGTGGTATGCGAACGGTATATATGGCCGAATTATACAGAGATCTACCCGGGGCGAGTTATCGACAAGGGCTCCCTCACAAAGCCCATCGATGGGCCGGTAGCGAAGTACGTGAACAGGAGGCTATCCACCGCCATAACCATGTTCATACTCGAGAGGGGCATCCCGGTGACGCCTAACCAGGTGTCCCTGATCTCATTCCTGATATCGGTTGCTTCTGCTCTCGGCTTCACCCTGGGGGTCCCCGCCCTCGGCGGGATACTCGCGCAGGTCTCCTCGGTTGTGGACGGGGTCGACGGAGAGCTGGCCAGGGCGAGGAAGATGGAAAGTAGGACCGGAGCGTTCATAGACTCCATGCTCGACAGATACGCGGATGTGCTGATAGTAGCGTCCGCGTCGGTGCTGTCCCTCGGGCGCTTTCCGGAGCCGTGGGGGCTCGTCATCGCTGTGCTAGCGATCTCCGGGACCCTGATGGTGAGCTACCTCCACGCGAGAAGCCAGTACGATCTGGGAGTCCACCCAGCCGTAGTCGGGCCCCTGCCTAGCATCGCCTCGAGGGACGTAAGAATCTTCCTGGTGATGGTCGGGGGAGTGTTGGAGCACGCGGTGTCCGGTGCCCTGGCCTACTCGCTGGTGGCGCTGGCCCTGGCGAGCCACCTCTACGCGGCCTTCAAGTTCGTTCAGGTGGCAGCTCTAGCGATCCGGGGATGCCCGGACCGCGAGTAGCACTGTTACGCTAGCTAATCGTAGCACACTTATATGTCCTGCCTTAGCGCAGATCCCGGTGACGTGGGGTGCGGACTCTCGCTCTCGATGTTCTAGTGCCGAGCGACCCTCTGGTCGAGGTCCTCATAGCCGTCCCGCTTTTCCTCTACGTGCTGGGAGTCCTGGCGCTAACTAGGTACGTCTACGGGTTTCTGAGGACGAGGGGCCTTAGCAACAACGTGGTCGTCTATTACAATCGAAAGCTGATCCACGTGCTGGCCGGCGGGCTGGTGGCCCTCCTGGTCCCCCACCTCTTCACCTCACCCCTCGTACCAACGGTCTTCGCTCTGATCCTGGCCGCGATAACGTACTTGCCGCACAGGACCGGGAGGCTTCTCTACTGGTTCCAAGTCGGGGAGAACATGTACGAGGTGAACTTCTGCGTCGCGTGGGGGCTAGCCCTGCTCGCCCTCTGGGTCCTATTCGGTAACCCGGTCTACGCGGTCGTCCCCCTCGCCTTCATGTCGTTCGGGGACGCCGTCACAGGTATCATAAGGAACACCCTATATAGGAGAAGGACCAAATCGTGGGTCGGCAACCTCGGGATGCTCGCCGTCACCCTCCCCATCGGGGTCTACTACGCCGGACACGTGGGCATAGTCGCTGCCTTGATCGCTAGCCTGGTCGAGCACTACGAGATCCCACCGCTGCTGGACGACAACGTCCTGATAACCCTCTCCACGCTCGCCGTCCTGGTGGCCAGCGGAGCCCTCGGCCTTCTCTAGCCGGCCACGTAGGCGATGATGTGGGATACGGCCTTAAGGCAGTCGACTAGCTCCTCCTCGGCGAGCTCCTCGACCCCATGCAGGGACCTGGAGACGGTGAGCTGGGCGCTGACCAACCCTCCTCCCCTCTCCTGGACTAGAGCTATGGCCACGTCCAGCTTCTTCAGGGAGACTATGTACTTGCCCTTGAGTATCCTGACCGTGTACCAGCCCGCGTCGTAGCTCCCCGCGTCCAATACCTCCACGCCGCCCGCCCTCAGGTACCTTACTATGTTGCCTCTGCGCGCGGAAGTCAGAGTCAGCTTAGTCCTGACCACGTAGTCGACCCTCAGCACCTCTATGAAGTTCCTAAGCTCCCGGAGCAGCCTCCCGCCCACCCTGGTGACCTCCCTGAGGGGCCCGGCGATGCACCTCCCCTCGTCGTCGCAGGCGGAGGCCACCGCCAGGACGCCCACGTTTGATCTCGAGAGGTACAAGGCCACAGAGACCCCGCCGACCGATCCCACTACTTCCGAGAAGTAGACCGTGTCGAGCTCGGAGGTCCCGAGCTCCTTCAGAAGCTCGTGCGCCTTCATGGCTAGGTACTCCGAGTCCCCCGTTCTGATTCTACAAGAAATCACTACCTCGAACATCGGCTCCTCGCCGGCACCCACCCCCTGCAGACCTCCCGAGTTATTAACCAGTACCCGAGCGCCACTCCTGGCTCTAGCACGCCATCGCGCTCTGCCGCTCTGTAGGCTGTGCGCACGTGATGATAGATCCGGCTATCATGAGCACCTGGATGCGTGGCACCGGGAGCGGTCCTGAACTCTCTGAGGTGAGAGAACGCCGGGGGAGGTGATGAGTAGAGGCTCTGGGACTCGGGCTCCCCACCGCAGGTCGCGGGGATCCGGGGGTAATGATGAAGCCAGGCGGAGGTCGGCGGGGCCGACCCGCCGGCGGGCATAGACGCGGCCGTTAGTGGGGAAACGGTAGAACCGTCGGGGCTCAAAACATGTAGAGAAGAGCCGAGAGTCCTACCTCAACGTCTCAGAGCTTGCTGACTAAAGGACCCCGACCCACGCTTACCACACTCGAGAGGTCTCTAGACCGAAGCCGCTTACCCGCCCGCGGACAGTAAGAGCTCGACCAGCCTCTTCTTCGGCCTCCTGGTCGCCACCTCCTCAGCGATCGCGTGGACCAGTATGGGCAGGGCTATGGTCGCGTCGACGTGCACCATGGCCTTGTAACCCCACGGAGAAGCCTTGCCCCAGCTCACCGCCTCCTCGAGAGTAGCCCCCGAGAGGCCGCCCCACTGCGGGAGGTCCGTGGTTATCTGGACGGCGAACCTGTGCGGCTTGTAGTAGTCCCGCTTGCCCGACCTCTCAGCTATCAAAGTTTGGGCCACCGCCACCAAGTTGATAATGTCCTTCGGGACCCCTCCACCGATATAGATCACAGCCGTCTCCTCAGAGTGCTCGGCTACCCTGATCAGCTGGTCGAAGTCTTTGACCATGTCGATAGCCACTCTCCTGCCTTCCCTAAGGGCCAGGACGGCGGCCATCCCGTAACCGGAGTCCACGAGCGCTGGAGAGAAGACGGGGACTCCCGACCTGTAGGCGGCGGTCACTATAGAGTCTATCCCCCTGTCGCTGAGGAAGCGGCCGAAGAGGTAGAGGAACTCCGCTGTGGAGTACGTACCGTCCGGCAGGGTTCTCACGAACTCCAGCACAAGGTTCTCCATGGATCTGTAGTCCAGCTCGGAGACGTAGACGTCGTAGAATCTATCGATCCTGTGCTTAAGGAGCTCGTAGTCGTCGACGCACGGGGAGCCCCTGTAGTAGCTGAACCCCATCGCTTCGACTATGTCCTCAGAGATGTTCGCACCCGTGCTCACGAGAACGTCCACGAACCCCTCGTCCACGAGCCATTTAACTATCCTCCACATCCCGGCGGGCGCCATGGAGCCGGCGAGCCCCATGAACACGGTGATCCTCGGGTCCTCGAACATCTTGAGGAGCACCTCGTAGACCTCCCCGAGCTTCCTCCCCTGGTAGGCCGTTCTCGACATGCTCCTCAATAGCTCGCTAATCCTCCTAGGCTTAACATCTATGGACCCCACTCTCTCCCTCAGGTATGGGTTCTCACCCATACGTCTCATCAGCTCGCACACTGACGACGACCTTAAATATTTACTGCAGAGATACTTACGGTGGCAGTCGTGAGCTGCAGGAGTGAGGACCTGCTCGAGTTCCTCCTCACGAGGAGGAGCATAAGGCAGTTCAAGCCCGACCCTGTTCCGGACGAGGTCCTCCTCAAGATACTCGGAGTGACGAGGTTCGCCCCGAGCGCTGGTAACAGGCAGCCCTGGATCTTCGTGGTGGTGAAGGACAGGGAGGTGAAGGAGAAGCTGGTCAGCGTTCGCGCGGGCTTCTCGCTGCTACTGAACGCACCGCTCGGGATACTCGTAGCGTGCGACAGGGACCTCGCGCAGATCTCCTACCAGGTAGACTGCGCTAACGCGGCGATGTACGTGATGCTGGCCGCGCACGCACTGGGTCTGGGGACGGTCTGGCTCCAGACGCTGAGGGACGTCGAGGGGATTCAGAAAGTCCTCGAGCTGCCGGAGAACTACGTTCCGGTTGCTCTGATAGCCATGGGATACCCCGCGGAGAAGCCGCAGCCGAAGCCTAGGAAGCCTCTAGAGGAAATAACCTACTTAAACAAGTACGGAACGAAGTACCCCATGTAGGCTAATCCCGCTCTACCCACCGGCTATAGCCTTCTCTATGTTTTCGATCGAGGTCCTTAGGTCGTTCTCCTTGCTTATGTTCCCCAGGGAGTCCAGGACAGGCTTCGTTAGGACTCTGACTATCTTCCCGGTGTCCAGTCGAGCGAGTAGCTGCGGTAGCCACGCCATACCGTACTCGTCAGTGTCCCCGTGTTCTATCAGGAACAGGTAGTCCTCGACTCTCACCTCTACCGGGACCCCGTACCTCCTACCCAGCTCCTCGCTCAGCTCCTTGAAGTATTTGTGGAGAGGGTGATGATCCGCTGTCACGAGTATCAATCTGTCGAGCTTAGCCATACCGGCGCGCCCGCTGGATGTGCTGGGCCGAGAATATATACGCGTCGGGGTCCACGGAGGGGCTAGACGGAGCGCCTGAAGGCCCTCAGGCATCTCTCGGTCGCTTCCCTAGGGTTGGGAGACCCGGTTATGGCGCTCCCCACAACCACTATCTGGGCCCCCGCGTCCAGCAGCGAGGGGATGTCCTCCGGCTTTATCCCACCGCTTACCGACACAACCACGCCGGTGAGCTCCGCCGAGAGCCTTCTCACCAGGTCGCGCATTCCAGCAGCGGTAAGACCGAGAGACCTCTGCACGTCTATACCGACGTGGACGTTCATTGCGCAAACCCCCAGGTCCCTCAACTCTCTAGCTCTCTTAATGATGTCGCCCCTGAACCCTATGAAGTCCGCCACGACGTCGCCCCCGAGCTCGCGGGAGGTTCTGACGGCGGACTCTATTACAGCGTCGTCGGCCGTGGCCAGGAGGGTTACAAAGTCGGCACCGGCTCTCAGAAACAGCTCTGCCTCCAGGGCACCCACGTCGACGGTCTTCGTGTCAGCGAGAACGGGAGTCCCCCCGGAGACCCTCCTGATCTCGGACACGGACCTGGCACCCTCCGATTTGATGAGGGGCGTCCCGACCTCCACTATGCCTACGCCTAAATCGAGAATTTCGCTTAATACGCGAAGGGCCCGGTCGAGGGAGGTGAAGTCGAGCGCGACCTGGAGCGCGGGGAGCTTCAGCTGCCCTATCTTCATCTAAAAACACTTCTTGGCTTTCTCTCGTTCGGGCCCTCGGGGTAGCCCTTACTATTTCCTTGCTAGGATTATCTCGATAGTAGAGACCCTAGACTGCCTGCCGTCGCTGGTGGTTAGCACCTGACTCCCGATCCTTATGTCCTTTATTTCCACTTTGTCGGGCAGGAACCTGCTTCTCACTATCTCGACAGCATCGACCGCCTTGCTGATGGCCCTCCCTCTAGCCTTCACTACTATCTCTGGGACTCCCTGGTGTAGCAGGGTTAGAGTGGCCATGACGTAATTCATTACCGGTTTCTTGCCTACCAGGACCACGTTCGTAGCTGCGGGTGCTGGACCACTCATGCTCTACCACCTTCGTCTGTTTCACATCAATAGGCAAGCATGACCTTATAAGCTTTTCCACGCTCCGACCCCCCGCGGGGCCTGGAGGAGTGGGAACGCCCTTCGGAACCAGCGAGACACGATTAAGCTGACCGCTTTAAAGCTTTGACCCCCGCAGCACTATGCCGGGTGTCGGAGCTGGATTACTTGGTGATCGCTGTATTGCTCCTCCTGACGGTCCTTGTCGCATACGCGAGCTTCGATAAGCGCTTCGCGCTCGGACTCTCCGGTGCGAGGAATTCTCTTCGAGACCTCCCGAGGAGGGACATAGCGCCCGACGTGCTGAGCAGGAGCGTGGTGAGGAGGGTGAAGGTGAGCAAGGTAGGCGAGTATCTGATAGTGACGCTGGTCCTCAGGACTGCCGTAGACGTTGGCGCTGAGGTCGAGGTAGAGGAACCCCTCGTGCTACTCAGCGACGGGGAGATCTTCCTGAAGGGGAAGAGCGGTGCCGGCGAGCTGAGCGCTTAATTAGACGCCATAGCATCTAGGTAGTAGTGGTAAGGCTCTTGGACCCTCTCGAGATTAGAGTGTGCCGCTGGCTCTCCGAGGAGGAGTTCGAGGAGCTACTCGAGTACGCAGACTACGTGGGCCGCACTGGCGGCTGCTCCGTGTTCAGGGTCAGCAGGATCAAGGCTTCTCAGAGGTCCATCGAGGTCGATGACCTAGTAGCTTTCCTCAGCGACATCGGAGCGGAGTTTGACGAGGGTTCTCTGAGAGGGCTCCTCTCCAAGTCCAGGAGGCTCGCCGAGCTGACCTACTGTCCCGAGTATCTCTGCGTGAGGTTCAGCTTCTTCCTCGGGGAGGACCTCAGAGAGGCCCTCTCTGAGTTTAAGCTGAGGTACCGACGCAAGGACGGCGTCTTCCTGCTACACCCCTGCTACTACAACCCCTTCGTGGAGACCGTGAAGAGACTCGGGATCGAGGTAGTAGACAGGACGGGGTTCCTGGAGAGGACCGAGCTGGGACGGAGGGTCTCCCTGAAGATGGTCCTCAGGGATTACCAGCGGGAGGCTCTCGAGAGGTGGGTGAGGAACAAGCATAGGGGGATAGTAGCCCTCCCGACGGGGTCGGGGAAGACCCTGGTAGCCATAGCCGCAATCGCTGAGACCGGAGAGAGGACCCTGGTGGTGGTCATGACGAAGGATCACGTCAAGCAGTGGTATGATGAGATGCTTAAGGCGTCCGATATACCCTCGGAGCTCGTCGGTTTCTACTACTCGGAAGAGAAGAGGCTGGCTCCCATAACCATAGCCACCTACCAGTCCGCCTCCAAGTACGTGAGCAAGCTGGCTCCCCACTTCAGCCTCCTGATCATAGACGAAGTCCACCACCTGCCAGCCGAGAAGTTCAGGGCGATAGCGTTAGGCTCCCCGGCCCCGAAGAGGCTGGGCCTCTCCGCCACTCCGTATAGAGAGGACGGTAAGCACGTAGAGCTCTTCCCCTTGATGGGCGGGGTCGTGTACTACAGGTCGCCGGCGGAGCTAGCGGAGGCAGGCTATCTAGCTCAGTACGAAGTCGCGACGGTTAGAGTGAATCTGAAGCCCGACGAGAAGCGCAAGTACCTGGAGCTTAAGAAGAGGTACAGGGACCTGGTCGGCTGGGCTAAGTTCGGGGAGATCCTAGAGGCCGCTAGGAGGGGGGACCCGAGGGCAGTCGAGGCCCTGAGGCTAGCGACCGAGATGAGGAAGATAGTCCAGACGAGCAGGTCCAAGGTCGAAAAGGTCAAGGAGATAGTAGAGAAGGAGAGGGGCTCGAAGATCATAGTCTTCGCTCACTACGTGGATCTAGCCCGGAAGATAGCGGAGGAGGTCGGGGGACTACTCCTGACGGGCGATGTAGAGGTGTCGGAGAGGGAGAGGATCCTGAAGACCTTCCGTGAAAGCAGAGAGGGCGTCCTCGTGGTCACGACGGTCGGAGATGAGGGGTTGAACATACCGGACGCGGCTGTCGGCATCCTAGTAGCCGGGACCTCTTCACCCAGGGAGTTCGTGCAGAGACTCGGACGCCTCCTCAGACCCGGCCCCGGCAAAGTGGCCAGGCTCTATGAGGTGATAACCCGAGGAACGGCCGAGGAGCTGCACGCGAGAAGGAGGAAGGACCTGTCAGCAGTGAAGGAGCTGGAAGTAGGTGAAGAGGAGAGCCGCGAGTGAGCGGCGGGGGCTTCGCTGACCTCCTCTAGCCGCTCGCCTTCAGGGCGCCGAGTATCTTGAGGGCGTCGCCTTCCAGGTTCGGGGACTCCGAGATCACCACTCCTTCGACGCCGAACTCCTTGAGGACCTCGACGGCCGCTGCCCAGTCGAACTCGGACTCGTCGAAGTTCCTGTGAGCCCTCTCCCCCCTTTCTCCATACTCCATCCCCGACATGTGCACGTGGGAGTTCTTTAGGGCTTCTCGACCCAGTCTCCTCTCGACCTCCTCGAGAACCCTTCTGAACCCCTCCAGGCCGTTGATCTTGCCGATGCTCCTCGCGTATATGTGTGCGAAGTCTATCGCAGGCAGAGCCATGTCTACCCCCTCGACTATGGAGAGGATCTCCTCGAGGGATCCCACCTCAGCCAGTCCTCCCATGGTCTCCGGCCTCACCCATATACTTACTCCCATGCCCTTGAGCGTCTCGACGACCTGCTCCAGGGACTCCCTAACGATCCTAACGGCCTCCTCGGACTTATGCTCGCCGTAGTACCCCGGGTGGAACACCACAGACCAGGCCCCGGCTATGTAAGCCACCTTGGCGGATTCCACTATTCTCTCCATGGATGCCGTCCTGACCTCTTTCCTGTCCGAGAGCAAGTTTACGTAGTAGGGCGCGTGCGCCGTTAAGACGACGCCGAGCTCCCTGGACACCTCGCGAGCCTTAGCGGCGGTCTCACGGCTTATGTTTATCCCTCTGACGAATTCGAGCTCCATAGCGTTGAGCCCCAGCTCGGCTACTCTTCTGATCCCCTCTATGGTGTTCCTACGCTTCGTTGAGACGGGTATACCGGCGGTTCCCACGTAAATGCCTCCGAGACCCACGGGTATCCCGAGGCGTCTAGGCGATGCGACGTTAAAAACGAGTGAGCGGGGGAGAGCCGTTCACCGTCTCTCCTGGCCGAGGATGTGCCTAGCGACTATGGGGGCCACGTGAACCCTGCTTATGGGACTCAACACGGTGTCCGATGCCACGAGGTCCCGTAGTTCCAACTTCACAAGCCTGTTGTAAGCTCCGTGTGCGAGAATCGCGTGGGTCGCAGCTACATACACATCCCCAACTCCGAGGTTTCTCAGCGCCCTGACGGTCTCCACTATAGTGCCCCCGGTGCTGATGATGTCATCGACGAGCACAGCCGCCCTCCCTCTGACGAGCTCGGGGTCCCTGGGCTCCACGAGCACATCCGTAGCGCTTATCCTTCTCTTCTCCATGATGGTGTACGGAGCTCCTCCTAGCTCCTCCGATGCTACTCTGGCCCACTGCTCGGACTCCTCGTCGGGCCCCACGACTACGCACTCCCCGAGCTTGTGGTGCTCGCTCAGGTACCTGGCGAGGTCCCTGATCGCAGTCAGGTTCACTAGCGAGTCCCCGAACAGCTGCCTGGGGTCCCTGAACCTGTGGAGGTGGAGATCGAACGTGTAAACCCGGTCGACCTTGAAGGACTTGAGAAGCTCCGAGATCACCAGAGCGCTCACGGCTTCACCCGGGTTGAATCTAGCGTCCTGCCTCGCGTAGGGTATGTAGGCGAGCACCGAGCGTATGGTCCTAGCTCCGAGGTCCTCCAGCGTCCTCAGCGTCAGGAAGGTTTCTACCAGCAGGTCATTGGGCCTCTTAGCCAGGGAGTTCACGTAAACGACGTCGGCCCCGCTAACGTCCACAGGGATCCTTACGTAGAGCTCCCCGTCGGGAAACTCCCTGACCTCGACGTCGTAGTAGCTCGCTCCCAGGATCCTGGATAGCTCGTAGCCTACGTGGGATCCGGCGGATCCCCCCAGCACTATCGTAGGCATCACCCAGCTTTTTGTAACCTCTCGCTCCCCGCACTTATATGCGTTGCTACCTCCGCCCGAGCCGCGGTAGGGGGACCGGTGAACACACTACCAGTTCCCGTACCTAAACCGCGGGCTCAGCCCAAGTCGAGGTGGGGCACGTGGAGCTCAGGGAACACTGGCGTGGCGCCATACTCCTCGATCAGTATCAACGCTACCGCCTGGGGCGGTATGACGCCCAGTTCGGTAATTATCGCGTCTATGTACTCCGGCGGGGTTACGTCGAAGACCGGGTTTAGGACCTCGACCCCGGGGTTCTCGGAGAGCCACTCCACATCTACCACCTCGGTGGGGTCCCTCACCTCTATCGGGACGAGCTCCCCGACTATCGTGTAGGGGCTGAACTTGTAGGTCTCGCTGGCGACGTAGACCCTGACCCTGGCCTCCTTGGCGGCCAGGGCCACCAGGGACGTTCCTATCTTGTTCACGAGGGCCCCGTTGGCCGCTACGGCGTCGGCCCCGACCACCACCTTGTCGACCCTCTTCATGTAATACCTGACGGCGGAGTCCGGGACCAGGATCACCTCGACCCCCTCTCTCGCAAGCTCCTTAGCCGTTATCAACCCCTGGAAGGCCGGTCTCGTCTCTTTGACGAAGACTCTCTCAACCTTCCCCTGTCTGTGCGCTTCGACTATCACGGCTACAGACGCCGCACTGTGACAGTGGGTCATGACGATGTCACCCCTTTCTATCCTCCTGGCGCCGAGCTGAGCTATAGTCTTCACCGCGTTTTCCGAGTACGTCACGAACTCCCTGGCAGCTCTAACTACGAGTTCTCTGGCCTCCTCCACAGATTGAGGGCTCCCCCTCTTGAGCCTGCTCACGACATACGAAACCGCGTTGGGCAGGGAAACGGCCGTGGGCCTCGCTGAGCGGACGAACGCCGCGACTGCCTCGATGTACCTTAAGAACTCCTCGAGAGTCCCGCCCGGGAACCTCTCGGCGGCGAGAGCCAGCGCCAGGGCACCGTGTCTCGCTATGCTTCCGGCACCGCGTATCCTCATGCTCTTGATGTCCTCTCGAATCCTGACTACCTCTCCCGGTATGCTGAAACCTCCTACTTCCATAGGGAGGCCACCTCAGTTAGGACTCTCTCAAGGGTCTCGCGAGACTTGGGCCACCCGAAAAGCTCCCGCGCTAGGTACACGACCGCCTGGGGGGCTATGAGCCCCCTATCGGTAATTATCGCGTCTATGTACTCAGGCGGGGTTATGTCGTAGAGCGGGCACCTGACGTGGAGATTCCTGCCGAGGTAGGGGGCCAGCTCGCCGACTCTCTCCGGGGGGATCACGGCTTCCGGCTTGTTTAACTCCTCTATCGCTACGAGGTCCCCGAAAAGGGTCTCCGCGCCAAACTTGTAGAGCCCCGAGACCACGTAGACCCCGACCCTGGCCTCCTTGGCGGCCAGGGCCATAGTAGAAGTCCCCACCTTGTTGACCACAGCCCCGTTCGCAGCTATGGCTTCGGCACTCACGAAGACCTTGTCCACGTCCTTCATCACGTACCTGACCGCGGAGTCCACCACGAGCTTCGTCCCGATTCCGCTCCTCCACAGATGGGATGCCATCAGTTTGCCCTCGCCGCCCGGCCTCGACTCGGTCACGTAGGCATAGACCCTCAGCCCGCGCTCCCTGGCTCTGGCCAGCAGTCTCAGGATCGTGGTGCTGTAGGAGTGCGTGAGGACCGTATCCCCGTCCTCCACCCTCCTCGATGCGAGCTCTGACGCCGTCTCCCTGGCTCTGACCACGTAGCCCTCAACCTCCCTCACGAGGTCATCCACGCGCTTCAGCGCATCACCGGCGCCGGAAGCGTGGAGCTCTCTGTGGAGCTTCTCGAGGAACAGAAACAGGATGTTGCGGACCGACTGGGAGCTTGGTCTCGAGTCCACAGCCGAGCGGACTAGCCGCTCTAAGTCTGCCCGGGGATCCCGGTAGCAGCTCTTGAGCACGCGAGCTAGGGACCCGAGGACCTCGGTGGCCGCCTCGGTGGAGCCGGGTACCCTAAACTCCCCAACGTCGCTCAGGGTCCTCTCGTAGGAGGCCAGCGCCTCAGCACATTCCAGTCCCATCCATCCTCGCCCCTGTGTGATAGGGCTTAGCTAACAATTATATTGCGGCAGCGGGTTGCGGTATCGGTGAAACCGGTGTCTCGGGAAGTAGAGCCCTACCACCTCTTCGTCGACAGGAGCTTCAGGCCGGACCCCGAGGAGCACGTGCTCGTCAGCTTTAGGGCTACCCCGGCCACCGGGTTCACGGTCGAGGACGCGGCCGGGGGCGTAGCAGCTGAGAGTAGCGTCGGGACCTGGACAACCCTGTACACCTGGTACGACGAGGCCAGGCTCTCCAGGCTCATGGGTAGAGCGTACGAGCTCCTGGACCTGGGGGGAGGGAGCTATCTGGTCAGGGTAGCCTACCCTCTGGAGCTGTTCGAGGAGGGCAACATGCCCGCCTTCCTGGCCTCGGTAGCTGGCAACGTGTTCGGGATGAGGAGAGTCAAGTGGTTGAGGGTCGAGGACATCTACCTACCGAGGGGGTTCCTGGAGCACTTCGAGGGACCCTCAAAGGGGCTCGGTGGGGTCAGGGAGATACTCCGGGTCTACGATAGACCAATCGCCGGCACGGTGCCGAAGCCTAAAGTCGGCTACTCGTCCGAGGAGGTCGAGAAGCTGGCCTACGAGATACTCGTCGGGGGGCTAGACTACGTAAAGGACGACGAGAACCTCGCGAGCCCGAGCTACTGTAGGTTTGAGGCCAGGGCCAAGAGCATGATGAGGGCGATAGACAGAGCAGAGAGGGAGACTGGGGAGAGGAAGGTCTGGTTCGCCAACGTGACTGCCGACGTTAGGGAGATGGCCAGGAGGATCAAGCTGATCGCGGACTACGGAAACCCGTACGTCATGGTCGACGTAGTGATAGCCGGCTGGTCCTCGCTGACCTACGTCAGGGACCTGGCGGAGGAGCACGGACTCGCGATACACGCTCACAGGGCCATGCACGCGGCGTTCACTAGAAACCCGGACCACGGGATATCGATGTTCGTCCTCGCTAAGCTCCTTAGGGTCGTGGGCGTAGACCAGCTCCACGTCGGGACCCCAGAGGTCGGGAAGCTCGAGGCGAAGACCGCGGACGTGGTCAGGAACTGCTCGGTCCTCAGGGAGGAGGTCTTCAGGCCGGCGCCCGACGATCCGGTTCGGATGGTCCAGCCCTTCTACCACATAAAGCCGGCGATGCCCGTTGCGTCGGGCGGTCTGCACCCGGGGACTCTCCCGGAGGTCGTCAAGCACATGGGAGTGGACGTGGTCGTACAGGTTGGAGGAGGGGTCGTCGGGCACCCGGACGGCCCCAGAGCCGGCGCCGCCGCCGTGAGGCAGGCCCTGGAGGCTATCTCCAGGGGGATCCCCCTGGATCAGTACGCGGAGGAGCGCCCGGAGCTGAAGAGGGCTCTAGAGAAGTGGGGATACATAAGGCCCGCGTGAGCGGGGTCCAAGGTCATACCTTTCCGCTCGGGACTTCAACAGCTTTTAAGCCTTCCCCCGAACCTCTACAAGTGAGAGCCTATGCCGATAATAGAGGTCGGCAGAGTCTGCGTCAAGATAGCCGGCAGGGAGGCTGGAAGGAAGGCGGTGATAGTCGACTTAGTGGACGACAACTTCATTGTTATCTCGGGCCCTAAGGACCTCACGGGGGTCAAGAGGAGGAAGGTCAACGTCAAACACATCGAGGTCCTGGACAAGAAGGTGGAGATACCCCGGGGAGCGTCCGATGAGGAGCTGCTGAGGGCTATCGAGGCCGCCGGACTAGCTGAGTTCATGAAGGAGAGGGTCAAGATAGGGAGGAGGGAGCTGCTGGCCGCGACTGCCCTCGTGGCCAAGAGGTAGCAGGGGAGTCTTTCTCGCGCGGGGCCTTCCGCTGGCTAAATAGCTCTCTCAGTAGTCGTCCTTGGTACCGAGAGTGGAGGAGGCAACCAGGTTTGCGGTGGAGCTGGACAGGTTCGCGGGTATCGAGAGGAGGTACCTCGTGAAGAGGGAGGGACATACGGATCCCAGCTACGGGAAGCCCCCCTGGGCCAGGACCCTGGAGGAGCTCGTCGAGTGCGGGGTCGTAAACCTCGACAAGCCGCCCGGCCCCACGAGCCACGAGGTAGTCGCCTGGGCGAAGAGCTTACTGGGCGTGCCCAAGGCTGGGCACGGGGGTACCCTAGAGCCCGACTAGGGCGGGGATACCCCAGAGTATCCGGGGTCCTGCCCGTAGCGCTGGGCAGAGCGACCAAGCTGATAGGCGTGATAGCTCACTCGGACAAAGAGTATATAGCCCTGGCCCAGCTCCACGCGCGAGTGCCCAGGGAGAAGCTCGAGGAGGTGATCAGGGAGTTCGTCGGCAGGATATACCAGAGGCCCCCAGTAAGGTCCTCGGTCAAGAGGACCCTCAGGGTTAAGGAAATCTACGGGATAGAGGTACTCGAGTACGAGGGCGTGTTCGCTCTGATGAGGGTATCGTGTCAGCACGGGACCTACATAAGGAAGCTCGTACACGACATAGGCGAGATCCTGGGAGTCGGGGCCCACATGAGGGAACTCAGGAGGACGAGGACTGGCCCCTTCAGAGAGGAGAGCTCCGTGAGGATGCACGAGCTCTCTGAGGCGGTCTACCTGTACGAGGAGCACGGAAGAGGGGACAAGCTGAGGTCAATGATACTCCCCCACGAGTACATAGTCTCCCACCTGCCGAAGGTCTTAGTGCTTGACGGTGCGGCATCCGCCATAGCTTACGGAGCGGACCTGGCGGTCCCCGGGATCTCGGTGATATCCGAGGGAATAAGGAGGGGGGACCTAGCTGCGATAATGACGCTTAAGGGGGAGCTGGTGGCCCTCGGTAAGGCCCTGATGTCTACCGAGGAAGTGCTGTCGAGCGACAGGGGGGTAGCGTTCAAGACCGTTCGGGTGATAATGGAGAGGGGAGTCTACCCGAAGGGCTGGAAGAAGAGGTCGGAAGCGCAGCGATAGCTCGTCTCCAGAGAGTGGCCGGCCTTCCCTCCGTCTAGAGCTCGAGTCGGCAGCCTCCGCTGGCGCGTCCTCCCTACGTCGGTGCTCGGGCTCGGTAGATGCTGCGTGGAGATCGCGCGGCGCCGACCGCACCGTTTGCGCTTGGGACGTGCGAGGCCTTAGGGGAGGTACCTCTTCAGCCTGGTCTTTAGGTAGAGGCACATCAGCGAGCCGACGAAGCTCGCTCCTCCGAAAACGAGGAGAGCCTGCTCGTAGCCTCCGGTGAGGTCCCTTATGTACCCGCCCAAAGAGGGGAAGACCAGGCCGGCCAGTCCCCACCCCGTGAACACCAGCGAGTAGTTGGTCGAGAGGTACTTCAGGCCGAAGAAGTCGCCCACCGCGGCCGGGTACAGCGCGAGGGCCGACCCGTAGACGAAGCCCGCTAGCGCTACGAGCATGTAGAGCTCCCACGCGCTGTAGCCCGCGAAGGCCATCGATGCGAAGAGGGCGCTCTGGACCGCGAAGAGCGCGGTCATGGTGATCGGTCTCCCGAACCTGCCCAGTCTATCGGAGATCCACCCGGCAGGAGGTCTGCCCAGCGCGTTCATGACCGAGAAGATGCTCACCGCGGCCGCCGCTTCCAACGCTCCGAGCCCCCTCAGCATGGCGAAGGGGGCTAGGTGACCTATGAGCATGAGGCCGGCCCCGCTGACGAGGACGAAGCTCACCCACAGGAGCCAGAAGTCGAGCAGCCTGAGCACCCTCGAGGGGGGGATGTCCTCCTTGGGGACCACTGCTCTCCCCTTGGATCGCTTAGAGAAGAAGTCAGTGACCTCCGGGGACGGATCGCGCGTTAGCAGCGCGGCCGGTAGACCGAGCGCGAGCGACACGGCACCGATGACCAGGAACGTCGTGGCCAGTCCGTGGGCGCTCACCAGCATCGTCTTCAGCGGCGCGAAGGCGGCCGCGCTCCCACCGTACCCGAATATGACCACGCCCGTGGCGAACCCGGCCCTGTCGGGGAACCACCTCCTCGCCATCGTTACGACGGGGATGTACCCGAACCCGTTGCCCATCCCCGTCAGCACTCCGTAGGTGAAGACTAGGTAGAGAGGATTGCTGATGAGCTCCACGAGGGAGGACAGCGCTAAACCCGCGAAGACTAGGGCCACGCTGAGGAGCGACGTGTACCTTATCCCCCTGCGAACGTACTGCCCTCCCCCTAGTATGCTGCTCAGCGCGAAGACCGCTACGAACACTGAGAAGGGCAGCGCAGCCCAAAGCGAGCTGCCCCACAGCTTCATCAGGGAGCTCTTGTACGCGCTGTAAGCGTAAGAGGCCCCCAAGATAGAGGTAATTACTGTGCCTGCTAAGAGAGAGATCCACCCAGGCCTTCGGCTTAGTGCGGTGCCAGCTTTCATAGATGAACCACTCGGTTCCCTAGGGTTGGTTAAACCGATCAATAAAAAGCTCCTCGCTCGGAATAGTTCCATGCATCTTAACCTTTGAGACGGAGGAACGAGCCAGGATAGCATTTTGATAGTACCTAGACAAAGTCCCACTCGGGATCCTTGCCGCTTTAGCCCGCGCTGCTTCCACAACGCTTTACTCCCTTCCCCCTCACGAACAGCGACTCCCGCCGAGCGCAAAGCTTAGTAACCTCCCGCGCGCGGACAACTACCGAGGATTAGACGCTCGGTATTTGGGTGGGAGGCCCGAACAAGCGCGAGCAAGGGAGGTGGGTACAGAGACTTCACCCGCTTGCTTGAGAGCCCTCATGTGATAAAAGGAGAGTCCCTGCGTTACGCGAGCAGTGCCAGGTCGGGAAGGGATGATGCGGGCAGCGCTGAGGGACGTCTACCTAGAGGATCCAGGAGCTTGCGGGGTAAACGGAGTCATCGGGCTGCTCAAAATCGGTACAGGGACTATCCCGCTGCTGGGTCCCATCAGTCCTGCCGCGGATATCTGAAGGCTCGGCGAGCGGCTTATGAAGAGAGTCTACAGGCTCCCGGGCTAGCCCCGGTTCGCTGGAGCGGGTTCGGCTGAAGGGGGAGTACATCGCTCCGCAACTCCGAGATGAGCGTTGGGGATTCCATTCTGTCGGAACAGTCCGTCTCCATGTTTGAAGACGTTCCTCGGAGCCCCGTTTCCGAGAACCCGCAAGCTGTTGAGACCCCTCACGAAACCGGCGGGCTCGATCATCACGCTGAGAGCGCGTCTCTCGCTAGTATCGCGTCAGCGTCGAATAGTCCAGGTTTGATGAGCGCGGTTCGCGCGTTCAAAACGTACTCCGGGTTAGCGCGACCGATAGGGAGCCTGCGCACCGAGCGCTGTCTTGACTAAGAGGCCTAAGCCTCCGCGCAGGATCGAGGTGAGTTCACGCTATCCTGCTGAGCTTCCTCTCCTCCACGTACCTCCCACGCATCCTGATCTCCGACACCTTCTCCATTACATTCCTGAGCCAGTAATCCCCGAGTATCTTCCTGTAGCCCTCCATGAAGCACTCGAGCATCTCCTCCTTGATCGAGTAGTGAGAGCTCTCGAGGACTCTGATCAAAAGGTGTACGTCGACGGCCGCGTCCTCGAGATCCTCTACGTGCTTCGAGAGACCGAGGTCCAGAATGCGTATGGAGCCGGAAGGCTCCAAGATAGCGTTGGAGGTCGTCACGTCCCCGTGGGCTACTCCGTGCTTGTGCATCTTGCCGACCTCCTCCCCTAGCAAGATCATGGAGCGGCAGGCCTCTTCTCTGTCCAGTTTCTCGAGTACATCCCTCAGTACCGCTCCCTCCACCTTCTCCATGACTATGAGGCCCGCCAGAGGGTCGACGAAGAGGACTCTGGGGACCCTGACTCCCCTCTCACGAAGAGAGAGCATGATCTTAGCCTCGTGAACAGTCCTCCTCCTAACTATCTCTCGGTCCAGCTCGGGGGCCCTGTAGGGCTTCGAGACCCTCAGCTTGAATACGGCTCTGTGGCCTAGAAACTCCCCTTCGGCTACGAGGGCCTCGGCTCCCAGATATACTACTCTCTCAACCCTACCAATAGACGTCGACGCTATCGAGCCTCCACCTCTGCTTCACGACAGCTCTCTCGGGCTCCACCGTTACCCCGTGCTTAAAGAGGAGGAGGCCCGTCCAGGCGATCATGACCCCGTTGTCCACAGCATACTTCGGGGGGACCACGTGGAGCCTGAGGTTCCTGTACTCCGCTAGGGCCCTGAACTTCTCAACGAGGTACCTGCTCGCAGCCACTCCGCCGACCAGGAGTATCTCGGACTTCCCTAGCTGAGCTACGCCCCTCTCCGCCACCTCGACCAGGGACGAGTACGCCACCTCCCTAGCGCTGAAGCACACGTCCTCGACCCTGGCCCCGTTCTTGAAGGCCTTTAGCGCTGCCGTGAGGAGGCCCGAGTACGAGGTGTCCTGACCCTTCACTACGTACGGCAGCTCTACGTACTTGCCTCCCTCAGCGCACCTGTCGAGAGCATGGACCCCTCCAACCACGTACGGAGGAGCCAGACCGAGCTCCCTAACCAGGGTATCCATGAAGTTCCCGAGGGCTACATCGAGGGTCTCGCCGAAGACCCTGTACCTGCTTCCGTGCTTGGCTACTATGGCCGTGTTCCCCCCGGATATGTAGACTGCGAGGGGGTCGGCGGCCCCGGTCAGCATCCTCCCTATCTCTATGTGGGCAACGGCGTGGTTCACGGGAATTAGGGGCTTCCCGTAATAAGCTGCGAGAGCCCTGGCGATAGTCGCTCCGACCCTGAGGCAGGGCCCCATGCCGGGGCCGAGGGCAACAGCGATAGCGTCGACCGAGTCTATGGAGACTCCCGCCTGGTCGAAAGCCTCCCGGAGGACCCTCGGTGCGTTCTTAACGAAGCTGTCGGCAGCCTCCCTGGGGTGGATCCCCCCCTTCTCGGGGACGTAGCTGAACCTAGCATCAGCCAGGATCCTCGGCTCGTCAGAAACTATCCCGACGCCGAAAGTGTGCGCGGTGGACTCTATCCCTAAGACTAGGGCCACTCGATCACCTAGGACCTCACAATCTCAACGTAACCGCAGTAACCGCAGTGCCACCTCGGGACGGGCTCTCGGTGGGAGGCCATCACTCTACCGCACTTGGGGCACACCCTGTTCTTCAGCCTTATCCTACCGGTCCTGGGGTCGATCTCGTAGAGTCTGCTCCTGAAGACCTTCCCTCCCCCGCCCACTCGGCTACACCTCTACGCCATGCCTCTCGAGTATGTGCTTGGGCTCGAAGCTCCTCAGCCTCTCCGGGTCCTCGTAGACGTGGGCGTAGACCCTCGAGAGCCCTATCCCATACTCGCTCTCGATCTTCCTCACTACGATGAGGTCCGGGCTCCTGGAGTAGAGGCGGGCCAGAGCCTCGGCTATAAACCTCCTGCTCGGGGTCGAAGCTCCCTGGTGGACGACCACGGCCTCCACCTCTAGCCTGCGAACCAGGCTGTTGTACCTCTCCGACACCACCCTCAGCTCGCAGCCGTCCACCTTGATCATCTTCTCAGCGATCCCGCTCACCTCCAACGACCACCACACCCGGGGAGACCAACTTAAATACTTTATGAACTTTCCCGAGGAGGACGTTCCGAGGCCGGTCCTTCAGTAGCGAGGCCTCAGCCTCTCATCAAGCCGCTTGTAGCGGCGCTTGAACTCGAGGTACTCTTCCAGTTCGCTTATGCTCAGTAGCGTCAGCTCTCCTCTCTCCTCGAGCCTGACTAGCTCGGGTAAGGCTCCTTCCAACCTCTCCCGCGCTCTGCGCAGCTGGTCCTCGGTTGACACTAAGAACATGCGAGATCCCCATATCTCGTGAGCGTGCTTCAGCCTTACCAGCGCCTTCTCAAGGTCTCCGCCTATGTGGACCTCGAAAACGTACCTCGGTACTTCGGGGCCTCTGCTCCGCGAGACGAACCAAACCACGTCGTACTCGTACCCGTCTCCCCGCCATCGCTCCTCCGGCCTGTAGCCAAGAAGTTCGCCAAGCTCGCGTATCATCTTTATCGCTCGCTCGTGTTCGGATAACTCCCGCTCGCGTAACCCCCGGGGCGGCCGGGCTGGCGATGGGGTGTATACCCTATTCAAGAGCTCGAGGAGCCCTCGCGCCTTGATGTCGTCTACCTTAACGGATTTCCTAGGTCCTGCTCTGAGCCTGTATCCTGTTAGCTCCTTAAACTTCTCAAAAGATATGTCTATCTCTCTGACGTCGTGAAGAAAGAACAGGTAGGGCCACGTTTTACCATCTACGGGATCTCTTCCCCAGACCCTCTCAGCTATCCTCTCCGCTTCCCTAACCTGGTCAGCCCTCCCCTCGTTGAATGGGTAAAGGAAGAGGATCTTAGCGGCATATAGAAACTTGCGCGTGTTTAAGACGTAGAACACTATGTAGTCCCCCGGTCCGGCTCTCCTCCAAGAACCCTTAGCGGCCTCCTTAAAGCCCCACAGTAGGACTCTGCCCGAGGCGTAGTGGCGCTGGATGAAATCTTTCAAGGAGGGGTCTCTAACGTCTAGCACCTGCTGCGGAATGCCGTTGACCACGCTCTTCTCTATATACTCTATGATATACTCTATGGGCCCTAGGACGATTACAACTCCGGGTATCTATGTACTCTCCGCAGCTCGTTTTAGCTGCATCGCTTTTAAGCTAGCAAATTGTTCTAGGCAGACCCCTTAACTACAGAAGAACTCCTTCACTAGCCTCGACACCCTGAGCACGTCGTCCTCGCTCAGTCCCGGGTGGAGGGGCAGCGATAGCACGTGCTTCGAGGCCTCCTCAGAGTTCGGGCAGCAGCCGCGGGCTTTCCTGACCCCGGCTAGGGCGGGCTGCCTGTGGAGGGGGACCGGGTAGTGGACGGCGGTCTCGACCCCCCTCTCTCCCAGGAACCGAGCGAGCCTGTCTCTCGTCCCCTCGCCCTCGACCCACACGGTGAAGAGGTTGTATGCGTGCTTAGCCCAAGGCCTCTCGACCGGTAGCCTCAGGCCCGGGACCGGCGAGAGCTCCTCCACGTATATCCTAGCCAGCGCCCTCCTCTTCTCGATCATCCGGTCGACCCTCCTCAGCTGCGAGAGCCCGAGGGCTGCTTGGACGTCGCTCATCCTCATGTTCCAGCCCAGCTCCACGTGGTAGTACTTCTGCCTCTGGCCGTGGCTCCTCAGGAACCTAACGGCATCCGCGATCTGGTCCTCGTTCGTCGCCACGGCTCCCCCCTCACCGGTCGTGATGGTCTTGGTCGGGTAGAAGCTGAGGGCGGCCGCGTGGCCGAGCCCCCCGACCCTCCTCCCCCTGAACTCGGCCCCCAGAGCCTGCGCGCAGTCCTCGACGACGTGGGCGCCCCTCTCGCTGGCTACCCTGAGTACCTGGTCCATGTCGGCTGGATGCCCGTAGAGGTGGACCGGGACTACGGCCCTGACCCTGTCGGTAGCCGCTCCCTCTAGCTGAGAGGGGTCGACCGTGTAGGTCTCCAGCTCCACGTCGACCAGTACGGGCTTAGCACCGGCTAGCAGAACCGTGGAGGCCGTCGCGAAGAACGTGAAGTCCGGGACCACGACCTCGTCCCCCGGTCCCACGCCGAGGGCCCTGAGGGAGAGGTAGAGGGCCGCCGTGCCGCTGCTCACGGCGACCGCGTGCTTCACTTCCAGGTACCTCGCAAGCTCCCTCTCGAACTCCTCGCCGACCGGACCGAAGGCCAGCATGCCCGAGCGCAGGACCCTAACCACGGCCTCCACATCCTCGTCGGTGATGTGGGGAGAGCTCACCCTGATCATGCCCGATCCCCCCGAGGATGGAGCCCGAGGTAATAAACGTGACGCGGTCCGAAGGCTTGAGCGGGCCTATGCTAGCCGGGAACCTCGAGCAGCGAACCCGGTCCCCGCGCGACGCCGTGTGGGCAACACTCGCGTCGGGGCCTCTCTGTAGAGCAAACTTAAACTCCCCTTCAACAACACCAAACGGGGCGTCCCCCTTTGCCTAGGGGTCTCCAGAGTACTGCGGTTGCCGCCGTCCTATCCCTGCTGGTCGCTCTCGCGAGCCTGGGCGCGGTCCTCTATCAGGACGACCTGACCGTGGTCTTCGCGAGCTGGGCCGGGGGAAGCCCAAGATTATGGTTAGGCTCGAGATACGGATACCGCCGGTAAGGGCCGAGCGCTGCGCGGTCACAGTCGTGAGGTTTAAGCCCACGAGGGCGTATCACTCGGAGGTGGCCTACGCGGGCGAAGCTGTGCCGGGTCAGACCGTGGTGGTGAAGGAACTGCACAGCGCGGTGGTCGCTAAGAAGAGCTTCGACCCCAGGACCGGGGAGTACGGGGTCGAGTACTATGAGCCGGTGGAGTACGCGGTGATAGTCGACTGCTCTGAGCGGGGTAGGACCCCCTACGTGTACGCAAGGATACACCAGGTCTTTCCGAGGAGCTTGGTGTGGACGCACAGGATAGAGGTCTCGTTCTCCGAGGAAGAGTCCGCGGCGGCGGCTACGGGCTCTGACGCGGTGCGGGAGGGCGGGTACTCCTGCGTCTTCGGGGAGAGGAGATCCATACCCGGCGGCTGGATGCGCGAGTGCGTGACCTGGGTCGAGGGCCCATACCTGTACTCCATAAATGGCGTTGAGACGTCCTTCGGTATAGAGGCTGGGCTAGCGAAGACGGCGGTGTACCTGGAAGGGTACGGGTATAGCGAGCCCTCGGGGGGTCTCTGCTCCGAGCTCCCTCCACGCTGGGAGAGCATGGGGAGGAAGGAGGCAGTAAGCATCGTAACTACTGAGTCAGAGAGTCTAAGCGGCAACCGAAGGGATAGGCTGAGGTTCAACGTAAGGTACGCGTACGAGAGATACTATATAGCTGTGGGTCCTAACGTCGGGGGCAGGTGCGTCTGGCTCCTCTACCCTGTGGAGGTACTCGATGTCAGGGGGGTCCTCCTCCCGGAGGAGTACAGGGCCAGCGGTGTGCCAGCCTACGCTGCCGGACCAACGCGAGGGGATAGAGTCGTGTACTTCGTGAGGGGCAGGTGCGGGGGCGTCTACCAGTCTGATTATGTCATCGCGAGCACCCCGGTAACGTTCGCGATAACCCTCCCCGGAGTACCTACAGCGGTTTCGTGGACCCTCTCGGTCGACTTCTACAGGGCCGGTAGGTGCGACGGTAACTGCGTGCCGCCGTACGTCAGGATCCGCGACGTCAGTGGGAGGACCTACACCTGGTACCGGTGGTGGTTCAGGGACGACGACCCCATGACGTTCGAGCTGATCCTCTACTCGCACCCGAGTTAAATCACTTTACACCAACGCGAAGCAGCTGGCCGGAGGGAGGCTTAATCGCAGCAGTGGACGGCTGGGACTGGCCAGCTGACCGAACCCTGCTGACCAGCAATGAGCAGGTAAAGAAATTATACCCACTCCGCAGATCCCCGAGTGGTAGCAGGAGTGGTGCTAGCCAGGTTAGCCCTCAAGCTATTCCGGAGCCCGTTCGGGGTTTTAGCTAAGCCCCTGTACAAGCTTTACGAGAGCATGCTCTGGGAGCAGGTGAAGTCGGGACCTCTCCCCAGGCACGTAGCGATAATCCCCAACGGTAACAGGAGGTGGGCCAGAGAGCTCGGGCTCGACCCGAGGGAGGGGCACGAGCACGGCTACAGAAAGATCAGGGAAGTCCTTGACGTCCTCTGGAGGCTGGGGGTCAAGGTGGTGACGGTGTACGCTATGTCCTCCGAGAACTGCGTGAAGAGGGACCCGAAAGAGAGGGCCCATCTCTTCGGCCTTATCGAGAGAGCCATCGACGAGCTGGAGAGCGCCGGGACCCTGGACGAGAGGAAGGTGAGGGTCAAAGTCTTCGGTAGGCTGGACCTAGTCCCAGACCCCCTGGCTTCGAGGATCCGCGAGATAGAGGCGAGGACCGAGCGCTATAGCAACGGCGTACTGAACGTAGCCCTCTGCTACGGAGGTCGCGAAGAGATACTGAGCGCGGTCAGGAGGCTGGTCGGGGACGTAATGGCCGGGAGGCTCTCCCTGGACGGCATAGACGATAGGACCTTCATGTCCTACCTCTACACGTCCCACCTCGGGGAGCTGGGGGACCCGGACTTGGTGATAAGGACCTCGGGGGAGGTCAGAGTGAGCAACTTCCTTCTCTGGCAGATCGCGTATAGCGAGCTCTACTTCTGCGAGGTCTACTGGCCCGAGTTCAGGACCATAGACCTGCTGAGGGCTGTGAGGGACTACCAAAAGCGGGAGAGGAGGTTCGGGGCCTGAGCTAGAGGGTCACCTCTATCATTACCCCGTCGATGATGTCCCTATACCTGTTCCTGATAGTCACCTCGGAGACCTCCGTGTCTCTGGATATGGCCGTCTGAGTCTTCCTCAAGTCCATGAGCAGAGAGGCTACGTAAAGCGCGGCGACCGCGACACCCTGGGGACCCTTGCTTAGGAGAGTCCCGGAGGCCCTGCCCGCCTCTATTATCCTCATAGCCAGAGTAGTGACATGGCTTGGCAGCCCGGCTTTTTGCGCGTAGGCCAGGACGAGGGTCTTCGGGTTGTAGGACCTTGACCTAGCTATACCGAGGTCTCTCCTGATTCTCATCAAGGCGTTCCAGACGTCGCTGAAGGTGGTACCGCACTGGTTCACGATCTCCCTGGCGTTTACCGGCATGTCTAGGTTCTCCGCCGCGCATATGATGCACGCCGCCACGAAGGCTCCTAGCCTCCTGCGGCCCGGGACCCCGCTCTTGACGAGCTTCCTGAGCATTAGCCCCACCTCCTCCTTCAACCTAGCAGCTCCCGGAGTCTGCAGTCTGCTGACCACCTCGTTGGCGAGAGCGAGCGCTCTAGAGAGCTTCCTCTCGTCGCTCGTGACTATCCTGCTCATGTTGTTGAGCTCCGAGAGCCTCCTGCCGACCCACGTGGTCCCGTCTATCTCGGTGTGGAGACCCATGTCGTGGACCTTGAAGGTGTTGGGGGTCCCAGCGCGCTCTCTGCTGCTCGGGATCTCGAAGGACCTCCACTCCCTACCCGTGTCCACGAGCCTCTCCTCGATTACCTCCCCGGTCTCGGCGCAGATGTACTCCCCCCTGAACTCGTCGTAGATTACCATGTCGTTCCGACAGCCCACACGTGTCACCTGACGAAGAGCTCTTCGTACCTGCCCAGGGACGGGGCTGGTCTGGAGGGCTTTACCACCGCGTAGGGCGATCTCACAGGGCCTATCACATCGACAACGACACCCACTACCTCTCCTCTAGAGTTCAGCACCCTCGCGCCCAGCCTGGGAGGCTTGGGAGAGCTGAGCTTGACGACTAGCCTACCCGAGGGGGTCTTGTGGAGGAAGTAGCCCAAGCGCCTCAAGGAATCACCGCCGGTAGGTAGCTTCGTACCGGGTTAAAACAGCTATGGGCTTAATACCGCGCTGGAGTTCGCGGGTATTACCTAGCTCGGTCGGAACTTTAATATCCGATCTCTTCGGTATTACGCTCAGATCAATTAAACGAGTATTACCCGATACTCAGGGCTCTCGACGCCACTTAGCGCTGAGGAGCGCTCTGCCGACGGCGACCGGTGCCCCGTGAGTAGCGAGGAGCCTCTTCAGCCTTCTCACGATCACCAGGGTCAGCACCACTACCGTCGCGAGCACGGCCGCGGTGAAGACTAGGAGGGCTACGGGCACTGCGAGCGCGGGCTCCCGGCTTACCTCAGCTCTGGGGAGCCTTATGCTGGTGAGGTTGAGGAAGTTTAGCTTGGAGAGCTCGACGCTCATGGTGACGCTCGCTCCCGCCGCCTCCACGGGCACCGACGCCGTCATGCTCACGAGGATACCCGACGGGCAGTCGTAGACCAGCTCCGCCCGCGGGGAGACCATCCTATACCTAACGCCGCTCCCGACCGTGATGTTTCCCACCCTGATCTCCTGGCAGACCTCCCCGGCGGTCTCCTCTACTATCCTATACCACCTAGCAACGGAGTTCAGGAACAGCGGAACCGACTCCTTGGGCAGGACTACGTCTAGCGTGACGCCCTTAGTCCGCGGCACGTAGAGGAGCTCTATGAAGTACCTGCTCAGGTTAACCATGTAGAGAGATACGAAAGCGTGGAGAAAGATCACGTCGTCCGAGGCGAACGAGTACACCACGTCGCTCGCCGAGGCGCTTGCGATGTAGTGGGTGCCGTTCAGCCTCTCGATGAATATGTGCAGAGTGTAGGAGCTAGTGGCCACTCCGCTGACCCCGGACGCAGTGACGGCGACCCTGTAGACGATGTCGTAGGCCATGTACAGGACGTCTCCCCTGAACCGTTCCAGGAGCTCCCACGCACCAACCGGGATGGGAGCGAAGAGCAATACCGTGAGCAGCAGTGCCGCGGGAATTAAGCGCGGTTTCAATATATTTGCCCCACGCACCTTGCATACGGGCTAAAATAAGCGGGCGTGATGAAGCACGAGCGGGATGAGGCGTGATTAGTAGCAAACCGGCTGAACCGTTTCTGGACCACGACCACCTGGAAGACTCGACCGGCAAGATATACATCGTGGTTGGCAACACTCATCCCCCCGGAGCCGTGATCGCCTATCTCAAGTACTTACCGACGTCGTCTACGACCCCCTGGTGTCGGGGGGGCAGGTGCTACGAGAGAGTGGTGAAGAGGTATGGCGTCGATAGCGTTCTGAGGGCCATCAGCGGGCTCCAGGAGGAGCTCTACGACCCCGCGCTCGGTGTGACTATGCCCGTCGTCAGGCTGAAGGATATCACGGCAGTCTACAGACCCAGGGACAGGTTGTGGGAGATCCTGAGGAGGCCCGCGGATCCGGTAGAGGTCGATACGGCGATGGCTTTCGAGAGGATCAGGGCCTGCTCTGGAGTTCATCCGGATAGCGTCGGCGTAGACGGGTCCATCGCCGTCGGGATCCACAACCCATCGGTATCGGACGTGGACCTCGTGGTCTACGGATGCCGCGAGGCCTTGGAGGTGGTGGAGTCCGCCAGGGGCTCCTTCGAAGAAGCGCCACCGGAGGTTGAGGCCGAGAGGCTTGTCAGGATGGCTGAGGTTTACAGGCTCCCTCCCGAGGTCCTGCGAGCTATCTCTCCTCCCTACAAGAGGCTGTACATGCGGGACAGGAAGAGGGAGGTCAATGTGATGTTCGCGTCGGACGCGCCGGGCAGATACGGGGAGAGGATTCTGGTCCCCACGGCTCTCGTGGAGGCCGAGCTGGCCGTGGAGCCGGGGGGCTGCGAGTCTCTGTTTTACCCTGGAGCGGCCCGCGTGAGCAGGGTCCTCGACCTGAGGGTCCTCGGATCGCTCCGGAGAGTGGACGTAGAGCCCTCCAGAGTATCCAGGGTCGTGACCTACGAGTCCCTCTACTCCTATGCCCTCTACAGGGGCGGGGAGCTGAGGGTAAGGGGAGTGTTAAGCGTCGAGACGCCTTCCGGAGACCTTGTCATAACCATCGGGACCAGGGAGATACGCAGCTACGCTGTGCCGAAGAGGTTGTGGGAGGGTTCCAGCGGGAGCTAGCCCTCGCGCCTCTTCCCATGTTCAACAGCTATGTAGCCGTCCTCCGTCGTCCCCGGACTCGCGCTGGTTCGATATCTTGTTACGTACGTTAGGGCTTATTATTGTGTGCTCGAAAACTCATCGAGGTTGTCTGGAATGGCGTGCTTCATCACGCCCCTGGTAGTGGGCGTAGTGACCTCGGTTCTGCCCAAGATCTGGAGGAAAGCTGAGGAGCTTAAGCTGAGGATGTTGTCCTGCCTCCTGCTAGGAGGCTCCGCTCTGCTGATGATCGAGCACGCCTGACACGGAGAGATAGCGCCCTACCCCCCATTCCTAACGGGAGCCTCGGGCATCGCCGGGATGTTGCTGGAGATGACAAGAGTAGGGGGATCCATGACGTTGGCTACGGCCGGCCTCTGGCTCTCAATACTGTACGCGTCCAGAAAGGTCGAGCTGAAGGTAAAGCCCGCAACCAGAGTGACGACCACGCTAAGTGAGTGACGGGGCAGCGCATGTGGCCTCTAGTACTCCTTGCGGTCGCGTTAGCGTCGGCCGCGCTGTGGTACAGGGGCTATAGGAGCGGGAAGCCGGACAAGTACGAGCTAAGCTCCCTCACCTTGATATTCGCCGGTGCCGCGCTCATGTTCCTCCTCGACTCCGCGTTTACCTACATAGAGGAGGGAACATTTGTGGAGTACTCGCTGGACGCTCTCAAGCTGAGCGCTCTGCTCGTGGCAGCGGGAGTAGGGATGTGGTCACTCTTAGTCGTGGCGGGAAGACTCCTAGCAAGAGCTAGCTAGCCTTTTCACAAGAACCGTATTTTTGGTGCGCTCCCTCCCTCAGCCTCTCAATACCCCTCCTCCTTACTTCGACGAGCAGCTCCCCGCTCAGCTGCGCCGGGTCTACACCGAGCCTTGCTAGATCCTCCTCTAGGTCGAGTTCCGTGTAGATCCCCATGACGTTCAGGCACCGCCTAGCCTCCTCGAGGCTTTTCGTCGACGCGAGCACCTCGAGGGGCTCGACACCCTCGGCGACCACGCGAGCGTCGAGGAAGAAGGTCGCAGTGCTAAAGAGCGTCACGTCGACGGCCCTAGAGCCCATTCTCATGCTGTACCTACCCCTAAGCCCCCTGTACGCCAGCAACGGCACCCTGGAGGCCTCGCTCTCCACGCGCTCCAGCATCCGCTCCAGGAGCTCCGCGTCCTCCCTAGTCATAAACGCTCCCCAGATGAGCCCTCCCCTCAGAGCCACCTCGTCCACTCTTCTCAACACGTAATCCTGGCTGAGCTCACCGTCGCTACCCGGGGAGTGGACCGCAAGGATCCCGCCCAGCTTCGCTAGGGACGCGACGCCGATCCAGTCGGCCAGAGGGCTCCAGAGCCCCTCCTCGTACCCCACGGCGAGGCTGTCCCCGCCCACGTCTACCCCGATCACCACGTCTACGCCCTCCCGCTCCGCGATCTCCTTGAGGGCCTTCGCGTACCCGGCGACCCCGCCGTAGAGGTCCACTATGTAGAGGTTCTCGCCGAGGATCTCGGCCACCCTCGCGGCCTGGAAGACCACCTTCCTACCGCCCCTGAGGGCGTAGGAGGGGCCCGAGACGATCGCGTAGCCCTCGCCGAGCTCTACGCAGTTAGCGATCTCGCTCAGCCTTATCGGTCCCGGGACCGGGTCGTTGACGTACCTCTCCCACGCTATGGAAGCCAGGAGCGCGCCAAGGCCCGCTCTCCTATACGTAGCCGCCAAGACTGCGGCAGAGGCGACGTCCCCTCCACCCCCTATTGCTAGGATCAGCGCGCGTCTACCGAGCTCTGGAACGAGCATCGGAGTTCGCTCACCCCCGGGTTGGGCGCGGACGCACCTAAAACTGTTCGCAAGCCGGGAGCTCAGAACACCATCGTCGAGACGAGGTCCGCAAAGGTCTCCCTCCTCCTCGTGAGCCCCACATCGCTTCCGTGAACGAGTACCTCGGCCGGCCTGGGCCTCATGTTGTAGTTCATGTTCGTGCTGTAGGCGTACGCTCCCACGTTCAGGAACGCTAGAAAGTCCCCCTCCTCGAGCCGCGGCAGCTTCCTGGACCTGGCCATCACGTCGCCGGCTACTCAGAGGTTCCCGACCACGTCGACCTCCACCTCGGCCGGCGCGCCGGCTCTCGACGCGTGGACTACCTCGTAGTACGTACCCATCATCGCTGCCCTCGGGATGTGGTTGACGCTCGAGTCGACCACGGCGAAGACCTTCCTGATCCCCCCGACCTCTACCTCCTTGACGTCGACCACCCTGGTCAGGAGGACCCCCGCGTTTCCGACTATGAACCTCCCGGGCTCCAACCTCAGCTTGACGTTTCCGAGAGTTCTTGAGTACTCCTCCATGATCTTCGACATAGTGCGACCGAAGCCTATGTGGTCGAACGCCCCCTCTCCGGGTCTGTACGGAACTCCCATACCTCCTCCCACGTCTATGAACTCTACGTGAGGGATCTTCCTCGCTAGCTCCAACAGCACCCTAGCCACCCTAGCATAAGGTTCTACCGAGAAGATCCCGGACCCTATGTGCGCGTGGAGTCCCACCACCCTCAGCCCGTGCTCCCCGGCTATCTCAAGGGCTCTACTCGCAGAGCTCACGTCTATCCCGAACTTCGTGAGGCCTCCGGTCGTGGTGAACTCGTGATAGCCCGCTCCGAAGCCGGGGTTTATCCTTATCGATACCTCCGTCCCCGGGAACATCCTCCCGTACCTCCTGAGCTGGGGTAGGGAATCTACGTTGACTAGGACCCCGAGCTCCCCCCTGACGAACCTCATCTCCTCGTCCGCGACCCCAACGCCCGTGAACAGTATCCTCTCCCTCGGGAACCCAAGCCTAACACCGAGGAGGACCTCCCACGGCGAGGAGGCGTCGAGGCCGGCTCCCAGCTCCCTGAGAGCACTCAGTATGCCGGGGTTGTTGTTCGCCTTACAGGAGTAGAGGATCTCCACGTTCTCGTAGGTAAAGCTCCCGACGAGCTTGCCGTAGTTCTCCTCCACGGTCTCTCTATCGTACGCAAACAGCGGGGTTCCGAACCTGTCGGCTATATCCTCGGCTCTCAGACCTCCAACGTAGAGGTGCGGACCTCTGACCTCTATTACCACGAGCTGCCCGCAGACCTAGTGCGCACGGAATAAAGGCTATCCTTACCTCGCGGCTCCTCCCACTAACAAGACCGGTCGCTGTACCGAGGCGTAAGAACTCTCGTCGCGTAGGTATCGGACCTAAAACCCGCGCTCAGCTGGCGCTCTCTCCGGCCTCTACCTGGACCCTGTACATCTCGTAGAACGCACCCCGCCTCTCCATGAGCTCCTCGAAAGACCCTGACTCGACAACCCTGCCGTCGGACAGAACTATTATCCTGTCGCAGTCCCTGGCTAGGGAGAGCCTGTGGGCTATGATTATCCCCGTCCTGCCCCTGAGGAGCTCTCTGAGAGCGCTCTTAATTACTCTTTCAGTCTCGGCGTCGACCCCCGAGAGCGCTTCGTCAAATATCACTATCCTGGAGTCCTTCAGCATGGCCCTCGCTATAGCTACTAGCTGCTTCTCGCCCAGGGACAGTCTCTTGCCTACCTCACCGACGTCGGTCTGGTAGCCGCTGGGCAGCTTGCTTATGAACTTGTGTATCCCCAGCTTCTCGCAGATGCGGATCACCTCTTCGTCGCTAGCGGCAGGCTTCACGACCCTGATGTTGTCTATGACCGTCCCCTGAAACAGATACGTCTCCTGGGGTATGTAGCTCACGAACCTTCTGAGGCTGCTCCTCTTGATATTCCTCGAGTCGATTCCGTCTATCAGCACCCTGCCCCTGGTCGGCTCGTAGAACTTCACCAGGAGGTTGGCCATGGTCGTTTTACCCGCACCCGTGTGCCCCACCACGGCCACCACTTCCCCGGCTCTCACGCTGAACGTCAGGTCTTTGAGGACCGGCATCCCGGGCTCGTACTCGAACCAGACGTGGTCGAACGCTACATGGCCCCGGGCGTCCTCGAGCTCTATACCCTCGTCGCTCTCAACGTCCTCGGATCTTGCCATTTCAAATACCCTGTCCAGAGAGGCCAGAGCAGACTGGAGAGCGTCGTATAGGAACACAAGCTCGTTTACCGGAGCCATGAGTCTGCTGACGTACTGAGTGAAGGCCACCAATACCCCCACGCTGAGGAGCCCTCTCAGGCATAGGTATCCGCCGTACGCCACGACCACTGCCAGGGAGAGAGACATCGATACGTTCATGAGGGGGAAGAAGAGCCCGGCCAAGATCGAGGCCTTCACCGAGGTCCTAGACACCTCGCGCGAGACCTTGTCGAACCTAGAGAGGACGTCCCCCTCGAGGCCAAACGACTTCACGACCTCTATGCCCGACACGTTCTCCTCAACCACCGAGGTCATCCTAGACACGCTCTCCCTGACCTCCCTCCAGGTCCTCCTGAGCCTGGCTCCCAGCCTCTTCGCTACGAACACCATGAGGGGGACCGTAGCCAGGGAGACGAGGGTCAGCTGGGGGCTGAGGTAGGCCATCATCGCCAGGGAGCCCGCCATGGACACTAAATCCCCGAGGACGTTGAGCAGCCCCGTGACCATGGACTCGTTGACCACCGACGTGTCGTTGACCAGCCTGGATACGAGGTCTCCCACCTGGTATCTCTTGTGGAAGTCCAGGGTAGCCTTGACGTATTTGCTGAAGAGGAGCTCGCGGAGGTTCTTCAGAACTCTCTGACCCACGGTCTCTATCCTGATAGTCCTCACCACCATGGCTGCCCACTGCAGCAGCACCGTAGCGATGTAGAGGGAGGCGAGCTTCGGGAGCAGGTCTAGCCTCCCTCCGACTATGCCCTCGTCTATCACGAGCCCGAGTATGTAGGGGGATGCGAGCAGGGCTATACTGCCGGCGACCACGGCTGTGGCGACTACGATCACGTCCCTCCTATACGCCAGGACAAGTCCTAGCATCTCGCGCAGGGTCGCCGTCTCAACTCGGGGTCTACTAGCCCTTCGCATCCCCTCCCACCATGGAAGTGTATAGCCTGTAGTAGAGCCCCCTCCTCCTCACGAGCTCCTCATGCGTTCCCTCTTCTACAACTTCGCCGTCGTTCATGACGACTATCCTGTCCGCCAGCGGGACTAGCGAGAGCCTCTGAGTCACGATAATGACCGTCCTGCCCCTCAAAATCTCCTTCAGATCCTCGAGGAGAGCCCTCTCGGTCTCAGCGTCGAGGTTAGCCACCGGGTCGTCTAGGAGAAGCACCTTGGGGTTCCTCACGAGGGCCCTCGCTATCGCTATCCTCTGCCTCTGGCCCCCGGAGAGGTTCACTCCCCTCTCACCCACGAGGGTCTCGAACCTCCAGGGGAGGCTCTCGATGAAGTCGCGTATCTTGGCTACCTCGGCCGCCCTAACCACATCATCCATAACCACGTTCGGGTTCCCGAGGACTATATTCTCATATATCGTGCCGTTGAAGATGAACGGCTCCTGGGGCACGTAGCCGACGTGCATCCTAAGGGACGACAGCTTGACGTCCCTCACGTCGATGCCGTCGAGAAGTATAGCACCCTCGTCGGGTTCGTAGAACCTCATCACCAGCTTCAGTAGCGTCGACTTCCCGGACCCCGGGGGACCCACTATGAGTACTTTCTCCCCGCTCCTCACCTCGAGGTTTACCCGGTTAAGGGCTCTCCTGCCAGACGGGTATGTGAAGGATACGTTAACGAAGCTCAGAGACCCCTCGACCCTCTCCAGGGCCAGAGCATCGGGGCTCTCGCGGACCACCTCCTCGGAGCTCGTCAGCTCGTAGAGTCTCTTGGCGGAGGCGAGAGCCCTCTGGACATCGGCTATCGAGAAGCCCAGCATGTTGAGGGGCCTGGAGAGAGCGGCTATGTATGTAAGGAACATCGCGAGCCCACCTACCGTGAGCTCCCCCCTTTCTATAGCGTAGGCCCCGTAGAATATCACGAGGGCCGACGAGATGCCGAGCACGAGTGCGGTAGAGTGGCCGTAGAACGCCCTGACCCTCGCCGCCCTCACGTTCATCTCGGCGAACTTCTCGTTCTCCCGCCCGAATCTCTCCATCTCGCTGCCGACTATGTTTAGCCCCTTGACGGTCTTGATCCCCACTAGGTTGTTCGTAGTCAGGGACGCTAGGACTCCGAGCTGGTGCCTTATCGAGTCGTAGAGAGGCCTTATGATAGACGCGTAGCGCGCGTAGACCGCGACCACGAGGACCATCGATGAGACGGCTATTGCCGAGAGCTGCGGCTGGAGCCCGAACATGTTGTAGGCCGAGAAGGCGAGGAGGCCCACCGCGTTAGTGATCATCCTGAGCCTGTCCGAGAGGAAGCTCGCCACCCTCTCGCTGTCGTTGGTTATCCTCGAGATCAGTTGCCCAACCGAGGACTTGTCGAAGAACCCCAGGTATTTCCTGAGGACCGACTCGAAGGCCTCAAGCCTTATCCGGTGGGTGACCTCCTGAGCGTATCCAGCCGAGACGTACCTGGCCAGGAAGTTCGTGACGCCAGACGCCGCGGTCATAGCCACGGTCAGGGCCGAGTATAGAAGGACTCCCTCCAGGGAGCCGGCAGCAACTCCTCTATCTATAGCGTACCTGACGAAGACTGGGGGTAGGCTAGCAGCGTAGGCCGCTAGCAGCACCAGCGCTACGAGAGCAGTAAGGAGGAAGGCCCTCTTGGACATGTAGTGCCATAACCAGAGAGCCAGAGCCCCACTGCTGCCCAACGACCTCCTCCACCGAGATACGAAGCTCTAACGGGGGATTAAAACCGCTGCGACCCTCACTACACCGGGTTAGGAAGCCCGAGTCTCCTCGGGACGCGGGACCGCGCCTAGCGGGGACCGGGACCCCTCAGGTCGGCGGCCACTATCTCCGCGACCCTCTTGCCTGATAGCAGCATCGAGCTGAAGATCGGCCCCATCCTGGGTAATCCGTAGAGGGCAGCAACCGCCATCCCCGCTACGTAAAGCCCTGGTATGACCCTCCCGGTTCTCTCCACCACGAGCTTCTCGGAGAGCTCCGCGTACGCTGACTTCTCGCCCTCGAGCTGGAGCTTGACCCCGGGGACCTTCCTGGCTACTATGTTGAGTACCCCCGCCTCGTGACCGGTCGCGTCCACGACCGCTCTGCTAGTCACGAAGATGGGGTCTACGTGGAGCCCGGATAGCGTAACGGCGCTCCACTGCACCACCACTCCCTCTATCCTGAGCGGGTCGTCCCGGTAGATGACGTCCTCCACGTGGACTCCGTGAATAATCTTGGCTCCAGAGTCTATGGCACCGGTAGCGAGCTTGGCCATGAGCTCGGAGGCATCGACTATGTAGAGGCCCTCCTCCTCGTCCTTAGAGTACCTTATGCTGAAGTCCTTGAGGACCTGGAGCGCGCTCTCGTCTACAACGACCTTGTGAAGGAGCATCCCGCCTCCCCCTATGCCGCCGCCGAAGCTGAGCCTCCTCTCGAAAACTACGACTCTAAACCCCCTCTCCGCCAGATACTTGGCCGCCGCCATGCCCGATGGACCGGCCCCTACTACGACCACGTCGACGTCCGAGAGCTCGAGCCAGTCCCGGGCCGTGCTCCTCCATATGGTCCTAGATATCCTCTGCTCCAGCCGGGCCATGGAGGCACCGGGAGTATAGTAGGGGCTAGGAGTAAAAAGCTCGGAGGAGCGGGAGGGATCCGCAACGCGGGGCCGTAGTTCATATAGCAGAGGTCAGGATGCCTAGCACCAGCCCCGCGAGGAGCCCCGCTGTAGAGTACTCGTCATGCTCGTGCCCGAAGATCTCGGGAGCCACCTCGTGTATGACCACGTAGACCATCGCGCTCGCCGAGAGGGCCAGCAACAGGGGGAGTGTCACCGCGGTCTCGACAAGCCCCACCAGGGCAGCCATGGCGGAGGCGAGCTCGGACGCGGCGCTCAGAACCCCGACCGAGAAGCCCACCAGCCTCGACCCGGACGCCGCCATCGCGGCTAGCGACACTACCAGCCCTTCCGGTACGTCCTGCACAGCTATCGCTATAGCAGCAGCGAGACCGTCCTCGGGGCTGTAGAGGGACGCCGAACCGACCGCGAGGCCCTCGGGGACGTTGTGTATAGCTATGGCCAGGGCCACCAGGGCCATCCTCTCGCTCAGCTCGCCCCGGATTATGCGCGTGTGGGGGACGAGCACGTCCAGGGCCTTGATGAGCGCGAACCCGGCGATAAACCCCAGTAACGACAGGCCGAGGCCGCCGAGCTCGAGCGAGGGGACCAGGAGCTCAGCGAATGCCACGTAGACCATGAGGCCCGAGCCGAACCCCAGGGCAGCATCCGCAAACCTCTCGTCGAGGCCGGAGCGGAGAAATACCAGCGCGGAGCCTAGGACTGTCGCCACCGTTGGGATGAGGGCGTAGGTAATCACCCGCACCACAGGGTCCTCGATCACGACGCTCCCCAGCTCCTCGAGAACCCGCGGAAAAAGTACGAGGATCACGCGTTCGGACCCCGCGTGCTCGGCAAGCGTTCAACTCGCCGGCTCCGCGGGGAAGCGCATACGGTTTCTCTCGAAGGGAAAAGCCCCAGACATGCTCGGCTCTCTGTTGGTGGACCAAAAACAGGAGCTCGGGCAAGGGGTTGTTAGACTACGCCAGCGCGGAGCGCGAGCGTCTCGAACCCGACCATGAGGAGCGGGCCCGGGAGAGATGCCAAGAGCGCGGATACCGTCAACAGCGTAACTCCGCGCTCGCTCTCGGGCAAGACCACGCGCGTTCTCGACTCCCCGAACGATGCGGGCTGCTCCTCCCCGTTTGGGAGCCTAAGCCTTTTATCAGTAACGGACTTATGTGTCGGGACTATGCTGCTAGGAGTTGTCGAGGGGTTCTACGGGCCGCCGTGGGACTGGACCGAGAGGCTGAGCCTAGTGGAGTTTCTCGGCAGAGTAGGCTTGAACGCGTACGTCTACGCGCCCAAGTGGGACCCCCTGCACAGGGACCGGTGGAGGCTTCCCTACGACTCGAGCTTTGCGGACAGGCTGATCATGCTTCTGGACGCAGCGTCGAGGTACGGCGTTAGGGTGGTGTTCGCTTTGAGCCCCGGTCTGGACGTGGACTATTCGTCAGAGCGTGACGTGGCTCTGCTCGCGAGGAAGTTCGAGTGGTTCATGGAGTTGGGGATCGAGGACCTGGCTCTATTCCTCGACGACATCCCCCCAGTGCTCAGGGGGAGGGGGTTCAGGACCCTGGCCGAGGCCCAGGCCCACCTGGTGAACAGGCTGTACAGGGAACTGAAGCCGAGGTCCCTAGTGTTCTGCCCCACCTACTACTACGGGCTCCGGGAGGACTACATGAGAGAGCTCGGCGAGCTCGTCGACCCCGGGGTACACGTAGTCTGGACCGGTATGTGGGTAGCATCCCACAGGATAAGCGTCGAGGAGCTGGAGGCCGTCTCCCGGCTCCTCAACAGGAAGCCGTTCCTATGGGACAACTACCCGGTCAACGACTACTTCACGGTCTACGGGATAACCAGGCTCCACCTGGGTCCGCTGAGGAACAGACCCCCGGAGCTCGCCAGGTACGTCTCCGGGTACGTGTCGAACCCGATGAACGAGTGCGAGGCGTCCAGGGTGCCTCTCTACACCGTGGCGGAGGCGCTGCTAAACCCCTCCTACGACCCGGAGAGGAGCCTGTCCGACTCCGTGGACAGCATCGTCAACAAGAGCGGCAGGTATTGGTTCAGGAGGTTCGTAGAGTTCAACAGGGCCAGCTTTATGGACCTCAGAGAGGCTACCGTCACGAGGGAGAACGCGGGCGAGGTGCTCGAGCTCGTGAGAGAGCTCCGGGAGTCCGTGCGCGACAGGGAGCTCCTGAGGGAGGTGGAGCCCGTTCTTGGCAAGATGGAGTCGATAGCCAGGTACGCTAGGGGCGAGGCGCGGACCCTGAGCTGGAGGGTGCAGACCTCCGGGGAGTACGATCCGCCCATGACGGACGAGAGGATGCTCAAGGACGCTTTCGGAGTTGTCGCCAGGCTGGTACCCTGGTACAGCGGCGCGTACCGGAAGCCCTGGGCACAGCGGGGGGAATAGCGCTGGACCCGATCCGCGCGAAGTGCGACGACTACACTGATTAAAATTCGGGACTCGTAGGAAGGTCGGAGGTGATCCGCGCATGCGCTCCGGTGCTCCGGCGGTCGCCGCCAGGCTGGTCGAGCTTGTAGGGAATACACCGGTCGTGAGGCTCGGAAGGCTCTCCCCACCGGGCGTTGAAGTCTACGTGAAGCTCGAGTACATGAACCCTACCGGTAGCCACAAGGACAGGGCCGCTCTCTACATGATCAGAGACGCTGTCGAGAAGTACGGGCTAAGGGAGGGCGACGTAGTGGTCGAAGCCTCTAGCGGGAACATGGCCATATCCGTCGCGTTCGTCTCCGGGTTCTACGGACTCAGGTCGGTGATAGTGGTCGAAGAGGAGGCAAGCCCGGAGAAAGTAGCCATGCTGAGGTTGTTGGGAGCCGAGGTCCACTACGGGAGCAGTGACCCGGCCTCCCCGCGGTACTATATAAGGGTTGCCGAGGAGCTCGCCAAGGAGCTCGGAGGGGTCTTCCTGAACCAGTTCGAGAACCCGGCAAACGTGAGGGCCCACTACGAGACCACGGCCAGGGAGATCTGGCAGGCCCTGGGAGGCAGGATCACAGCCTTCGTCATGGGGGTCGGCACCGGCGGCACTATAACGGGAGTGGGGAGGCTCCTCAAGGAGATGTCGCCGGAGGTCAAGGTGGTCGCGGTGGCCCCGAGGGGATCCAGGCTAGTCGGGGGTCCGGGCGAGGAGTACATCGACGGGCTGGCGTCGAAGAAGGTCCACGGGAACTTCGATAGGAGGGTCGCTGACGCCGTGGTCGAGGTCTCGAGGCGGGACGCCATCGAGACCGCGAGGAGGCTGATAAGAGAGGAGGGGGTAATGGCCGGGATATCGGCTGGAGCGAACGTCTACGCCTCCCTGAGCATCGCGAGATCCCTACCCAGAGGAAGTGTCGTGGTGACGATAGCCCCGGACTCTGCGTTCAGATACCTCAACGTGCTCCTGCCGAGCTGACACCGGGATCGGAGCTCTGGGACCGGTGGTAGTACCTTAGTGAGATCCTGAGTATCCTCTCCACGGGTCCCCCCACCCCGAGCCTTTTCGCGAGCCCGCTCGTTCTCTTTAGTAGCTGCTCCTCCGTGAGCCCCCCGCTCCCGTACTCCCTCAGGGTAAGCGCGATCAGGGTCTCGGCTAGCGACCAGGGATAGAATACCCAGATCCACCTGTCCAGCCTCTCGGCGTAGTAGTCCGGCACCACCGTTGACGTGGGCTTGAGGTGGAGCACCGCCGACCTGAGCTCCCTCGGGTTCAGCTTCGATAGCTCCCTAATGGCCACCTCCAGGGTCTTCCCGGTGTCCGCGACCTCGTCGACCAGGAGGACTCTCCTGCCCTCCACCCTACCCTGGGGCAGCTGCTCGACGACAGGCGTCGGGTGGACCTCCTCGGCTATTCCCCAGTGCTTGACCCTTATCGCGTAGAAGGACTCCACGTTCAGGACGTCGCTGATCACGAGCGCGGGGACTACTCCCCCCCTCATTACAGCTACGATAACCTCCGGCCTGTAACCCGAGTCGGCCACCATCTTTGCGAGCCGGTAGCAGAGCCTGAGGGCCCTACTCCACGAGACGTACACTACCTCGACCACGGAGGCCCCGTAGTAGACCGCCACTTTTAAGAATTAAAGCCAGACGGAGTCCGTCGGAGACGGACTGCGGTAGGCTTATTTAGTATGAGTTAAGCTGACGGTGGGACCATGTTCGACCCGGTCGAGTTCGTCGAGAAGACCGTCGAGGAGCTGAGGAAAGCCTATGGAGGGACCAGGAGAGTCCTGGCGGCTGTGAGCGGTGGAGTGGACAGCGTCACGGCGGCGGTCCTAGTTAGGAGGGCTCTCGGGGAGGTCGTCAGAGCAGTCTACGTGGACACGGGCTTCATGAGGTCGGGCGAGAGCGGGAAGACCAGGGATAGCCTGAGGGGCTTGATCGACGTTGAGGTGGTCGACGAGTCGGCGAGGTTCTACGGCTCTCTGCTTGGGCTCGGCGACGCCGAGGAGAAGAGGAGGACCTTTAGGGAGGTCTTCTACAGGGTCATGTCGGAGATAGTCAGAGAGTCCGGGGCCGAGTACTTAGTTCAGGGGACCATTAGAGCCGATGTCGTCGAAACCGTTAGGGGGGTCAAGACCCAGCACAACGTGTTGAGCGGAGAGCTACAGGAGAGGTTCGGCGTCAGAGTGATAGAGCCGCTAAGGGATCTTTACAAGCACGAGGTCAGAGAGGTCGCGAGGTATCTGGGAATCCCCGAGGCCGTAATCGCGAGGCAGCCGTTCCCGGGTCCCGGCCTCCTGGTGAGGGCTGTTGGAGTGCTCACGCTCGAAAAGCTCGAGATCGTCAGGAGGGCCACGGAGCTCGTCGAGGAGACTCTTGCCAACGCCGGGGCGAGTCAGTACTTCGCGGCGGTGTGGGAGCACGAGCTCGGGCCCCGGGCCGAGGTCTGCCTTAGCTCGGGCAGGTGCCTGGGCTACCGCAAATTCCGGGTCCTGGCTACCGGGGTCGGGAGCGGGAGGAGGGTCTATGCTCCAGTAGCCCTCCTGGAGGGAGACCCCGGGCTCGACGCTGGGGAGGTCTCGGAGCTCACCGAGAAAGCCGGAGTCTCCAGGTTCGTCGTGATGCTGAGCGAGCGCTCTGGGGGCAAATACTTCGTCTCCGTTAGAGCCGTCAGCACCTCGGACTTCATGACGGCTGACGTGGTCAGACCCCCGGACGAGCTCCTCCTGAAGACCGTCTCGAGTCTACTCGAGGTCGGCGGTATTAGAGCGGTGGGATTCGACGTAACGCCGAAGCCCCCGGCCACGATAGAGTACGAGTAGAGAGCCCGTGCTCTAGAGCAGTGCCCAGGCTATTTTTTGAGCCGCCCTACGCTGACCCGGTAGAGGAGCGTGAGCATAGCGGTCCTCGGAGCTGGGAGGGTCGGCTCCTTGATAGCCCTCGAGCTAAGCAGGCGCCACGACGTCACCGCGGTGGACAAGAGCGAGAGAAGCCTGGAACCCCTCAAGCCCTATGTTAGGACCCTCGTCGCGGACCTGAGTAGCTGGGACAGGCTGGTGGAGGTCGTCAAGGAGTTCGATGTCGTGGTAGACGCTCTCCCGGGGAGCCTAGGGTACAGAGTGCTCGGGGCCTGCACCGAGGCGCGCAGGGACCTCGTAGACGTCTCCTTCATGCCTGAGGACGCTCTCCCGCTCAAGGACCTCGTCGAGGGAGCGGGCATCACGGTTGTAGTCGACGCTGGGTTCGCTCCCGGGCTTAGCAACGTCCTGGTGGGCAGGATCCAGAGCGAGCTCGGGCCCCTCGAGAGGGTCGAGGTGAACGTGGGCGGTTTACCCAAGGAGCCCAGGCCGCCGCTCTACCACGCGGTCCTCTTCTCCCCGGAGGATCTCATAGATGAGTACCTCAGGCCCGCGAGAGTGGTCAGAGGGGGCAGGATCGTCTCGGTGGACCCCCTGAGCACCATAGAGAGAGTGAGAATCCTAGGGCTCGAGCTCGAGAGGTTCCCGACCGACGGGCTCAGGACCATGCTCTACACGGTTAGAGCGAGCGAGATGACCGAGTACACGCTGAGGTGGCCGGGGCACCTAGAGAGGATGAGGATACTCAAGGAGCTGGGGTTCTTCAGGAGAGAGCACCTGGGGAAGACGCTGGAGGTGATACTGCCGCACATGACTTACGAAACCGCCGACGTATCCGTGATGGAGGTGGTGGGAAGCGGCAAGGACGGGACTATCAGGTACGTTCTCTACGACGAAGCGACCGGAGGACATACTTCAATGGCTCGAGTGACCGGCTACACTGCCGCGCTGATCACTGACCTCCTAATCAGGGGAGAGGTCCCTAAGGGTCTGGTTCCACCCGAGCTCCTGGGCCCGGACCCCAAGGCGTTCAACTACATAGTGAACGGACTCAGGTCCAAGGGTGTCAGGCTAGAGAGGCTGGACTGAGCGCGACCGTCCTAGAGCACCTACGGGACTCGCAAGAGCTTTCCTAGATCGCTAACCGCTACTTTACGTACCTGAGTCCTCTCGTCAGGGCCACAGCCGCGGCGACCAGGACCACGCCCTTGACGACCCACTGGAGGTACGGGTTGACACCCAGGAGTATCAGCACATTCGTTAGAAGGGTCAGCATGTATGCCCCGAAGACCGGTCCCAGGGGGCTTCCGACTCCTCCCGATAGCATTATGCCGCCCAGGACGCAGGAGGCGATAGCGTCGAGTTCGTAGCCCCAGCCCGTCCACGGATAGGCGACCTCGAGCCTCGCGTTCATCATA
>CALKCU010000001.1 GCA_938083005.1 uncultured Sulfolobales archaeon | reverse complement strand
GCTACATCGATGTAGGGTCTTCCGTCTAGGATCCACGAGGCTATGATCTTCCCGGTGACTGGCGCCATCATCATACCGTGTCCGCTGAAGCCCGCCGCCACGTAGAGGTTCTCGTAGGGGTCAACTGGACCGTAGACCGGGTGGTGGTCGGGAGTCATGTCGTAGTAGCCCATCCAGTACCTCAGGATGTTGATCTCGGTCAGGAACGGCAGCAACTCCCGGAGGGGCTTTAATATATGAGGCATCGCGTCGGCCCTCTGCGAGTATATGGAGGTCCCCGGGGTATCCTCGAGGTCCCGGGCCAGTATGAAGCTTCCGTGCTCGTTCTGGGTTATGTGGGGCGACCCGGGAGTATCCCAGTCGATTACGAGCGCGGATTTCAGAAGCTCGGCGTAGGGTTCGGTTACGCAGGGGTGCCTCGGCACGTCCGTTATGGGCACGTGAACCCCGGCCGTGGCCAGGACATCCCGGCTCTCCCCACCAGCTGCCACGACGAAGACCTCCGCTTCCACCGGACCCCGACTGGTCTCAGCGGCCGCTACCCTACTACCGCGCGGAACGAGTTTGGTCACCCTCGTGTACGGGAGGACTCTGACCCCGAGTCTCTTCACTTCTAGATAGAGCTTGACAAAGTTCTCCAGGATGGCCATCCTCCCGGCGGTTGGGTCGAACATCGCTCCCGCTACCACCTTGGTGTTGAGCCTCGGCTCTAGGAGCCTGATCTCATCTACGTCTACTACGCGCGTGGGGACGCCGTGCTGGTGGTGGAACTCCACTAGCTTCTCGAAGCTCTCCAGGGTCTCGGGCTTCCGAGCTACCCACAGATAGCCCCTCTGCTCGATCCTGAGCCCCACCTCCTCCCTAAGCCTCAGCCACTCGCGGATGCTCTCCTTCATCAGGATCACGTGCTCGGGCGACGTGAACGAGCTCCTGAAGCACCCGAGGTTCCTCAGAGTAGCGCCGCTACCCGGGTACCCGGAGTCCAGGACTGTCACGCCTCCGACGCCGCGGAGGGCCAGCTCGCGGGCTACGAACAGGCCGCTGATCCCGGCCCCCACTACTAGGACCCTCACCGCTCGACACCCCTAACGAAGTATTTCGCCGGGACCGGTAGTATGGGGGGTCTGATTCTGTAGTTCGACAGCACTTCGTCCATGCTCTTACCCGTCGCCCTGGAGAAGATCCTCGCAGCTACCATTATGCAGCTCCTGCCCTGACACGGTCCAAACCCCAGCCTCAGGTACCTCCTCAGCAGCTCGAAGTCGTCTACGCCCATCTCTATGGCCTTTGCTATCTCCTCCTCGGTGACGTCGTTGCACCTGCAGACCACCGTCACGCTCCCTCTCTTCACTACTTCTCCACCCATACCGCCCTCACCTCCGTCCCCAACCCCTTGGGTACCCTGACCGTGACCACGTACGTCCTGTTCCTCTCCCAGGCTCTGACGACGGTCCCCCTCCCGATCCTCTCGCCGCGCCTGCTCAGAAGTATCACCTCCTCGCCGACCCTGGGTACCGGGAGGAGCTCGTGCGGCACGGTGACGTAGTCGCAGTCCTCACCGGAGAGGTCCACGACGAAGGCTGCCAGCCCCGGGCATACAGCCACGCACATCCCGCAGCCGGTGCACCTCTCCCAGTCGACCACCGGCAGGTCTATGAGCCTCTCCATCCCGATAGCCCTCGTGGGGCAGTAGGGAACGCATATGTTACAGGGTATCATCTCCGGGCACTCGAGGACCGCCGCAGGACCCCTCCTGAGCCTCTCCTCGGGTGGTAGCATGTTCAGCCTCGCCAGCTCCTCGAGCTCTACGACTCCCGTCCTCCTGTAGGACCGGATCGCCACGGCTTGTCACCCGAACGAGACGGGCGATGGGTTGAGCGACCTGATTCTCTCCATCTCCTCTCTGCTAACGGTGACCGATAGCTTCCCGCGCCTGGCCCTGGCGAGTAGCGGCGACGCCCTATACTCATCCCACAGGAATTTGCTCAGCTTCTCCGCTTCCTCGATCGCTCTGCTCGCTCTGGAGCCGTCGGTCAGCTTCGAGGCGGTGGACAGAGCCGCTATCTGACCCTCGATCATAGCTGTGGTGGCCTCCTCTATACCTGAGGCATCCCCGGCTACGTAGAGGTTCCTGACCGAGGTCTCGAGGTCTGAGGTCCTGAGCGGCACCGGGCCCCCTAGATCGGGGGACCACTTCATCGCCGCACCGCACTGGGCGAACAGCCTGAAGTCGGGCTCCAGACCTACGGCTAGCAGAACTAGGTCCACCTCGAACCTCTTCTCGGACCCGGGTATGGGGTTGAACCTCTCGTCGACCTCTACGACCTCTGCCTCCTCGACTCTCTCGTTCCCGTAGACGGCCCTGAGCGTATGCCTCGTGAGGATCGGGATCCCGTACCTCCTTACCTTCGCCGCGTGGACGAACCAGCCCCCTATCTCGGGCAGTATCTCTACTATCGCTTCGACTCTCACACCGGCCTGCAGTAGCTGGTAGGAGACTATCAGGCCTACGTTGCCCGAGCCGACGACGAGGGCCCTCTCCCCTGGCTTGACCCCGAATTCGTTCATTATCGTCTGAGCGCCTCCAGCCCCTATGACGCCCGGCAGGTCGTTGTTAACGAAGTCAAGATACCTCTCCGAGGCTCCGGGAGACCCCACAACGGACTTCGGCCTTATCGCATAGTGCGCGCCTCTACCGACTACGCCGACGAGCCCTCCTCTGAATACCCCGTAGACTGCCGACTGGGAGAGTACCTTGACCTTCTCGTTCGACTCCAGCTTCCTGATGTACTCCTCGGCTATCTGGAAACCCCTGAGGCCGCCGAAGAGCTCGACGCTGCCGAAGAACTTGTGAGTCTGCTTCAGGAGCTGACCGCCCAGCCTGAGGTGCTCGTCCACTATCACCACGTCCAGCCCGTACTCCGCGGCCTTCAGAGCGGCCGAGAGCCCCGCGGGACCGCCCCCCACTACGAGGAGATCCGCCTCGAGCTCGCGATTCTCGACGCCGCCGAGCTCGACGCCGCCGGCTGGGGGGACCCACCCCCTCTGCCTCTCGACTACCAGGCCCTCCCTCACGGGCTCCCTACAGGTCTTGACGTTCGGGACCCCGTCGACTATCATGAAGCAGCTGCTGCACTTCCCTATCATGCAGAAGGGACCCCTTGGTCTGCCGAGACCGGGGCTCCACGAGAGAACACCGATCCCAGCCGCGTATAGCGCTATAGCGACGGTCTCCCCCTCGTAGGCCTCGACAGGTGCTCCCTCGAAGGCGAAGGTCAGCCTCTTACCCCGACGGAAGGTTAGTACGGGGTGCTCCCAGATCCTTCTGTCCCGCGGCGAACTAGACCACCGCGCGACTCTCTACCGGCAACATATAAGCTTTCGTTTCACGGTAACAAAACATATATACCGTGACGCTTTACTTATACGGGCATCTCTAATGTCTAGGACAAGCTCGCCTCAATCTCTAATATCTAGAACTCTCGAGCGCACGTGGAGCAGCTTCGCGCTGCTTATGACCGCGGTGGGATGGTCCGTGGGCGCCGGGAACTACTGGAGGTTCTCGTGGAGGGCGGCCAAGTTCGGGGGCGGAAGCTTCCTCTTAGCCTACCTGGTGTGGCTGGTGATAGTCGCGTTCCCGCTGGCCGTAGCAGAGTACGCGATCGGGAAGCTCGGTCGAGGAGGCCCGGTACACGGGCCCTACAACCTGGCCGCCAGGCACAAGAAGCTGGCCGCGTTCGGGGGCATGTGGATGGCGTGGG